>CAZQPF010000001.1:0-97530 GCA_964595165.1 uncultured Desulfohalobiaceae bacterium
GAACCTCCGAAGGCTTACGCCGGCAGATTTACAGTCTGCTCCCTTTGGCCACTTGGGTACCCCTCCACAAGTATGAAAGATCTGGAGCTGGCGGTGGGACTCGAACCCGCAACCTGCTGATTACAAGTCAGCTGCTCTGCCAGTTGAGCTACGCCAGCGCAAAAAAATTTTTATAACTTATTCTCTATTATTTTGCAACCCCTCGATCCGCAAAAAAATGAATTCAACGCCAAACAGGGCTTGGGACCGGAGCACTCCGGTCCCAAGCCCTGTTTGGCAAAAAGGACGAGCTAGTCAAGCGGCTGAATGCGGGGACTGTAGCTAGGATGCAGCCTTGACGGCCTCCGGGGCATAAGCTGGTGCCAGCGTTGCATCGGCCTTGCGCGAGCCGAGCTCTACCACCGCCAGGCAATCCTCCTGATGGGCCATAAGATGACGCACGAACTGGTTGTTAAGCTGATGGCCGGAACAATGAATTTCGAAGTGCCCCCACAAAGGCAGGCCGAACAGCGCAGTATCGCCGATAAAGTCCAGAACCTTGTGACGAACCGGCTCATCTGGAAATCGCATGCCGTCCGGGTTGATTACGCTGGATTCATCGAGAACCAGGGCGTTTTCCAAGGTCCCGCCCAGGGCGTACCCCTTCTGCTGCAGCCGCTCCACGTCATTTAAAAAGCCAAAAGTACGGGCCCGGGAAAGCTGCTCGATGAATATCGGCTCTTTGGCTTCGTAGTACAGCTCCTGTCGCCCCACTAGTGGATGGGGGAAATCGATTATATAATGCGCGCTGAAGCCTTCGGCGGGCAATGCCTTGATCCAGCGACTTCCGCTTTCAAAGCTGACGGACTTGATGAGGGAGAGGATCTTTTTGGAAGCCTTCTGCTCGCGAACCCCGGCCTGATGGAGGAGGTAGACAAAGGATGCGGCGCTGCCGTCCATAATGGGGACCTCCTCCCCATTGAGCTCAATAACGATATTATCGATATCCAATCCGCGGACAGCGGCCAGAACATGCTCCACGGTTGATATCTTGACCCCGTCGAAGCTCAGGGTGGTGGCCAGATGGGTATGCGAAACCGATTCCGGGCCCACCTGGACCAGTCGGTTACCTCCCTGGGTTGGAATGGAGAAAACTATCCCGGTATCCACGGCTCCGGGATGAAAAGCCAATTCCACACGCTTGGCGCTATGCAGGCCGATTCCGGAGCAGGAAACGGTTCTCTCGATCGTCTTCTGTCGCATACACTCTTCCTCCAATAACCTGCACAGCAATTCGCATGCCAATCAAGCCGCATACGCAACATACTGCAATTTTGATTAAAATATACAGAAAACCTCCCTGGCTGTGTTTTCTAGCACACACTCTATAGCCTACAAACCACACCGGACGGCGCAGAGAACCCGGTCCTTACCGGCCAAGTCCCGATGCAGACAGAGCTCCTGCCAACAAGGACTCCTTCGGGCTGCCTGATACAAAGGCCCGGCCTGTCCGGGTCCGGTCTCCAGGAGCAGAACCCCGCAAGGCTTGAGAATATGCTGGGCCGCCTTGAGCACCTGCAGGGAAAGCTCCTGGCCTTCCCGGCCTCCGCGTAGGGCACCGATCGGCTCGAAGCCGCTTATCTCTGGACTTACCGAAGCCACTTCGGCTTCGGAAAGATAGGGGGGATTGCAAAGCACCGCCTCGAAGGAGGACTTCCGGAAACAGCTGCCAAGGGAAGCTTGCGCCAGGGCGAATCTGTGGCCCAGGCCATGGTGCCGTCTGTTTTTGTCGGCCGCTTGCACCGCGCGCCGGGAAATCTCAGTGCCGATTCCCTGAGAGAAGGGACGTTCACTGACCATAGAAAGGCCCAAGTTGCCGCTGCCTGTGCACAGATCAGCGAACCTGAAGGCTTCCTCCGGCCCGAAATGATCCAGGGCGAGATCGATGAGCAGCTCGGACTCGGGCCTGGGGATGAGCACACCAGGGGAGACGAAGAAGTTCCGGCCGTAAAACTCCTTGTAGCCGCGAATATAGGCTACCGGCTCACCCTTGGCCCGTCGCTCGATATTGTGCCGGACGCGGGAGTACTCCTCTGGGGAGATGGGTTGATCGAGCCTGAGCAGAAGCTCGAGTCGGGAAAGACCCATGGCTTCAGCAATGAGAAGCTCGGCAGAAAGCCTGGGAGCATCTCTCCTGGCAAGGGCAAAGGTGCGGTCGGCTTGTTGGAGAATTGTGCGAAGGGTCAAGGAGGACACTGGCTGCGAGGCCCAAAAATGTATTGCGACCAATTATTCCGCCAAGGCGCTTTCCAGGGAGGCGGCTTGGAAGTTTTCCACCAGTGGCTGCACGAGCTCTTCCAGGTCCCCGGCCAACACAGCCTCGAGATTGTGGGTTGTGAAATTGAGCCGGTGATCGGTGATCCGCGACTGGGGGAAGTTGTAGGTGCGGATCCTTTCGGAGCGATCTCCGCTCCCGACCTGGGAGCGACGGGCCTCATCCTGCTCCTGCTTGGCCTGATCCTGCTTCATCTGCAGCAGCCTGGAGCGCAGGACCTTCATCGCCTTGGCCCGATTCTTGTGCTGGGATTTCTCATCCTGACAGCTGACCGTCACCCCGGAAGGGATATGGTGCACCCGAACTGCGGAATCGGTGGTGTTGACGCTCTGGCCTCCCGGACCGGAGGAACGGAAAACATCCACCCGGAGATCGTTGGGATCAATTTCAACATCGACTTCCTCCGCTTCCGGGAGAATGGCCACGGTAACGGCTGAAGTATGTATGCGCCCCTGAGACTCAGTTGCCGGAACCCTCTGCACCCTGTGCACTCCGGATTCGAACTTGAGGCGACTGTAAACCCGGCCTCCGGAGATGGAAGCAATAACCTCCTTGAGGCCGCCGCTTCCTGAAGGATGGGAATCGAGCAGCTCGACCTTCCAGCCGTTCTTTTCCGCATACCGGCTGTACATTCGCAGCAGATCCGCAGCAAACAGGCTGGCCTCTTCCCCTCCGGTTCCGGCCCGGATCTCCAGTATCACCGCTTTGCTGTCCAGGGGATCCTCAGGGATGAGCTTGATCCTTAGCTCACGCTCCAGACGCTCCAAGCGCTCTCTGAGCTCCTCGATCTCAGCTTTTGCCAGCTCCCGGATCTCTTCGTCCGAGTCCTTGAGCAGCTCCTGATTGTCCCGGAGGGCGGCCTGCGCAGCCTTGTACTCCCGGTAGGTATGGACGATATCGGCCAGATCTGCGTGGGCCTTGGCCAGCTCCTGATACTTGTACTGATCCTGATACAGCTCAGGCGAGCCGAGCTGATCCTCGAGCTCCTCGAAGGATCTTTCCAAGCTCTCCAATTTCTCAATCATGCCCATAAAAAAGTTCTATTTCGGAGCTCAGTGGATGTATTTCCGCACTGCAGCCCGAGCCAGCCGGACTCAGGACTTCTCCGAGGTGTTATATTGGGCGTACTTGCGGCGGAAACGGTCAATGCGCCCGGCGGTGTCCACAAACCGCTGCTTGCCTGTGTAAAAGGGATGGCAATTGGAACAAATTTCCACGTGGATCTTCTCGGACCGGGTGGAATAGGTTTCAAAACCAAAGCCGCAGGAACATTCAATCCTTGCCTTTTGCAGCTCCGGATGCACGCCTTTCTTCATAACGCTTTCCTCCTAAGGGAAGTCTATTCACCTGTTTTATGTGTGCGATTGGAATGCAAACTAACAATACTATATGAATCCTTTAAATTTGGCAAGAGGAGGAACCAAGGCCCGTAGCAATGAAAGGGGAAGCGCCTGGAAGGAAAGAGCCTGACGGCCAAGAGGGTCTAGGAGCGGTTGGTGAGATGGAAGGCCAAGGAGATGAGATGGTTTGAAAAATCCACGTAGTCCACGCTGACATCCTGGGGGACCCGTATCCGGCTGGGAGCAAAGTTGATAATCCCCTTGATGCCCGCTTCAACCATGTGATTGGCTGCCCGTTGAGCCCGGTCCGAAGGAGTGGTGATCAGCCCGATGGAGATGCCCTTCTCCTTGGCCACGGTCTTGAGTCTTCGGGTGCAGATGATCTCATGCTTTCCGACCGTTTCGCCTATCTTAAACGGATCGCAGTCAAAGGCGGCGACAATGATGAATCCCTTTTCCCGCAGCTGCTGATGCCGCAAAAGAGCCCGTCCCAGGTTGCCAACTCCCACGAGGGCACAGTTCCATATCCTATCAATGCCCAGGAACCTTTTGAGGGCCTGAAGCAGATCGTGGACGTAATAACCCACACCCCGGACCCCAAACTCACCGAAATAGGCCAAATCCTTTCGGATTTGAGAGGGGTTCACTTCACAGGCCTCAGCCAGCTTTTCCGAGGAAATGATTTTTTGCTTGGCCTGATGCAGACCCTCAAGCACATGGATATAGATGGCCATGCGCTGAATGGTGGCTTGAGGTATGCGTTCGGTTTTCACGGTCTTGCCATGGAACTTGAGAAAAATTTCACAAGTAAGGGGAAAAGAAAGAGGCCCTCTTTAAGGCAGAAGGCCTCTTTCCTATTCCATTACTTGGCGTTTATAGGAACGGATTGGCGAAAAGCAGAATGAGGTCCACAACCAGGGTGTAGATCGCCAGGGACTCGATCATGGCCAGACCGATGAGCATGGTCACCGTGATCTTACCGCTGACATCGGGATTGCGGGCGGTACCTTCGCAAGCCCCTCTCAGCCCGAAGCCCATGCCGATGCCGCACCCCAGAGCCGCAAGGCCCATGCCGATGGCGGTGGCGATGGCGATCATGGAAACAACATCAGAGCCGGTCCCTTCAGCTGCAAAGGCGGCGCTGGCCACGCACATGAAAACCAGAGTGTTCACAGCAGTGAGCAAAACCTTACGCATAAACCAAATCCTCCTTAGACGGTTGTATGAAACATATTGGTCAGCAGACCATTTCCCCCGTGTATTCAGCTAACTCGGCAAACGGCATATCAGCTCCGGCACATTTTCAGCTTTGCCGATCAACTCAGCCCTAAACGAGCTCGTGCCCTGACTCTTCAGAGATAAGGTTTCGATTCCAGGCTGAAAGGGCCCTTTCAGCCTGGAATCGGCTTAGTGCGCTTCTTCAAAGGACATCTTGAGGTAGATCATGGACAGCATAAAGAAGATGAAGGCCTGGATTGTATCGGCCAGGCTGTAGAGGAAGTATATAGGCAGCGTCGCCACCACCGGCAGCAGGAAGAAGAAAAGGATAAGCACGAGCTCTTCCCCGAATATATTTCCGAAAAGCCGCACTGTGAGAGACAGCGGCCGCGCCAGGTGACTGAGCAGCTCGATAGGGAGCATGATGGGTATGAGCCAGGGCACGGGGCCGGTAAAGTGCTTGATATACTTCGCACCGTGCTGCCGGATGCCAATATAGTTGTAGAATAAGAAAACGCACAAGGCCATGGAAGCGTTAGTATTCAGGTTGGCCGTGGGAGCCATACAGCCTGGAACCAGGCCGATGAAATTGGAAAACAGGATAAAGATGAACAGGGTCATCAGCAGGGGGAACACACTGCGGCCGTGCTCGCCCATGTTGGAAACGATAAAATCCTCCATGCCTCCGACCATGATCTCAAGGAAATTCTGTACTCCTTTGGGCACAAGGGATAGCTTGCGCGTTCCGACCCAGCCGAGGACAATGAGAATGAGCATCACCAGCCAAGTGTAAAGGATATGCTGCGGGATAAGGCTATGCCCGGCCTTGTCAACCAGGCCTACGACGTGCATCGCCTTCTCCAAAAGCACCACATGGGGCGCTATTTCCATAGCCATGTCCTACGCCTCCTTGTGTTTATGAGTGAGCAGAAACTTCCCTCCCCAAGCAGTCAATGATACGAGCACGGTGGAGAGGCCGAGCAGCAGCGCGGGAATGGAGAACCGAGCCCCTGCAATGGCCAGAAAGAGGACTCCGGCCGTAAAGAACAACCGCAGATAAAAACTGACCAACAGGGAGAAAACGCCGCCCTGCCGCATAAAAACCAGGCGGGGGACGATCCTGGCCAGCACGGTGAAATTGAAGGTTACCAGCAATGCGCCCAGGAGAAAGGGGGCCAGCCAGTCGACATTGCCCCCCAGATAGATCAAGGCAGCAGCCAGGGGGATCAAAAGGTACTGGAACTTGACCATCCAACGAATCTCGGGATGATCAATCCCGGCGCGATGAACCATCCTGTTCATTCTTTGATCCAGACTTGTCAGCATTGCCCTGATGGATCCCCTTCACTTCTCGGTACATATTCAAGAACCCGGCCGCAATGCCAAAAAGGAGAAAGAGCATGGTCAGCCAGGGCTTGGTTTCCAGCCATTTGTCCAGATAATACCCCACAGCCAGGCCCACAAAGGTGGCCGTAACCATATGGAGGCCGACCACGCTCGCCTTGAGCAGGTTGTTGAGGTAATCCCGATCCAGGTCTTTAAAGAACTTCATTTAGTGCAATCCTTCACAAGGTTGAAGTCAATAGCACAGGGCATTGCTAAAGTCAACGCGTTTGATTAGAGTAAGCGCGCGGAATTTGCCCTTGTTCCCATCCGGAAGTATCTTAAAAATGAGCCGCAGGAAATCATCACCGCGAGGCGTTTCATGCATCGAAAATGGCTCCAGGACAAGCACAATGAGCTCTTGGTCGATCTGCTCAAGAACTACTGCACTATCCATCTCACCCTGCGCCGGGAGTTTGCCGACTATCGCCAACGACAGAGCATCAGCTTCGAAACGCTTTCCGACCTTTTAGGCCAGGAGATGAATCAGGGCCGGCTATGGCGCCTCAAGGACACGGCCCATCTCCTGTTCCGGCAAAACGCCGACGCCCCGCTGTGCGGCATCTTCCTTGACTGGGCCATCGGCTATATATTTCACGAGTGCATGAAGCTCAAAGAGGACGCCTATCAAATCCAAAATTATGTTCCCTGGTTTCAAGAGGTGCAAAACGACACCCGCTTCCAAGCCAGCGAACGCACTATCGGGCAGCGGCTCTTCGGGCTGGCCTCGCAAACCATCGAGAGCATGCGCCGTGAGGTCAACCGTATCGAGTATATTCTGGACGAATGCCGGCTTATCCTGATCCATTTTTTGCCCCAGCATCGCAACAACCCACTGCTGGCCCGTTTTATCTACGACCAGGAGAATACCCTGCGCGACGTGTTCCAGGAACATTACACCCCGCTGCTGCAGGCAGTTTACGGCGAAGCCCAGGATGATCTCTACCTCCTCGCAGCACAAAGCCTCAGAGAAGGAGGATGGCTGCACCGGGCCCAAGACGCCGCTGACAAGGCCCTTGACCTAAACCCCGAGCGGGAGGCCATTAAGCAAGAGAAAAAAATCATTGCGAATTCATTGAAAAAAGAGTAGAAAGAATGTGCATTCCAAAAACGAGTTTCGGTCCCGCAACCCTAGTCAGGAGGTTCGATATGCATAAATCACTGTGGCTTTGCCTCGCCTGCGCCCTTATTCTTCTCATCGGATCAGGGTGCGCCACCAAAAAGGTGACCGCTGAGCCGGAGCAAGAGGAACCGGCGAAAATGACTCAGAAAAAGGCCGAGCCGGCCCAAGAGAAGGTCCAGGAGAGCGCTCAAAAGACGGAAACTAAGAAGGTCCCTCCTACTCCCATGGAGGAGTACGAGCTCGATTATGCCGAGCTTCCCTTGCAGCATGAAGTGGTCAAGGGGGAGTGCCTGTGGTGGATTGCAGAGTACGAGAAGATCTACAATGATCCGTTCATGTGGCCGCTCATTTACAAGGCCAATCGGGATAAGATCAACGACCCGGATCTTATATTTCCCGGCCAGGTGTTCTATATCCCCCGCACCTTCAGCCTGCAGAACCTGAAGCAGAGCCGAGAATCAGCAGGTGCGCCAAAGCCTTACCTGCCGCCCAAGGATGCGAACCTTCCGGCTGAGCTCAGAGCCGATCTGGGATGGGAGTTTTAGTCAGCACAGCCCCCGGCAAACCTGACTGAATTGCAATTTTATTGGAGAAAAAACAATTTTTTCATTAGCTTGACTTAACGACACCGCAGCCCTCGCTGGGAGGCCCTCAGGTTTTACAGATCAAAGATCTCCCAGCTCATATCCTGGAGGTCCAGGACTCCGAGCCGGCCTCGAAGCTGCGGCTTGCGGCCGGCTGCGATATGCATCGCTTCCGCGCACTGCATAGCGGCAACAGCCGAAACTGCGTGAGGCGTGCACCCGAGCCTCTCTTCAGCTCCGAGCTCCCCGGACCACAGGGACAAGGGGCCTTCCTCACCCGGGAATACGGTGCACACGTAGCCTACCTCGCCTCCAACAGCCCCGGTAACGAGCGGTACCTCCGCTCTTGCCGCGGCTTCGTGCAGCCTGCGTCTTATCTCCAGTCCGCCGAGGGCATCCACAGCCAAGTCCTTTGATTGGAGCAGGCGATAAAAGCCCTCGGCGTCGAGCATCTCTGCCTGTGCGGTCACCTCGACGGCACTGTTGAGCTGGGCAGCCCGCTCTGCTGCCGCGTGAGCCTTCGGCTTTCCCAGGCCATCCTCCTGGCTCAGGAGCTGCCGATTAAGGTTGTGTTCCTCGAAAACATCGCCGTCGGCTGCAGACACCGCTCCTATCCCGGCTCTAACCAGGAGCTCCAGTACGAACCCCCCCAGCCCCCCCAGGCCGACCAGGGCTGCTTCACTCTTTCGCAAGGCCAACTGCTCCGCCAGGCTCATTCCATGCACATTGCGCACATAAGGCAAAGGCAGCAACTGCTGTTCCAAAGCCAGGATCTCCAGCTCGCGAAGGGAGATAGCGAACTCTTTTGCCAGGCTGCGGCAGGTTTGGCGGTCAACGGTCAGGATATCGTTTACTGGAGTGCTTCTTTGCTGCAGCAGCTCGACAACGGCGCTGCGCTGGGAGGCGTTGAGGGTGTCGGACATAAATGGCTCTCCCAAGTCGGCTTTGCCTCCGGCAAATCTGACTTAACGGTAACTTTATTGAAGAAAAAAATTTTTCCCAACATGTTGTTTGAAAGACACCGGAGACGGAGCTGGTCCGGCACTCAGTTTGCCCAGTCTCTGCTCGAGCTTGAATAAGAGCTGCTGCCCAGGTGTATATCACCTTTGGAAGAAAATTGCATTCAAACTGAGTGCCGGGTTGATCAAGGAAGAAATTCGCAAGGCTTAGGGGTTGGAAAGTAGGGGTTCATCACAGCCCGCAGGACCGAAAGCGCATCCTTGACCGGTCTATTGACTTCCGTCTGGCCACGGGCTAAATAGCTGAACGGTCAATCAGGATTGTGAGGAGATTCCATGCCTTCTCGTCGGTCTTATCTGGCTTTGGCCTTTCTGGGCTCGCTTACCATCCTTGCCAGCTGTGCTGGCCCTAGGCCGGAGATTAAGGGCTCCGGCTCGCACTCCAAGGGGACCTATACCGTCAACGGCCGAACCTACCGGCCGCTTACCCGAATCGAAACCTACAGCCAGAGGGGCACCGCCTCTTGGTATGGCCCCAGGTTTCACGGCCGGCCTACGGCCAACGGCGAGATATACAACATGTACGACCTGACCGCAGCTCACCGGATCCTGCCCTTCCAAACCAAGGTCCTGGTAACCAATCTGCAAAACGGACAATCGGTGCAGGTGCGGATCAATGATCGAGGTCCATTTGTGAAGAACCGTCTCATCGACCTATCCTACACCGCTGCCCGCAAGCTGGACATGATCGAAAAGGGCACGGCCCCGGTAAAGGTGGAGTCCGTAAAGCTCCCCTCGGATCGGGACACCACCCGCTACTTCGTACAGCTGGGATCGTTTTCCAAGCTGCAAAATGCCCGGCAGCTCCTGCACAAGACGAAAAACAAGGGCTATAGCGGATCGCGCATCATCCAGGTTAGCCTTGAGGGCCGGACCTACTACCGGGTTCAGGCCGGAGCTTTTACCACCCTGGCCCTAGCCCGGAAAAAGCTTAACCGGCTGCGGAAAGCTTACCCCTCCAGCTTCATCATTGCGGATTGAGCTCCGAGCGGAGCTTGCGTGAAAGACGGAAAACGCAAACCGTCCGGGGCGGAAGGGTGATGGCTTTCTCTGTCTGCGGGTTGCGCCCCTTTCTGGCTTTTTTATCATAGGCCTCGAACTTGCCGAACCCGCTGATGAGCAGGGAGTAATCCTGCTTGATGGACTCTTTCATGATGGACAGCAGATCCTCGACCTGCTTTTTGACCTCCGCCCGGTTTCTTTGCGTTTGCTCGTAGATCTTTTCCACCAGATCAGCCTTGGTCAATGTGTTTTGTGACATGATTCCTCCTTGCCGGTTCGGGACTTAATTTCCACCCCTATACTGGGACTTGCGCACCGGATATAAGCCTCGAGGGTCACGACGGCTCACTCAAAGCTGCCTTGACCTTCTCGGCCATGGCTTGCATCGCCTCTTGCGAATCGTATTTCTTCTGCACCACTTGGAGCAATCCGTCCCCTTCGAAGCGGGGGATCAAATGCCAATGGGCATGGGGCACGACCTGACCGGCAGAGGCGTAATTGTTCATGACCACATTGAGACCCGTGGCCTGGGTCGCAGAAAGAACGGCCTTTCCTACGGCCTTGAGTACGGAAAAAATGCGCTCCCCTTGCTCCGGAGGCACCTCCCAGAGAGTTTGCCAGTGCCTTCTGGGGATAACCAGGGTGTGCCCCTCGGCAATCGGGGCGATATCCAAGAAAGAAAGCGCGTACTCGTCCGCATAGACCTGGGCGCAGGGAATATCGCCGGAGAGAATTTTGCAAAATATGCACTCCTCCATAATCGCCCCCTTGCTTTTTTTGGTCTGTGGCCCGAGGCACAACGGACCGTCATTGCGATGGCTCGACAAATTTACAGCAAACAAAAGAAAAGATATGCTAACTATATACCTGAGGACTTTCATTTTAGCAATATATAACAGCCTAAAAAATCTCATTATCGTCTAAGCTCCATGCCCCAGGAATTTCGCTTCTCCCTCCCGGGCCCGGCCCGAGACCGGATCCGGATTTGGCCTGTCTTTCTGCCTTTTTTCGGTTGCCGCCAGAGATGCATTTACTGCGCCCAGCACCTGCAATCCTCCGATCCGGAAGCTACACTCGCCAACTCCTTCGCCCGCCTGGAAAAGGAGCTCCAGACGGGTCTTAGGCGAAGCACTCCCCCCCTCGAGCTCGGCTTTTTTGCCGGAACCTTCACTGCCTTGCCGGAAAAATGGGCCCGGGCTTTTCTCCAGCTGGGACAAGGCTATAAAGAACGCGGCCTGATTAGTCGCATTCGATGCTCCACCCGGCCGGACCGGCTCTCAGGGTCCCTTCTGCAGCGTTTCAAGAGCTATGGGCTGGATATGGTGGAGATCGGAGCCCAAACCTTTTCCGACCGGAGCTTGTCCGCGAGCCGGCGAGGCTATCTTGCCCGGGACATCGAGGCTGCCTGCGATCTGGTTCGCAGCTGCGGCCTGGGCCTGGGGCTCCAATTGCTTCCCGGGCTGCCGGGGCACAGCCCTGCAGACTGGTTCTTTGACGTGCGGCAGACCTGTCTGCAAAGGCCGGAAACGGTCCGCGTCTACCCCTGCCTGGTGCTGCGCTCCACAGAGCTCGAACGGATGTACTTGGCTGGGGAATACGCACCCTGGGACCTGGATACGGCCGTGAGGGCTCTGAGTCGCGGCGTATTCAGGTTCTGGCGCCGCGGGCTGAGGGTTATCCGCCTGGGACTCCCGCCACAGCCGGAGCTGATCCAAGCCGTTCGTGCTGGCCCCTGGCATCCGGCCCTGGGCTCTTTGGTCCGGAGCCGCATCCTGTTTAGCCGCATAGCCGCCGCGGTTCTTTCTTCAGGGGCAGACCCGCAATCGCTTCGCCTCCACTGTCCCAGCTCCTGGCAAGGCGACCTCTGGGGACACCGCGGTGAAGCCAGAGAACGCTTCAAGCGTTTGGGCATCTCGGCCTCCCAAATCGAGTTTACTCAAGGCTCGGAGATGGTCCTTGTTGCGGTAAACCGGTTTACCTCGCAGCGCCCTTGGGCTATACCTGGGGCGGACAACTTCCATGCCAATCGCTTTTGAGAGCTCAATGAACACTGCAGCGGCAGAATACGGCCTTCGATGCGGCACTATCCTGAGTATGGAGCCCGGACGACCCCCGGTTCAGGATGGCCTGCTCCTGGTGGGGAACCAAACCGTCAAGGCGCTGGACAGCTACTCTTACCTGAAACGCTCCTGGAGCGGCCCGGTTGAGGATCTGGGCCCCGGCCCCCTTGTTCCCGGCCTGGTAAACGCACATACCCACCTCGAGCTGAGCCACTTGCAGAATCAAACCACGCTTGGGCTGGGCTTTGCCCAATGGGTCAAAAGCTTGGTTCAGCTGCCTCTGAAAGCCATCGATGAGGCCTCCCTGCAACAGGCCCTTGCGCAGCTCGCCGACTCAGACACTGCCGGCCTGGGGGACATATCCGGCCATAATCCCCAATACATTCACCGCAGCCTCGGGGAATCGAGTCTGGAGTACAGGCTGTTCCTCGAGTTCCTGGGCTTTAAAGAGCCCCGCCACCAGGGCCTCTCCTGGCCGAAGGCCATCAATCCGGAAAAAGCGGACCGACTGGGCATATCCGGCCACGCCCTCTACTCCACCCATCCTCGCACGCTCCAGCTATGTAAGTCATGGGCCAACAAGAACCATCGTCCCTTTGTCATCCATTTGGCCGAATCCCCCAGCGAAGTGGAGCTGCTGACCACCGGACGAGGCAAGCTGGCCGAGCTCCTCAAGCCGGTCCTGCTTCCCGATCCCTATCTTCCCCCCGGAACCTCGCCGGTTATGTACGCGGACCAGCTCGGCCTATTGGACGAAAACACCCTGGCTGTTCACTGCGTGCAGATCAATGACCAGGAGATAGACCTCCTACTGCGCCGAAACGTTACAGTCTGCCTCTGTCCCCGGAGCAATGAGCTGATAAACGTGGGGCGGGCCCCCTGGGAGAGAATGCACCGGGCCGGGATCAAGCTCTGCCTGGGAACGGACAGCCTTGGCTCCAACACAGATCTCAACCTGTGGTCCGAAGCAGAGCGGCTTTTGCAGGGGGCAAGCATTAGCCTGTCGCTCATTGACCTCATTGCCCTGCTCAGCCTAAATCCCTCCAGGGCACTCGGGCTGAACAAGCGGGTCGGATCGCTGGCTCCCGGGAAAAAGGCCGCCTGCGCGCTCGTCCCGGACCACATATTTCAGGCCTGCAACCGAGAGATGACAAGCCGTCTTTCTGATGGATAAGATCCCCAAAAACCCTTCTTTTCAAAACCGGACAAAGATGATTCAATTGACCCGGACAAAGGAGGGCCGGCAAAAAAGCCGGCCCGGAAGCTGTAAAGCTCTGTTTTCTGCCGCCCTGCAACCAAGCTAAAAAGCCATGCCCGGCAGTCGCCTTATGCTCCAGCAGCTAAGAAGTAAGCTACCTCTTGGCCTACAGAGCGGAAGGCTGCCCGGCTCAACCGGAAGCATCGCCCTCAGGAGGGATAGATTCCCCATGGCGCTTTTGGTTTCGCAATCTCGCAGCCAGCCCCGGGAGCAGGTTCATGCATTGGCCGCATAGACATCTCATATCCATTGCCCCCTTGAGCAAGCAGGAGATCCACTCCTTTTTCGAGCTCGCCGCCAAGTTCAAGGAAATCAACACCCGTCCGGTGAAGAAGGCGCCCACCCTTAAGGGCAAGAGCGTGGTTCTGTTGTTCATTGAACCGAGCACTCGGACCAAGACCTCATTCGACATAGCCGCCAAAAGGCTTTCGGCGGACTCCTTTTCCCTGGCCCAAAAGGGAAGCAGCCTGCAAAAGGGCGAGAACTTGAAGGACACCGGTCTGACCCTTGAAGCCATGGGCCCGGATGCCTTGGTTATAAGACATTCCCTGAGCGGCGCGGCCCAGTTTCTCTCCCGGCGTTTGGCCTGCAGCGTCATCAACGCCGGGGACGGATGGCATTCCCACCCCACGCAAGCCCTTCTGGACGGCTTCTGCCTCTATCACCACTGGCAGGATTTCGCGGGCAAGACCCTGCTCATTTTGGGGGATGTGGCCCATAGCCGCGTAGCCAGGTCAGATGTGGAGCTGTTCACCAAGCTCGGCACAACGGTCAGAATCTGCGCTCCCCGAACCTTGCTGCCCAGAAGGATCCGGGAGTGGCCGGTTGAGGTGTTTTCTGATATTCAACAAGCCTGTGCAGGCGTGGATGCCATTCAATGCCTCCGCCTCCAATTGGAGCGCCAGGAAAGCGGCCTTCTCCCTTCGCTCCGCGAGTATGCGTCCAGATTCGGGCTTAAGGCCAGACACCTTGAGCTGGCCAATCAAGGGGTGAGGATCATGCACCCAGGCCCTATGAACCGGGGGGTGGAGATAGAATCAGCCTTGGCCGACCGGCCAGACAGCCTCATTCTGGATCAGGTCAACGCCGGGGTGGCCGTAAGGATGGCCCTGCTTTACCTTCTCTTGACACCTTCTCAAGCGAGGAGCGACAATGCCTGAGCCTGACCTCCTGATTCAGCAGGCTACCTGGCGCGACCAGGAAGTGGATCTGTTGGTTCTTGACGGACGCATCCAGGCCCTGCATACCTCCGGCAGCCGGCCCGCTATCCAGGCCGGAAGGACTCTGTCGGCCAGGGGGTGGATGCTTCTGCCCGGGCTTATTGACAGCCACGCCCATTTGCGGGAGCCGGGGCAGGAGCACAAGGAGGATATTGCCTCCGGCCTGGAGGCCGCTCTGCGCGGCGGATTCTGTCAGGTGATGTGCATGGCCAACACCGACCCGGTCAATGACAATGCCGGGGTGACCGAGCTCATACGCTCCCGGGCCCAGAGGAGCCACCCCCTGGGCCCGCTCCTGCATCCCGTGGGCGCCTTGACTACACGGTTGCGGGGCACGGAGCTGGCCCCCATGTACGAACTGGCTCAAGCCGGATGCATAGCCTTTTCCAATGACGGGATCCCGGTCCAGGACAACGCCATCTTCCGCCGGGCCCTGGAGTACAGCGCGGACCTGGCCCTGCCGATCATAGATCACTGTCAGGATCCGGGGCTTTCCGGCATCGGGGTCCTGAATGAAGGGCGCATGAGCGACGCCTTGGGTCTTCCCGGCCAGCCGAGCATTGCAGAAACCCTCCAGGTTTCCAGGGATATTCTGCTGGCGGCCTATCTGGACATCCCTGTGCATCTGGCCCATATCAGCTGCCGGGAGTCGGTGGAGCTCATCTATTGGGCCAAAAGGAAAGGAATCCCTGTGAGCGCGGAAACCTGCCCTCACTACCTCCTCTGGGACGAAAGCCTTGTCCAGGGCTACAACACACTGGCCAAGGTCAACCCGCCGCTCAGAGCGGCCGATGACCGGATTGCCCTTTGCCAGGCGGCTCGGGACGGAACCATAGATACCCTGGCCACCGACCATGCCCCGCATGCGGATTTTGAAAAAGAAGCCCCCTTTGCCCAGGCCGAAAACGGGATCTCCGGTTTGGACACCGCCCTGAGCCTCACCTGGTCCCTGATAGAAGCCGGAGATCTCCAGCTGTCCGATGCCTTTCGGCTCTGGTGCGAAGGACCGGCCTCCATCTTCAACCTTGAGGCCAACGGATTTCAGCCCGGAGATCCGGCAGATTTTCTCCTTTTCCATCCCGGGGAAGCCTGGACGGTAAGCCCAGAGTCCCTCAAGTCCAGGGGGAAGAACACGCCGTGCCTGGGTCAGAAGCTGCAGGGCAGGGTAAAGATAAGCTCCATTCGCGGCAATGTCGCCTTTATCGAAGAACAAAAACCGGCAACCGGATAAAAGAACCGCTTATGGCCAAAATTCTCATTGTGGATGACGATCCCAGTCTCCGTGAAGTATTGGAGATCGCCCTGCACAGCCACGACCATGCCGCAGAAAACGCGGCCAATATCGACCAAGCCCTGAGCCTGCTGGCCCAAGAGGTCCTGGATCTGGCTATTGTGGACCTGCGCCTGGGCCAGGAGAGCGGACTGGACTTGCTGAAAACCATCAAGCAGAAGTGGCCTTCCGTGCCGGTGCTCATGATCACCGCCTATGCCGACAGCCAAACTGCCATCAAGGCCATCAAGCTGGGAGCAGAGGACTACATTGCCAAGCCTTTCGATGTTGAAGAGTTTTTGCTTCAAGTGGACCGACTCCTGGAAAACTCCCGCCTGGCCGAGGAAAATGTCTGGCTCAAGGAGCAGCTGCACAACCGCTACGGCCAGATCATCGGCAACAGCGAAAAGATGAACGAGGTTTACTCCCTGGTCTCCCGAATCGCCCCCACCTCCATCAACGTACTCATCACCGGAGAGTCCGGAACCGGCAAGGAGCTCATCGCCAGAGCCATTCATGAAAACAGCCCCCGCAAGGACAAGGCCTTCATGGTCATCAACTGCGGCGGGGTTCCGGAAAACCTGGTGGAGAGCGAGCTCTTTGGATACCGCAAAGGGGCCTTCACCGGAGCCAATCAGTCCAAGAAAGGGCTCTTGGAGAAATCGGACAAGGGCACCTTCATGCTCGACGAGGTGGGAGAGCTTTCAGCCAGCATTCAGGTCAAGCTGCTGCGCTGTCTCCAGGACGGGACCTTCATGCCCCTGGGCAGCACCGAGCTCACCCGTTCCGACATACGCTTCATCGCGGCCACCAATCGGGAGATCGAAAAGGAGGTTTCCGAAGGCAGGTTCCGGGAGGATCTCTTTTACCGGCTTTGCGGGGTAATGATCAAAATGCCTCCCTTGCGGGAAAGGGGCGAGGACCTCTTCCTACTGGCCGAGCACTTCCTCAAGCAGTATTGCCAGGAACAGAACAAGGAGATCAAGGGCTTTACCACCGGGGCCATGCAGAAGCTCAGGAACTATCACTACCCGGGCAACATCCGGGAGCTGGAGACCATTATTGAACGGGCTGTAGCCCTGGAGTCCGGACCCTATATCTCCCCGGGGTCGCTGATCATCTACGAGCAGGTGCAGTCCGAAAGCATGGATGGCACGGAAAAGGTGCTCAGCGGGGAGCTGGGGCTGGACGAGTACCTGGAGCAGGTGGACAAGAAGGTGCTGCTTACCGCCCTGGAGAGAACCCAGGGCCACAAAAGCAAAGCGGCTGAGCTCGTCGGGCTCAACTTCAGGCAGTTCCGCTACCGCCTCAACAAGTACAATTTGAGCAAGGACGACCGATAACGTCGCAGCCAGAGGCTGCTGCCTTGTATCCGGTCTTTGAATGAAGAGGCCCCCACTGAGGCTCTTCGTATACACTCAACGCTTTCGCCCCTCGGGATGATCAGAGCGAAAATGCTCTGAAACGGCTCCATCCATGCTCAGCTTCGGGATGGTAGCTCAAGCATGAGCCGGAAAACCGTTATGTGCTTCCATACTCACTGGGGCATCTTTTCAGCACAACCGAGTGCGGGTGATAGGAAGGTCGGATACGGTCTCAAGGGGCCGGAAGCCCGCCTGCAAAGGCCGTGAGCAGGCTTCCGGCCAAAGAGGCGTTACTCTGTTTTGGCATGCTCCGGGGTTACCACCAGAACCGGTACCGGGCTCCGGTTGAGCACTCCCTGGGCCACACCTCCGGTTCTGGGTCCCCTGAGCCTCCCGTGGCCCCGCCTTCCCAGAACGGCCAGATCGTAGCTGCCGCTCTTCAGCTCTTCCAGGATATTCTGAACCGGCCCTCCGATACGAACCAGTAGACGGTCCGCGCTGGTGTCCCAGCTATACTCCGACTCTTCGGATTTCAGCTTGAGAAGTACGCTTTTGATCTTGTCCTTGGCCACGCTTTCTATCTTTTCCACAAACTCCCCGGACTCCGTCCCGGACTGCGCTGCTCCTTTCTTGGAGGAATGCAGGATGGGCGGCACTCCCGACATCCCCGGACCAAAGCTGAGCAGCTTGGATACCCCGGTGGAGGTAAACTCCTGCGGCAAATCCGGCAATACATGGAGAATGTTGAGCTTGGCATGATGAACCTTGGCCAGGAGCACTGCGTATCGCATAGCCTGCCAGGCGCTGTGGGAAAAATCGGTACCGACCAGGATGTTCTTGATCTGAGGCAACATGAGGACACAGACCTCCTAAAATAATAGCTTGGGAGTTTAAAGTTCGCGGTTCACGGTTCACACTTCCTAGACAGCGCAGCCTCCGGCTGCGCTGTCTTATTGATGATTTATTGAAGAAAAAGAGAATTCATACGAGCTCGCGTCTCACAGGCACCTATCAAATTTTTGCTTTTCGACAAGCCCCAGCCGGAGCACAAGGCAACTGCTCGGCAAGGTTCAAGCTTTCATTGCAGCTTGAGCAGCCTCTGCAAAAAACTCCTTCTGCAGATGCAGCCTGGTATGTTTACCACACTTAGCCTGTGGAAGCAATGGATTGTCCGCTTCAGCCCCGACACAAAGAGGTTAAGTCCATGCGGGTATCCCTCTCCCCGGGCCCCTGCTCGCCGCAAAGCTGAGCTGCTTCGGTCGCGCCTTGACGCGATGTACAATTTGACATAATTCTTCAGGTTTGCTGCATGCAGGACGGACCGGAACCTGTTTTTTATCCATTAGCCGGAGATTCACGACCGACAGTCAGGGAGACCTCTCGTTGAGCCAGAAAAGTTCCCCCAAGGATAGCGATAGCCAGGTCCTCCGCCAGCGGCGGGAAAAGGCCGAAAGCCTCGAAGAGGCAGGCATTGACCTATTCCCCAACTCCTTTCGCAAGGATTCCGATATCGGCCACCTGCTCTCCCAGTACGGCGAGGAGGAACAGGAGGCCCTCCTGCAACTGGACAAGAGATTTACCGTCGCCGGCCGGATCATGGCCCTTCGCTCCTTCGGCAAGGCCACTTTTCTCCATCTGCAGGATGCCAGCGACCGCATCCAGGTCTTTGTGCAACGTGACAGCGTAGGCAGCGAAAAATACAAGACCTTCAAAAAGTTCGACATCGGTGACATTATCGGTGTCAGCGGCACCCTGTTTCGAACCAAAACCAACGAGCTCACCCTGCATGCCGAAAGCATCGAGCTGCTGACCAAGTCCTTCCGCCCCCTTCCGGAGAAGTACCACGGCCTCAAGGATGTCGAGGCTCGCTATAGACAGCGCTACCTGGACCTCATAGTCAACCAAAGATCGCGGGAGATATTCAAGACCCGTACCAGACTGCTCAACGCAATGCGCGGTTTTTTGGACCGGCACGGCTTCATGGAAGTGGAGACCCCGATGATGCAGCCCATTCCCGGCGGAGCCACGGCCAGGCCCTTTAAGACCTACCATAACGCCCTGGATATGACCCTGTACCTGCGCATCGCCCCGGAGCTCTACCTCAAAAGGCTCCTCGTCGGAAGCATGGAAAAGGTCTACGAAATCAATCGCAACTTCCGTAATGAGGGGGTCTCCACGCAGCACAATCCGGAATTCACCATGCTCGAATTCTACTGGGCCTATGCCGACTTTCAGGATCTCATGGCCTTCACCGAAAAGATGATAGCCTCCCTGGCCAACGAGATATGCGGCTCCCACCACATAGAGTACCTGGATCGCAGCATCGATCTCTCCCCGCCCTGGAAGCGGTATACCTTTCATCAGGCCCTGGAGGAGCTGGGAGGAATCGGTCCCGGAGAGTACCTGGACCGGGAGCGGACCAAAAAGCTGGTGTATCAGCTCGGGGAGAATGTGGAGCCCAAAGAGAGCCTCGGCAAGCTCCAGACGAAGCTGTTCGATCTCACCGTGGAGCCCAAGCTCATCGAGCCGCATTTCATTTCCCATTACCCCACGGACGTTTCGCCGCTTTCAAGGCGCAACGCAGAAGACCCGGAGCTCACGGATCGTTTTGAGCTCTTCATCGCAGGCCGGGAGATGGCCAACGCCTTTTCCGAGCTGAACGACCCCAGGGATCAGCGGGCTCGATTCGAGGAGCAGGTCCAGGCCAAATCCCGCGGCGAAGAGGAAACCCATTTTATGGACGAGGACTACCTCCGCGCCCTGGAGTACGGCATGCCCCCGGCAGCTGGAGAAGGTATCGGCATCGACCGCCTGGCCATGCTGTTTACCAACTCCACCTCCATCCGTGAAGTGATCCTCTTTCCACTCCTCAAACCAGAATCCGGCGCGGACTGATGCGTTTTGAACTGTTCATCGCTCTGCGCTACCTTTTTTCCCGCCGGAAACACAGCTTTATCTCCGCCATCTCCTTTATCTCTGTGGCTGGCGTGGCCTTGGGCGTAGCCGCCTTGATCATCGTCCTCGGGGTTATGAACGGATTCAGCCAGAATCTCCGGGACAAAATCCTCGGCGTCAACGCCCATCTGCTGGTCACCAGCTACCAGGGCCCCTTTACCCAGTCCCGCTCCCTGGAGGAAAAGCTGGGCGGCGTCTCCGGTGTGGAAGGGATAATGCCCTTCATCTACTCCGAGGTCATGCTCAGCACTCCCCAGGGCGTCAAGGGCTCGGTACTTCGGGGCATCGATCCCGACAGAGCCAGTCGCGTCCTCAGCCTGAGACAGGACCTGGTCAAGGGAAGCCTGAAGTCCCTAAAAAAGGAGAAGGATCCTCCGGGCATCATTGTAGGACAGGCCCTATCCCGGCGGCTGGGCCTGCAGATCGGCGAACGCGTCAATATGCTCAGCCCGAGCGGCAAGAAGAGCGCGGCCGGCTTCAGGCCGGAGATCAAAACCTTTCAGCTAGCGGGCATCTTCGACACCGGGATGTACGAGTACGACTCCTCCCTGGTGTACGTATCCCTGGCCTCGGCCCAGGACATCCTTGGCTTTTCCAAGGACCAGATTACCGGTTTCGAGATCAGGCTCGCGGATATCTACTCCGCCAGAGAGGTGGCCAAGCGCATCGAGCGCACTCTGGGTGAGTTCCCCTTCGCTGTTCAGACCTGGATAGAGATGAACCAAAGCCTCTTTTCGGCCCTCAAGCTGGAAAAGACCGCGATGGCCATCATTCTGGTCATGATCGTCCTGGTGGGCTCCTTTAGCATCGTCACCACCTTGATCATGCTGGTTATGGAAAAGAAGCACGCCATCGCCATCCTGATGTCCATGGGCGCGACGCCGCGAAACATCAAGCGCATCTTTATCTACCAGGGAAGCCTTATCGGGGTCATCGGCACCTTTCTGGGGTATTCCCTGGGGCTGGGACTCAGCTTTGTGCTTAAGCGATACCACTTCATCAAGCTCCCCAGCGAGGTCTACTACCTGGACCATCTCCCCATTCAGCTGGAGACGCCCGATCTTTTCTTCATCGGCCTTGCCGCCATGGGTCTTTGCTTTTTGGCCACCCTCTATCCGGCAGGCCAGGCGGCAAAGTTGCATCCGGCCGAGGTTTTGCGCTATGAGTAGCCCTCTGGTTTATGATGTGCAGCAGGCCGACAAAGAGATTGCCGGGCCCAAGGAGAGGGTCCGCATCCTTGATGGAGTAGAGCTGCAGGTCAGGCCCCAGGAGACGGTTTCCATCGTCGGCTCCTCCGGCTCAGGCAAAACCACCCTGCTGCACCTCCTGGGAGGGCTGGACGTTCCCAGCCAGGGGAGGATCCTGTTTCAGGGGCAGGACCTCAATCGCTTGAGCTGGTCGGAGAAATCGCGGCTGCGCAACGAGAAGATCGGCTTTATCTTTCAGTTCCATCATCTCCTGGCCGAGTTCACCACTCTGGAAAATGTCGCCATGCCGGCCTTTATAAGCGGTCGGAGCCGCAAGGAGTCGCTCCATCTGGCCCGCAAGGCCATGGAGGTCATCGGGATCACCCCCCTGGCCGACCAAAAGGTAGGCACCCTTTCCGGAGGGGAGCGTCAGCTGGCGGCATTGGCCAGAGCCGTAGTTCTCAGCCCGGAAGTCATTCTGGCCGACGAGCCTACCGGCAACCTTGATGCGGCCAACGGAGCCAAGGTTGCGGAGCTGCTCGTGGGGCTCAATCAAAGCCTGGGAACGACGCTCATCGTGGTCACCCACAACACGGATCTGGCAAGCAAGATGCAATCCAGATTCAAGATTCAAGCAGGAAAACTCTATGCTCTGGAGCCTATCGCGAATTAAGCCCGTCCTGCCACTGCTCGCCTGTATCCTTGTCTGGTCCCTGCTCCTGAAACCGGGGTGGGCTGCTGCCGCCTCCAGCCCACAAATCATGGTGCTTCCCTTTGAAGTGAACGCCGAGCAGGATCTGCAGAACCTGAGGCAAAGCCTCCCGGAGCTTCTGGCCGATTCGCTGCGGGAACAAGGATTCGAAGTCCGTCCTTTGGCCTCGACTCAACAGCTCCTGCAGCAGGAAAAGGTTGAGGTCCTGAGCCTGAGCACGGTTCGCAATCTAGCCCTTCTGGCCGATGTAGGCTATGCGGTTTACGGCAGTGTCACCCAGGCCGGACAGCGGCTATCCATCGATGCCCGCCTGGTTGATGCCTCCAGCCCCAAAGCCACCAAAGCCCTTTACGTCTCCAAGGAAGGACTCATTCAGATGCTTCCCGCCCTTCAGGAGCTCAGCGACAAAATCAAGAAGGCGGTTACCAAACAGCAGACCATTGCGGAGATCAAGGTCACCGGTAACAACATCCTGGATAAGGACGTCGTCCTGATGCGGCTCAGCCTGCAGCAGGGGGATCAGTACTCTCCCCAGACAGTCAACGAGGAGGTCAAAAGACTCTACAAATCAGGCTACTTCGAGGATATCAAAGTTCAAGTCCAGGAGGTTCCGGACGGGAAGCAGCTCACCTTTGAGGTCCAGGAAAAGCCCCTGATTCGGAGCATAGAGATCCAGGGCAACGACGCCCTGGACCGAGACGATATCCTGGAAGCCATGAGCACCAAGACCGGCTCGGTGCTCAACCCCAAGGTCCTGGCCCAGGATCTGGACAAGATCCGCGAGCTGTACCGCAAGAAGGGCTATTACCGCGCCAAGGCCGACTACGAGCAAAAGGAGCTGTCCCCCGGCAAGGCGGAGCTGGTCATCAGCATCGAGGAGGGCAAAAAGCTGTACATCGAAAAAATCCGCATCCAGGGAGCGGAGAAGCTGGCTCCGGATGATCTCAAGGACCAGCTCGCCCTGTCCGAGAGGGGGCTCTTCTCCTGGATCACCGGGGGAGGCGTTCTCAAGGAGGAGCTGTTAAACCGCGATGCGGCCGCTCTTGAAGCCTACTATGCCAACCGCGGCTTTTTTGATGTCCAAGTGGGCCAGCCGGAGGTGGAGTACGCCAAGGACGGAATCCACATCACCTTCCAGGTGGTGGAAGGACCGCGCTACAGCGTGGGCGATGTGGACTTCCAGGGGGATCTTATCACTGAGAAGAAGAGCTTGTTCAACCTGGTCAAGATAGACGATTTGGCAGCTAAGGACGATTACTTCGATCGCTCCGTGATCCGTGAGGATACGCAAAATCTGGCCGACTTCTACACCAATTACGGCTACGCCTTTGCTGAGGCCACCACGGATATCAGGAAGGACACGGAAGCCAAAACCATTGATGTCACCTATCGCCTGCACAAGAGGCAGAAGGTCTTTATCCGCAGGGTACTGATAACCGGAAACCACAAAACCCGGGACAACGTTATCCGCAGACAGATGGCCATCACCGGTGGCGATCAGTTCAGCGGCCGGAAGATCTCCCTCTCCAAGCAGCGACTGAACAAGTTGGATTACTTCGAGAATGTTGAGATCAACACCGTACCCGCACAGGAGCCAGAAGAGCTGGACCTCCAGATCAAGGTCAAGGAGAAGTCTACCGGATCTCTGAGCGCCGGAGCCGGATACTCCAGCGTGGAAAATGTCTTCTTCACCGGGCAGATTCAGGAGCGCAACCTCCTGGGCAAGGGCTACGGCATCAGCTTCAAGGGCAGCTTCAGCAGCCGGACCACCCTGTTTCAGTTCGGCTTTTGGAACCCCCATCTCTATGACACTCGGCTGGGCTTCGGCTTCGACGCCTATAACACGAGGCGCGATTACGACGAGTACGACCTGGATACCACCGGAGGCCGTTTAAAGTTCGCCTACACCATAGGCCAGTACAGCCGCCTCTTTTGGAACCTGCGCATGGAGCGCTATACCTTGGACGATGTGGCCGCGGACGCCAGCCAGGAGATCAAGGATATCGAAGGAAGCAACTGGCTGCGCTCCCTGAGCGTCTCTGCCACGCGAGACACCACCAACCGCCGCTTTCATCCCACCAAGGGCACCAAGAACACCCTTTCGGTGGAGTATGCCGGTGGCCTGCTGGGCGGAGATGACAACTTCGTCAAAACCGGTTATGACTTCACCATTTACCAGAACATCTGGTGGAAGCTCGTTGGCAGCTGGCATGGCAAGATCGGCTATATCTTTGAAAATACCGGAGAGGAACCTCCGGACTTTGAACGCTTCTATCTAGGCGGCATCAACAGCGTACGGGGCTACGAGTATCGCGATATTGCTGCTCAGGACGACCAGGGCAACGATATCGGCGGCTACAAAACCTTTTATCAGAACCTGGAGCTCGTTTTTCCCATCAAAGAGGATATGGGCTTGCTGGGACTGCTCTTTTTCGATGCCGGCAAGGTTTGGGGCCAGGACGAGAGCATGGACTTCGACCTATACAAGAGCGTGGGCGCGGGCATTCGCTGGAACTCGCCCATGGGCCCGCTCCGTCTGGAATACGGCTACCCACTGGACGACCTCAAGGACAACGACGGGCAGTTCGAGTTCTCCGTCGGACAGTCCTTCTGAGGAAGTTTACAGCCAGGCCGAAGCTATATGGTGCAAACAGCAAAAAACTCCACCATTGAGGAGGTATCTATGCGGCGCATAGTCTGCACGGTTCTTTGCCTTTGTCTTTTGTCCCTATCGGCGCCTGTTTTGGCCCAGGACATCAAGATCGGGGTCATCGACCTCCAGGACGTCCTGGAAAAGTCCGATCCCGGCCAAAAGGCCATTGAAGAGCTCAAAGGCGAGTTCAAGGGTGTCAAGACCCAGCTGGACAAGAAGAAGCAGGCCATTGACCAGCTCAAGCAGGAGATCCAGAAGCAGAGCCTCATGCTCAGCCAGGAAGCCCAGATGGACAAGGAGATGGAGTACAGGCAGAAGGTCCGGGACTTTCAGGATCTGTACCAATCCTATCAGCAAAAGATGAAGCTCAAGGAAAAGAAGCTGCGGGAGCCGATCATCGACAAGCTGGTCCAGGTGGTGAAAGACTACGGGCAAAAGCACGGGTTCACGGTCATCCTGGACAAGCGCAACAGCGGCGTCATCTACAATACCGATGCCATCGAGATCACCAATACCATCATCGTGCAGCTCAACAAAGCCTGGGAAGGCAAAAAAACAGACGAAAGCAACTAGAGGCAGGATTACTACCCCATGGCCTGGAAACTGAGCACCTTGGCCGAAAGGTACGGCCTGGAGCTGCAAGGCGAAGACCGGGAGATTACCGGATGCAATTCCTTGGCCAATGCAGGCCCGGACGAGCTGTCCTTTCTGGCAAACCCCACGTACCTCAAACAGCTCAAGGATGCCCAGGCGGGAGCGGTCATTCTCGAGCCCCGTTTCTGCGATCGCTACCCCTCCTGCCTGCTGAGCCGGAACCCCTATTTCGATTTTGCCAGGGTGGCCCAGCTTTTTGCAGTGAGCGAGGGGCACTTCCAGGGCCAAAGCGACCGAGCCTTCATTCATCCGGAAGCCGAGGTCTCCAAAGAGGCCACCATCTATCCCTTTGTGACTGTCGGCCCGCGTACGGTGGTCTCCTCCGGGAGCATCCTATTCAGCGGCGTCTATGTGGCTGAAGACTGCCATATAGGTCCCGGCTGCCTTCTGTATCCCAATGTGGTTCTCATGTCCCGTACCGAGCTGGGAGCCAAGGTAGTGCTCCATGCCGGGGTGGTAGTCGGCAGCGACGGGTTCGGCTTCGCCTCCGACCAGGAACAGGGACTGGAAAAGATCCCTCAGGTGGGCAGGGTGGTCATCGAGGATCAGGTCGATATCGGCGCCAACACGACCATAGACCGCGCCACCTTGGGTGAGACCAGGATCAGAAAAGGAACCAAGATCGACAATCAGGTTCAGATCGGCCATAACGTCGAGGTGGGGCAGGGATCCATCCTCGTGGCCCAAGTAGGGATCGCCGGGAGCTCAAGGCTCGGGGATCAGGTCATTTTGGCCGGTCAGGTGGGCATATCCGGGCATATCGAGATCGGAGACCGGGCCAAGGTGGGCGCCAAATCCGGGATCAACCGCAATATTCGGCCCGATTCCGAAGTGAGCGGCTATCCGGCCATGGAGCACCGGAAGTTTTTGCGCTATGCCGCGCTGCAGCCCAGAATTCCGGAGATCTATCAGCGGATGAAGGCTCTGGAGGCAGAGATGGAAAGACTCAAGTCTTCGCTGCCAGGCAAAGGGGAAGATAGATGAATACGCAACCCGAAGCCATAGAAGCCGCGGACATCCTGGAGATGCTGCCGCACCGTTATCCGTTCCTCCTGGTGGATCGCGTCCTTCATTACGAGCCCGGGCGGCATTTGACCGCGCTCAAGAATATCACCCTTAATGAGCCGTTCTTTCAGGGCCATTTCCCGGGTTATCCTGTTATGCCCGGAGTGCTGATCATCGAAGCCCTGGCCCAGGCAGGCGGGATTCTCGTACTCAAGAGCGCAGACAACCTTCCGGAAAACAGGATCTTCTTTTTTAGCGGCATTGAAAAGGCCCGTTTCCGCAAACCGGTTTTTCCCGGAGATCAGCTCCAGCTGCAGGTTACCTTTCTGCGGCAAAGGATGAGTCTCTGGAAGATGCAGGCCGAGGCTCGCGTCTCAGACACCGTCGCTGCTCAGGCGGTATTGACGGCTGCCTTGGTGCAACGAGGTAATGAAGGGTCATGAGCACCAACATTCACCCCACCGCAGTGGTAGACCCCGGAGCCGAACTGGGCTACGGGGTTGATATCGGGCCCTACGCAGTGATCGAGGGCGATGTTCAGCTGGGCGACGATTCCAAGGTGGATGCCTTTGTCCAGATCAAGTCCCATACCCGGCTGGGACGAAACAACCATATCCATTCCCATGCCTGTATCGGCGGAGACCCGCAGGACTTGAAGTTCAAAGGCGATCCCACCAGGCTGGAGATCGGAGACCACAACTGCATTCGGGAGTATGTGACCGTCAATAGGGGCACGGTGGATGGAGGCGGCGTCACCCGCCTGGGCTCGCACTGCCTGATCATGGCCTACGCCCATATCGCCCACGACTGTCAGCTCCAGGACCATGTGGTCCTGGCCAACGCCGCCACTCTGGCCGGACATGTGGTGATAGAAAAAAACTCGGTTATCGGCGGCCTGTCAGCCATCCATCAATTCGTGCGCATCGGCAAGAACGCCTATGTAGGAGGCATGACCGGAGTGCCGCAGGACGTTCCCCCATTCATGCTCATCGCAGGGGAGAGGGGCTGGCTGCAAGGCCTCAACGTCATCGGCCTCAAGCGAACCGGCTACGATAAGGATCGCATCTCGGCCCTTAAGCAGGCCTTCAGGCTCATATGGCGCTCCGGGCTGAGGCGGGACCATGCCCTGGACAGGGTTTTGGACGAGCTGGGTCATATAGAAGAAGTCCACGTTCTGGCCGACTTCATCAAATCCAGCGAACGGGGCGTCATCAGCCCCAGACGGGATGCTTGACCTCTTCCATGCCTCATACCCCCTCTCCCCTTGGACTGATTGCCGGCGAAGGGCAATTCCCGTTTCTGGTCACCCAGGGTGCTCAGCAAATGGGAAGACGCGTGGTGGCCGCGGGGTTTAAAGAGCATACCAATAAGGAGCTTTTTGCCGTTGTCGACCACATGATCTGGCTCAAGCTGGGGCAGCTGGGCAAGATGATCTCCTTTTTCAAGCAGCACGGCGTCGAGCAGGTGGTCTTCGCCGGAAGCATCAACAAGCCCAAGGCCTTGAAAATCATGCCTGACTTCAAGGCGGCCAAGCTGCTTTTTCAGACCCGCTGCAAAGGCGATAGCGCCCTCATCGAAGCGCTCGTGGAGAACCTGCGCCAGGAGGGGCTTCAGACCGTCTCACCGCTCACCTTCGTGCCCAGCCTCAAAACCCCGCCCGGGGTTCTCAGCAAAAGGAAGCCAAGCAAAGAGGAGAAGCGGGACATCGATTTTGGCTGGCCCCTGGCCAAGGAGCTCGGTCGCATGGATATAGGGCAGTGCATAGTGGTCCGCAACGAGATTGTTGCCGCAGTGGAAGCCCTGGAGGGGACCAATGCCGCCATTCTCCGGGCCGGAGAGCTGGCGGGGCCGGGATGTGTCGTGCTCAAGGTGTTCAAGCCCGGGCAGGAGCAAAATGTGGACCAGCCCTCAGTAGGGCTACAAACCATTGAGACCATGATCCGGGCCGGAGCCACCTGCCTGGCGGTGGAGGCCGGAAATAGCCTGATATTCGACCGGGATCAAGCCCTGCAAAGGGCGGATGAACAGGGCCTTTGCGTGGTGGGGATTGAGCCATCGGAGGATCCCTCGACCTCCTGCTGAAGGGCGGCTCGCATTAAATCCCCTCCAGACGCAGCAGGTACCGTTTCAGCTCGAGCCCAGAGCTGAATCCGCCCAGTCTGCGGTCCTTAGCCAGCACCCGGTGGCAGGGGACAATCAATGGCCAGGGATTGCGGCTCATGACCCTTCCAACCGCCCTGGCCGCCTTGGGGCGTCCGCAGCGCTTAGCCAGGCCGGAGTAAGAAATCCACTGCCCGAAGCCGACCTCCCTATGCAAGGTCTCCAACACCAAGCGCGCGAATGCCGAGCAGCGGCCCCAGTTCAAGGGGAGCTCCGGCCAGAAGGGCTCCAATCCGCGGACATACCTGTTCAGGCACACCCGCATGGCCTCGGCCGGGCCCGAAAGCTGGCCTGCCGCCCTGTTCTTGGAGCGACTGCCCTGCAGGGCGATACGCTCCACTGTCTCCCCGCTCCAGACCAAGACAAGGCACAGCGGAGGGCTGACAACCGTTTCCACTGCACCGCGGGGCACTGCTGCTGTAAGCGCTAGCTCCTCGCCGGACATACCTTGCTCCTTGGCTGCCTGATCAAGCCAATTCAGGACGGAGGTCGAAAATTTGAGGTTGTAAAATGTCCGGTTAGCAGGTACAAATCTCCCTTGTATCGCATTAAACCGCACATCGCTGAGAGAGGACTTATGCCCAGCATCTTCAGTAAGCTCCTAGGAGCGTTTTCCAACGACCTGGCCATTGATCTTGGCACCGCCAATACCTGCGTTTATGTGAAGGGTCGAGGCGTGATCATCAACGAACCTTCAGTGGTTGCGGTGAAAAAGGACAAAAAAGGCTCCAACAAGGTGCTGGCCGTAGGAAATGAAGCCAAACGCATGCTGGGGCGCACTCCGGGGAACATTGTCGCCATCCGTCCCATGAAGGACGGGGTGATTGCTGACTTCGAGATCACCGAGTCCATGCTCCGCTACTTCATATCCCAGGTCCACAACAGTCGCCGCCTGGTCCGGCCGCGCATCATCATCTGCGTTCCCACCGGGATTACCCAGGTGGAAAAAAGGGCGGTCAAGGAGTCCGCCCAGAGTGCCGGAGCACGGGAGGTCTATCTGATAGAGGAGCCCATGGCCGCGGCCATTGGCGCCAACCTGCCCATTACAGAGCCCACCTCCAACATGGTGGTGGATATCGGAGGCGGAACAACGGAAGTGGCCGTTATCTCTTTGGCCGGCATCGTCTACAGCAAGTCCGTCCGCGTTGGCGGCGATAAAATGGACGAGTCCATATTGAACCATGTGAAGCGCAAATACAACCTCCTTATCGGGCTGGGCAATGCGGAGAAGATCAAGCAGAAGCTCGGCTCCGCCTATCCCGGGGAGTATGACAACGAAGAGCTGGAAGTGAAAGGCCGAGATCTCGTTTCCGGAATACCGCAGCATCTGACCATCAATACCGAAGAGATCCGCAATGCCATTGCCGAGGAAGTGGACACCATCGTCCAGACCGTCCGCATGGCCCTGGAGCAGACACCCCCGGAGCTGGCAGCGGACATCGTGGACCGGGGCATTGTCCTTACCGGTGGCGGAGCCTTGCTCAAGGGACTGGATCAGCTCATCCGCGAGGAGACCTCGTTGCCCATCACCCTGGTGGACGACCCCCTGTCCACTGTAGTAATTGGATCCGGCAAGGTACTGGATAACCTGGATATTCTAAAAGAAGTGACCATAGATTAGTTTGTCCATCCTGAAGTCCAAACTCCTCGTTCTTGGTTTTCTCCTCCCGCTGTTTGTGTATTTAAGCCTCTATACCTGGAACTGGCGAACCGGATACCTGGACCGTTTCGCCGCCAACACCGGATTGGAAATAGTAGGCTGGATACTGGCTCCTGGGAAATGGCTGCACTCCAAGGCGGAGCTGTCCTGGCAGAGGTATGTAGCCTTGACTGGAGTGCGTGAGGAAAACGAGCGTTTGCAACAGGAACTGGAAAGGCTCCAGCTACGGGTTATGCGCTTGGAGAGCCGGGCCGAAGAAGCCGAGCGTTTGCGAAGACTGCTCAGCTTCTCCCCTCCTTCGGATTGGTCCTGTCAGGGGGCGCGGATTATAGGGCAGAAGCTGGGCCCCAATGCCCTGCTCCAAACCCTGCTCATAAACAAGGGGCAGCAGCACCAGATTGACAAGCACATGCCGGTCCTCACCTCCAAGGGCGTGGTCGGACGGGTGCTCAAAGTAAGCCCCCACTTCTCCAGTCTGCTCCTGCTGACCGATCCGAACAGTCGCATTCCGGTGCTTGCCAAGGAGACGAGGACCAAGGGCATTCTCCAGGGCCGCGGCCCCGGAAGCTCCCTGTCCCTGAAATACGTGGGCCAAAACGCCCCCTTGCATACCGGGGAGATCCTTGTCACCTCCGGCATGGGCAATGTCTTCCCCAAAGGTCTTCCAGTAGCCAGAATCACGAGCATTGAGCACTCCAGCCTCTACCTGTTCCAAGCAGTCAAAGCCGAGCCCTTGGTTGATTTCAACTACCTGGAAGAGGTTTTGCTTCTTCACAACAAGGCCGGCCCGCATAAAAAACAGGCAGCTCCGGCCTCCTGAAGCTCCATAGATGGCCCGGCCGGGATCTTTGGCTCCCGGGGCCTTGGTTTCGTCTTCACCTAAACCGGCGCGTAGTCTGCTTATGCCCCAGACCCTCTACGAATCGCTATGGTGGGCCCTGTACACCGTGGGCGGCATCTGGCTTCAAACGCTGCTTCCAGGAACCGATTGCCTCGCTCCGGGCTTGATCGTTTGTCTCCAGGCCAGACGGTTGAGCGTGGCATTCTGGCTGGCCGCAGTGTGGATCCTTCTCCAGGAGGGAAGCGGCTCCTTGGCCTTCGGGGCTTCCATCCTCTGGTACGCCGGTCTGGTCATCTGCTTTTACGGTTTGAGCCTTTTTTTAACCGTAAAGAGCGCCTTCTTCGTGGTCATCCTCTCTTTCTTCGCCGGAATATGGCATTTCTCGGTCATTTTCCTGCTAGCCAACCTCCAAGAGCTGAGCATCAACTTCAACCAGCTTCTGGTCCAAAGCTTGCAAACAATTATTATTTTCCCTGTCCTTTGGGGAATTGTTAGCTTAATCTACCATCTGCGGATCGCTCCCGGACATGTTACAGCCTGATCTTCATAAGCCTCCGCGGAAGAATTTCACCTTATTGCAAGTCCTGGTCCTTTGTCTGTTCTGCGTTCTCCTGCTGCGGCTGTGGTACTTCCAGATCTTCAAAGGGGAGGAGTACGCTGCCAAGGCCCAGGACAACCGGCTCCGGCAACAGACCATCTATGCTCCCCGAGGCTTGATCAGAGACCGGGACAATCTCATTCTGGCTGAAAACAAGCCCGCCTATGCCCTGGGTCTGGTCCGGGAGGACTGCCCGAACATCACAAGCACCCTTCGTCAAATCAGCCAATGGACAGATATTCCCTTAAGCCAGCTGCAGAATAGGTTTTCCAAGAACAAGGGCCTGGTAAAGCCGTTCAAGCCCCAGCTCATTGTCAACAACCTTGAATATGACGAACTGGCCAAGATCGAGTCCCATCTCATGGAATGGCCGGGATTGCAGATCGTCACCCGTCCGCTCCGTTACTATCCGCAAGGGGAGGTCATCTCCCATGCTATCGGCTACGTGGCCCAGGTCAATGAAAAGGAGCTGCGTCAAAATCCCGGCTTGCAGCTGCGGGACAATATCGGCAAGCAGGGCATCGAGCTCACCCAGGAAGAGACGCTCCGCGGGGAGAAGGGGACCAAGCAGATCGAAGTCGATGCCCAGGGCCGGGTGCTCAAGGAGCACATCGTCAAGCAGTCGGTTCCGGGAAAGAATATCCGCCTGAGCCTAGACTTCGATCTGCAGCAGTATGCCTGGAATCAGCTCGGAAACAACACCGGGGCGGTCCTGGTGCTCGAGCCCGGAACCGGGAACGTTATGGCTCTCGTGAGCAAGCCGGGCTATGACAACAACCGTTTTGTTCGGGGGATCAGACCAAAGAAATGGGAAGAGCTGATCTCCGATGCCGAACATCCCCTGCAGAACCGGGCCATCCAAAGCTCCTACCCGCCCGGATCGGTATTCAAGCTGGTGGTCACTTCTGCGGCTTTGAAGCACGACAGCGTGAGCCCGGAAAAGAAATTCTACTGCCCCGGTTTCTACAAGCTGGGTCGGCGCGTATTCGGCTGCTGGAAAGAGCACGGACACGGCTGGATGCAGCTCAAGGAAGGGATCAAGCAGTCCTGCGACGTTTACTTCTACAAGCTGGGCGAGGAGCTGGGGGTGGATCTCTTAAGCCAATACGCAGAGAGCTACGGCTTCGGGTCCAAAACCGGAATCGACCTGCCCAATGAGAAAAGCGGGCTCATCCCCGATCGACAATGGAAGCTGAAGCGTTTCGGCCAGCGCTGGCAGGGCGGAGAGACCCTGAACATGTCTATCGGCCAGGGCTATACTCTGGTTACGCCCCTTCAGGTGGGCCGCTATGTAGCGGCTCTCATCAATGGCGGCCGTCTTCTCAAGCCGCAGCTGCTATGCAACGAAGCCCCTCTGGTCCAGAAGAACCTGCCCCTGGAGCCAAAAGAGCTGCAACGCATTCAGGAGGCGATGATCGCCACCGTGGATGAGCCGCACGGAACAGCGTGGCGTCTGCGCATGAAACAGGCGGAAATCGGGGCCAAAACTGGAACCGCCCAGGTTGTCAAGCTCTTCGAAAAATACAAGGATAAGGAAACCCATGAAATACCCTATAAGTACCGGGATCATGCCTGGATGGCCAGCTTCGGACGCCAAGGAAGCCGGGAGTACGTGGTGGTCGTTTTAGTGGAGCACGGCGGTCACGGCAGCACTGCCGCCGGCCCTGTGGTTAAGGCCATATACGACTATCTGTTCACCGAGGAGGGGTAAATCGCTATGTCTCCATTCGACAGACGGCTGTTCTCGCACTTCAACTGGACCTTGCTGGGCCTGGCCTGTCTGCTGTTCGCCATCGGCGTGATGAACCTCTACTCGGCCAGCTCCCTGCGTATGGAAAGCGGCATGACCACGGACCTGTTCTATAAAAAGCAGCTTTTTTGGGGCCTGCTCGCCCTGGGAGCCATGGTCTTCTGCGCGGCCTTCGACTACCGGCACCTCAAGGCTCTGGTCTGGCCACTGTATGGGCTTTCCATCGCACTTCTGGTCTGGGTGCTCCTCTTCGGTGAATCCATCGGCGGAGCCCAGCGTTGGATCCATCTGGGACCTATCGGCTTTCAGCCCACAGAAGTGACTAAATTGAGTGTCATTCTTCTCGCCGCCTGGTTTCTCGCCAAGGTGCCCGGAAATGTGGACTGGAAAAGCCTGCTCCAGCTCCTCCTGCTCATCGGCCTTCCCTGCGGCTTGATCATCGTTCAGCCGGACCTGGGATCCGGATTGAACATCCTCCTTTTGGTGGGCGGAATGCTGCTCTACAAGGGACTGCAAAGGCGGGTGCTGATCAGCATCTTGCTCACCCTCCCCCTGATCGCTCCCTTGGGTTGGTTTATGCTCAAGGATTATCAAAAAGCCAGGATCTTGACCTTTATAAATCCCTATCGCGATCCCCTCGGCGCTGGATACAACACCATCCAATCGCAAATCGCCATCGGCTCCGGACAGCTCTGGGGCAAAGGGTTCCTGGAGGGCACACAAAGCCAGCTCCGCTTCCTTCCGGAGAAGCATACCGACTTCGTGTTGGCTGTATTCGCCGAAGAGTGGGGGTTCGTAGGCTGCTCCCTTCTCCTGGTTTTGTTCTGCTTCTTCCTGTATCAGATCCTGCGTGTGGTGGACACCTCCAAGGATCTTTTCGGCGCCTTTCTCGCCTCCGGGGTCTTCTTCTACTTTTTCTGGCAAATCCTGATCAACATGTCCATGGTGCTCGGATTGATGCCTATTGTGGGCATCCCGCTTCCCTTCCTCAGCTACGGAGGCTCCTCCACCATTATCAACTTCGCCCTTTTGGGGCTCGTCTTCAACGTTTCCATGCGCCGCTTCATTTTCAAGCACGATTGAGTTTGACAAGCACCTGAGTGAGAATTATTCTTAATTTTTACTCAATCACTACCCGCTACAGATAATTAACAAGCTCATGCAACACCTTTACCCGTGCCTTACAGGCCCGGCAACGCCTAAATGAAAGGAGGAAACTATGGAACGATGGGTATGCAACGTGTGCGGATACGTCTACGATCCGGCTGAGGGAGATCCAGACAACGGAATCAAGCCCGGGACCAAGTTCGAGGATCTTCCGGACGACTGGACCTGTCCGGTCTGCGGTGCAAGCAAGGACGATTTCTCCAAGGAATAAGCGATTCTGATTTCTGAAGCCCTGGGAAAAAACCTTCTGGGCTTCAGAAATCCCATCCTACCCGGGCGTCAATGGCTCACCGAGAGAACAAAGCCAGAGTTATCCGGGCTCTGAAGAGCCCGCACTGGGAGGAGGAGTTCCGCAGCCTTGCGGCCTCCCATCCGCAACGTCTCGTCTCCCCCCTTTTCGGAGCCCTGTGCTCCACCTCCCCTTATGTCAAATGGCATGCCGTTACCTGCTTCGGCCTGACAGCTTCCAGAATTGCGGACCACTCCCAGGAACGGGTGCGCGTCATCATGCGCCGCTTTCTTTGGAGCCTGAACGACGAATCCGGGGGAATTGGCTGGGGAGCGCCGGAAGCCATGGCCGAAGTTATGGCCGGCCTGGACAGAATGGCCGAGGAGTATCACCGTCTTCTTTTCTCCTTTGTCCGGCCCATGTCCGGACCGGACAACTATCTGGAAATGAGCTCTCTTCGCGAAGGGGCCTACTGGGGAGTAGCCCGCCTGGGGCAGAGCAGGCCGGATCTGCTCGCTCCCTATAGCGATCTCTTTGTTCAGGCCATGCAGGCTGAAACCTCTCTCTTTGCCAGGGGATGCATCTGCCTGGCCCTCCAGGCAGCGAGCCCCGGCAATGAACAGAGCCGGCAGGCCCTGTTGGCGGCCGCCGAGGAGAAAACCGCATTTGCCCTCTACTGGAACAAGAGCTTTCAGCAGACCAGCCTCGCGGAGCTGGCCGCAGGGGCCATGCAACAATAAGTCTCCTTCTGAACAACCCGGCCTCACCCACCGCCGCATTCCTCCTTGCCTGGCGCAGTGTTTTCCAGCAACCTGGCCAAACGGGACAGCAGCCATTCATCAAGCGCTGCCTCGCCGCAGACGCCGGGGCCGAACACCGGAGCCGCCCGGACCTCAAAAAGGCTTTCATCGGCCCACGGCTCCAGCTTGACCCCGTCCTTTTGGGTGCAGAGGACGGCTGAGCATCCCTGACGCGCAGCTTCGCGCTTGATGGTCTGCCAGTCCTTCTCCCCATAGCGATGGTGGTCCGGAAAGACCAGATGCCTCCTGGGGCTGGAGCCCATGTACTCACTGACGCTTTGCTCCAGGCGATGCGGACTTCCCACGCCGCTGACCAGTAGGTAATCCCTCGCCTCCTGCAGGACAGTGCGGGGAGGCTTGATTCGATAACAGTCCGCGATCTGCAAGTGATAGCTGAAGATGGGTCGAGCCAAGCGGCGCAGCCGCTTGGCCACCGCCGCTTCCATGGACTCCGCCTCCTGGGGAGACATATGCAGCACCAAGGCCGTAGCTCGGCTCAAGGCGGAAGCAGGCTCCCGCCAGGATCCTTCCGGAATGATTCTGTTCCACTCCTTGTGCAGGTCCTCGGGTCTCAGCAGAACAAGATCCAGGTCGCGATGCACACCGAGGTGCTGAAAGCCATCGTCCAGGACGAAGACATCCGGCTGTTCTTTGCTTTCCAGCCAGCGACCGGCCCGGGATCGCCGGTCATCCACAACCACAAGGCCGCCTGGACAGGATCTGGCCAGCATAAGGGGTTCATCACCGGCTTCTCCAGGCGAGCTCTGCGGATTGACCAGATAGGGCTTTTTTGGAGGACGAGCCCTATATCCACGGGTGAGCAAGGCCGGGCGTTTGTTCAAGGAAATGATCCGCTGCAGTATCCACTCTGCGAGCGGCGTCTTGCCGCTTCCTCCCCAGCTGATGTTCCCCACCGAGATGCAGGGCACGGAAGGATGCCAGGACTTGAAAACACCGGCTGCATAGGCTTTGGAGCGTATCTCCATAAGCCCGCCGTAGGCTCGGCCCAGAATATGCATAGGTCTCATGCACAGCACCGGGTAGCTTTCAAATCCAGAGCGGTCAATGCGACAACCCCGGTCCGGGGCAAGGATTGCTCCCTGGCAGCTGCTCCGTCGGCTGCCGAGCAAGCCCTGCCCTTCCTTGCGGTCTCATCCGCTTGGGTGCTCCCTGAGGGATGCTCTGGACATTATGGCGTTGTTATTGTAGGGCATTTATAGCAATCCTCGATCGGGAGCCTGATTTTTTCTGCGCCATGGGCTGGTGCCCTTGCTTGTGACCAGCCCTTGTACACAACCCCAGCACCGCAGGCAAGATGAACATCTACAAGAAACCGGCTCAAGAGGCCAAAGAGAACTTGGGGCGCGCCAAGGCCTTTTTGAACAAGCAGGAAGTGCTCAAGGGAGTCGCCTCCGCCTGCGAGGGTTTGAAAATCTTTCTCCGCACCAAGCTTTACGGCACGGAAAAGATCGAGCTCGAGTATCAGATCGCAGAAATCATTCACATGATCAAGACCCATCCTCACCTTTCCCCCTATCTTCCCTCGGACTTCGCCTATCACAAAGGCAGCGAGAAGCAGCTCTACAACAGCCTGGTAGAAGCCATTCAGAACATGGCCCAGACCCTGCAGCAGGAGCGAGAGGAGTCAGAGGAGGAGGACCCGGAGGCCCTTAAACGGCGCCTGCTGGAAAGGATGCAGCAGTCCCTGCAATCCAATGACCGCATGAAGGCCAGTCAGCAGCTGAAAAAAATCGTTCAGGAGTACGGCGGTTCGCCGGGCATCTACTCCGAGGTGGCTGACAGCTTCTACCGGGCCGGACAGCACAAGGAGGCCATACAGTTTGCCCGCAAGGCTTTGGATCGCGATCCCAAGGACATGACGGCCTACCGGGTTGCCGTGAACGCCTTTCGCAGCCTCAAGCAGTACGACCAGGCCGAAGCATTCTACCGTAAGGCCCTTGGAGCCTTTGGCGAGCATGCCAACATCTATCTCAACCTGGCTCGGCTGTATCGGGAGTGGGGGAAAATGGACAACGCGGCTGCTGCCGCTAAGCAGGCCTTGTCGCTTGACTGCGACTGCCAGGAGGCGGAAAGTCTTCTGCAGGAGATTCAAAACGGGCCGGAGCAGGACTAAGAAGCCGGATCCGTAAAGCGGCGGAGACCAGACAGCCCCTCTGCAAACATCCCTTCCACAACGGCAAAGGCGTAGAGCCTTCCCTCTTTGCAGCCAAGTATGGCCCCGGGGGCTCAGCTCCCTGAGATGCTATCCCGCAGCCATTGCAGGGCTGATTGAAAATCGAGGCTTCCCGAGTAAATGGCCCTTCCGGTAATGATTCCGCACAGGCCTTCCTTTTTTAGCACCGCCAAGTCCTTTATATCCTGAAGACAGGTCACCCCCCCGGCCACGATAAGCGGCAGGGAGGTGGCCTTGAGCACCCGCGCTAAGCCCTGCAGGTCCACACCGGTCTGCATCCCGTCCCGACTGATGTCGGTATAGACCACGAAAGCGGCTCCCAGATGCTCCAGCTCGGGAAGCACCTCGTCGATGCCCAACCCGCTGTCCTCCACCCAGCCCCGGCTTTTGAGACGGCCATCCACGGCATCCAGAGATACTCCGATCCTTCCCGGAAACTCCCGGCAGAGCAGCTCTAAAGCCCTTTTGTCCTGCAGGGCGAGGGTTCCGATGATCAAGCGCTCCACCCCGGCCTGAAAATAGGATCTGGCAGCATCGATATCCCGTATGCCTCCGCCCAGCTGAACGGGGATACTCGTTTCCCGGCATAACTGGCTCACCAGCTCGTAATTCTGGGGAACCCCGCGAAAGGCTCCATCCAGATCCACCACGTGCAGCCAGGAGGCTCCGGAACGCTCCCAGAGCAGGGCTGCGTCCAGGGGATGGTCGGAATATACTGTGACCGCCTCGGCCTGACCCTGCTTGAGGCGGACGCACTTGCCGTCCTTGATGTCCACGGCCGGAAAGAGGATCATATCGCGCCCTTACGATGGTTCATACTAAATTGCCACTGCTCAAAGCTGGAGCTTCTTCCGTGATCCACCCGGCACTCAGTTTGAATGCAACCTTCTTCTAAACTTTAGAGTTCAAAGTTCAGTTCACGGTTCACAGTTTGTACGCATAGCGCAGAGCGCATGGCGCATAGCGAAGAAGGAAATTTCTGAGTTAAGGCAAAGAAATCAAAGAGATAAGTCAAAAGCATGCACAGTCAAACCAGCTCGTCAACATCAGCAATCAGAACAATATGTTATTCAAAAAGTTTTGCCGGAGGCAAAGCTGACTACAGGCCAAGCTCGCTCAGGCCTTGGCTGATCCCCTCCCTTGCCAGCTCTGGAGCGGTAATCCAGCGCCCGCCGCGCCTCACGAAATCTTTCCAATGAAAAATATTCTCCGAGAGGGAGCTTTGCTGCTCCTCAAAATGGAAGCGCTGCAAGAGCTCTTTTTCCCGGGCATTGATCAGACAGAGATCGAAGGCCACCATAGCCGGCTGCTCCACGCCCCATTCCCCGCCAACCCTGTTTTGCCATTTGAGGAGCTGCGGGACGAGGATGAGCTCAGCGGGCAGGCAGCGTGCCACCTTGGACCAGTAGGTGAGCCCTTCCAGCCTCTCGTCTTGCTGCTCGTAGAGCACAATCTCCTGACATTGCCGGACCAGGGCCGGCTCCTTGTAGTGGGTCACATCGCGCTTTTGCAGCTCCTCTTGGAGCATAGAGTCAAGCCTTTGCAGGATCTCCTGATCCACTTCGCGGCTGTCTCCGGGGAGATAGCCCTCGATCAGCTCCCACTGCTTGTCCGGCTGAGCAAACGGTGCGACAGCCAGGCTTGCCTCTCCAGCCTCCTTGAGAGGCTTCTGCGGTCCGGCGCAAGCCGCCAGCCCCAAAATCAAGCCCAGCAGGAGGATCCTTGGCCAGCCTGTTCTCCGCAGACGGCAAAGCCTCATTCCAAGCTCCCTTTTGTGCTCAGCACGCCCTCTCGCTCCGGATGAACCGCCCGGCGTATAGCCAGGCCCAAGGCCTTGAAGGCGGCCTCCAGCAGATGGTGCCCGTTTTTTCCGTACACCAAGTGCAGATGCAGGTTCATTCTGCCCTGTTGGGCCAGGGCCTTGAAGAACTCCCTCCAGACATCCTTCTCCTGGCCAAAGAGGGTTTCCGGGAGCACGCTCTCCCGGTACACCAGATAGGGCCGGCCGGAAAGATCCAGCACCACATCGGCCAAGGCCTCGTCCATTGGGACCCTGGCCCAGCCCACCCTGGCCAGGCCCGACTTGTCCCCGAGGGCCCGGTACAGGGTCTCGCCGCAGCAAAGACCGATGTCCTCCAGGGTGTGGTGGGCGTCGACCTCCACGTCACCGCTGGCCTCCAGACTCATATTGAAGCCGGCCCAAGCCCCAAGGAGCGTGAGCAGGTGGTCGGCGAACCCGTAGGGGGTTTGTATGTCGATCTCACCCCGACCGTAGAGCTCAAGCCGTGCCTTGACCTTGGTTTCTTTGGTCTGTCGCTCGAATTCAGCCTTGCCAGGCACCATATAATCCACCTTATCCCTGCTTAGGCTTCTTGCCGAAAAAGACTGTTATCCAGATTCCCACCTCGTAGAGCACGATAAGCGGACCGGCCATGAAGGCCTGGGTGAACAAGTCCGGTGGCGTCAGGAAAGCGGAGAGCATAAAGGCTACAAGCAGAGCGTACTTTCGCTTGCTGCGCAGTCCTTTAGGGGTGACCAAGCCCAATCTGGCCAAAAAGAAGATCACCAGGGGGAGCTCGAAAACCACGCCAAAGGCAATCAACAGCCGAAGGGCGAAGGAAAAGCCTTCCTTCATGGTGATCATCGGGCTGATGAACACATCGGTGAATCCCATGAAGAAGCGGTAGGCGTAAGGAAAGATGATGAAGTAGCCGAAAAGGCTCCCGGCTACAAAGAGCAGGGCGGAGCAAAAGGAGATGGGGATGATGTATTTGCGCTCGTGCGAATACAGCCCCGGCCTGATGAACATCCAACCCTGGTAGAAAATATAGGGGCTGGTGAGAAAGACTCCCCCCACCAGGGCCACCTTGATGTAGGTAAAGAAGGCCTCATGGGGAGCGGTATAGATCATGCTCCCCTTTTCCGGAAGCGCCCGGTATAGGGGAAGCATGAGCAGATCAAAGAGCTTTTTGGAAAAAGCGAAACAGGCCAGCAGTCCGACAAAGGCGGCGATAATGGTTCGCAGCAGCCGGCTCCGGAGCTCTTCCAGATGCTCCAGGAACCCCATCTCGTCCAATCGTTCCCCAGCTTCCTCCTGGGCCGTGGACTCCTCGCTCATGAGCGGTCCCCGTTCCTGTCCTCGGAAACTGGCTGCAGCCTGGGCCGCAGCTCATTTTGGCCCGCACGGGTTTCGCTCTCGGAGGCGCTCTTTTCCTCGGCCTTGACTTCGCCCGGGGCAGTCTCCGGAGAGTGGTGGTCCACGCTCGAAGGCTGCTCTCCCGTTGAGCCGGTCTGGCCATCCCCCGAGCTCCCCTTGGACTCCTCGAACTCAGACAGCTTGCTTTCCATGTCCAAGGTCTTCTTCACGTCCGAGCTCATCCGCCGGAACTCGGCCAAGCCCTTGCCCAAAGCCCGGGCCGCGTCCGGAAGCTTGGAAGGCCCGATAACCAAGAGGGCTACCACCAGAATAACAATGACTTCAGTTGTACCTATACCAAACATGGCGATTTGTATCCTCGTCTGTCCACGGCTATTCCCACTCAATAGTGCTGGGGGGCTTGGAGGAGATATCGAACACCACTCGGTTTACCCCGTGGACCTCATTGATGATCCGGTTGGAGATGCGGGCCAGGAGATCGGACGGCAGGCGGGACCAATCCGCAGTCATGGCGTCCGTGCTCTCCACTGCCCGCAAGGCGATGACATGCTCATAGGTCCTCTCGTCTCCCATGACCCCGACGGTCTTGAGAGGAAGCAGTACGGCGAACCCTTGCCAGACCTTATAGTACCAGCCCGAAGCAAAAAGCTCGGTTTGAACTATCTTATCAGCTTTGCGCAAAATATCCAGCCGCTCCGGCGTTACCTCGCCGATAAGCCGAATAGCCAGACCCGGACCAGGAAAGGGATGCCGCCAGACCAGAAAATCCGGCAGCCCAAGCTCCACTGCCACCTTGCGCACCTCGTCCTTGAAGAGCTCCCGCAAGGGCTCGATGAGCTCGAGCTGCATGCGCTCCGGGAGCCCGCCCACATTGTGGTGGCTCTTGATTACCGCTGAAGGTCCTTTGAAGGAGACGGACTCGATGACATCCGGGTACAGTGTGCCCTGGGCCAGAAACTTCACCCCAGGAATGGAATTCGCCTGGTGCTCAAAGATCTCGATGAAGGTATTGCCGATGATCTTGCGCTTTTCCTCCGGGTTGGACACGCCGTGGAGCCGACTGAGAAAGCTTTCCTCGGCCGGCACATAGGTCAGGTTGAGGTCGAAGTGGTGCCGCAGGTATTGGACCACCTCCTCGCCCTCATCTGCCCGGAGAAGCCCATTGTCCACAAAGATGCAGTGCAGCCGCTTGCCGATGGCCTTATGCAGCAAAACCGCCGTGACGGTGGAGTCAATGCCGCCGCTCAGACCGCAGACCACCTGGCTGTCGCCTATCCGCCCGGGCAGATCACTCAGCTGGGTATGGATGAAGGAGGCCATGCTCCAGGTGGGCTCCACCCCGACGACCTCAAAGAGAAAGTTGTGCAGGATGTGGTCCCCATCTTCAGTATGAGCCACTTCCGGGTGGAACTGCAGGCCATAGATTCCCCGCTCTTCATCTGCCATGGCAGCCACTTCCACGTGGTCGGTGCTGGCCAGTATCTTGAATCCCGGGGGCTGCTCCAGGACCTTGTCCCCGTGGGACATCCAAACCTTGAGCTTCTCTTGACCGGAGATGCCCTGCCACAGAACGCTGGGCTGCAGAATGGTAAGCTCCGCACGGCCGTACTCCCTATCCAGGGCCGGGCTCACCTTGCCGGAGTATACCTTGGCCAAGAGCTGCATCCCGTAACAGATTCCCAGAACCGGCAGGCCCAGATTAAGGATTTCAGGATCCAGGCCCGGTGAGCCCTCTTCGCAGACGCTGGCCGGCCCTCCGGAGAGGACCAGCCCTTGCGGCTCCAGCCTCTTGAGGGCTGCAGCGGATACGGTACAGGGATGGATTTCGGAGTATACCCCTGCTTCCCGGATTCTGCGGGCGATGAGCTGGGTGTACTGGGATCCGAAGTCCAGGATGATGATCTTTGAATCGCTCATGGCTTGCCTCGAGGCTGCACCTGCTTGTCATTGGCAGGGGATTCAGTAGGAATCCACCTGATAGTTGGGGGCCTCTTTGGTGATGATCACGTCATGCACGTGGCTTTCCTTGTATCCCGCGGCCGAGATCTGCACGAAGCGGGCCTTATCCTGCAGCTCCTTGATGGTTTTGCATCCCACATAGCCCATGCCGGATCTCAGGCCGCCCATCAGCTGGTAGATGGTTTCCGAGGCCAGGCCCTTATAGGGCACCCGGCCCACTATGCCTTCGGGAACCAGCTTATCCATCTTTTCCTGAAAGTAGCGGTCCTTGCTGCCGTCGCGCATGGCGTCAATGGAGCCCATGCCGCGGTAGATCTTATAGCGTCGTCCCTGGTAGAGAATGGTTTCCCCGGGGCTCTCCTCGGTGCCGGCGAGCATGCTGCCCATCATCACCGAATCCGCACCGGCAGCGATGGCCTTGACCACATCCCCGGAGAACTTCACGCCACCGTCGGCGATGAGGCAGCGGTCCTTCTCCCGGCAGGCCCTTACCACCTCGAGAATGGCGGTTATCTGCGGCACGCCGACCCCGGCCACAACCCTCGTGGTGCAGATCGATCCCGGACCGATTCCCACTTTGACCGCATCCGCACCGGCGTCGATCAAGGCCCTGGCCCCTTCGTAGGTAGCCACATTACCGGCCACAAGCTGACAATCCGGAAAAGTGCCCTTGATCTGCCTCAGGGCTCGGATAACGTTTTTGCTGAATCCATGGGCCGAATCCAGGACCAGCACGTCTGCGCCGGCCTTCACCAGGGACTGAGCCCGTTCCTCCAGGTCCGCACCCACCCCCACGGCGGCCCCCACCCGGAGTCGTCCCAGATTGTCTTTGCAGGCCTGGGGATATTTTTTGATCTTCTCGATGTCCTTTATGGTGATCAGCCCCTGGAGCTTGTTGTTCTCGTCCACTACTAGGAGCTTCTCGATGCGGTTCTTATGCAGGATGAACTTGGCCTGCTCCAGATTGGTTCCCGGGGGAACGGTAACCAGATTTCTGCTGGTCATCACCTCCTGAACCTTGGTCTCCATATCAGTGACGAAAAGCACGTCCCGGTTGGTGACAATCCCCACCAGCTCTCCGGATTTGACCACCGGCAAGCCGGAGATCTTGTAGCGGGCCATGATCTCCAGGGCCTGGCCCACCGTGTAGTCCGGATCGATGCTCACCGGATCCACGATCATGCCGCTCTCCGACTTCTTGACCTTCTCCACCTCCAGGCTCTGGAAGTAGATGGACATATTCTTATGAACGATGCCTATTCCTCCCTGCCTGGCCATGCTGATGGCCATATCCGATTCGGTGACCGTATCCATGGCAGCGCTCAAAAGCGGAACGTTCAAAGCGATTTGCGGGGTGAGGTAAGTGCTCACATCCGCCTCGTCCGGAAGGACCTCCGAGTAATCGGGCAGAAGGAGCACATCATCGAAGGTCAGGGCTTGGTTGACGACTTTTTCCATATCGTTTTCACCTCCGTTATCGTCTAAACGCCGTACTTGTCACTGCTCGCCGGACTGGCCTTGACCGCGGACACCCGAATCTCCGGGCCCGGCCCCCAGGGCGGAGAGCTCTTCCCTGGCCTTCTGGCGCAGCTCTTCCTCCGCGCCTTCGGCTCCGGCCACCTGCTGCAGATGGGCTCTGCCCTGTGAAGGCTGGTCCAGAAAATGGATCAACAGCACCCCCAGATTGAACCGGGCGTAATGATCCTGGGAGGAGTTGGCAAGGATCCTTTTCAGCTCCTGAGCCGCCCGTTCGTAGTCCTGCTGCCGATAGAAGCACATGGCCAGCTGCTTTCTAGCATGCGTATCCTCCGGCTGCTGCTCCAGCACCCGTTGCCAGAACCGGGCGGCCCGGTCCCAGGCCTGCATGGACATAAAGACATGGCCCAGCTGCTGCAAGGCCTCTACATCGTCCGGGTTGTCCTGAATGCGCTGCATCAATCCGCTGATTCTGGACATCATTTCATCGGCCTTGGCCGGTGTGCTTTGGCCTCTTCTTTCCGTAAGGCCGGGATGCTCTATCCTATAAGCCAAGGAGGCGACCAGGATGCCCGCCAGCCCGAGCCCCATAAGGCAGAGCACGGCCTTTTGCCCGAGGTTATAGGCTGGATTGCCGCTCTTCATAAACCGACTCCAGCTGTTGCATACGCCGGCGTATCTGGCGCGTTCGACTGCCCAGGAAAGCAAGGTACCCACAAATGCCGGCCCATACAATGACATTGGCTGCAAAAAGAAGCTCCAGGCCGCTCACGCCCCACCTCCATCTCGTTTTAAACTCCATACAGCCGTTTTGAGCGACTGTTCCAGCCGATACTGATCAAAGCGCAGCCAAAGGAGCAGGCAGAATAGCCCGCCCCAAGCAACCAGCGAGACGGCCAGGGTCAGCAGCATCTCAAAAGGCAAGCTCCCCTCCCGGCTGGCAAAAACCGCCGGGTGAATGGAGCGGAACAATCTGGCCGAAAGGAAGACAAGAGGAACGTCCAGAAAGGCCACAATGCCCAGCACGGCTGCCACAGTCTTCTGTCTCGAGGAGCTCATGGCAGTCCCGCGCACAATGAGGTATCCGGAGTAGATAAACCACAGGATGAGCGTCGTGCTCAGCCTGGGATCCCACGTCCACCAAACATTCCAGGACGCCTTGGCCCACAGGATTCCGGTCAGCAAAACGAGAGAGGCGAAAAGCAGCCCCAACTCAGCCCCGGCAGCGGCCAGATGATCCAAGGACTCCCGCCGCTGTTTCAAATAGCCTATGCTGCAGACAAAGACAAGGAAGAAGCCTACAAACCCCCACCAGGCCAAAGGGAGATGAAAGTAGAAGATCTTCTGCACCAGACCCATCTGCTGCTCCACAGGGGCCCAAATCCAGATGAGCCACTGGGAGAGAACCAGGGCGCAGGCGGTGAACAGGGAGAGAGCCATAAACCCTGTCTCCGTCCGGGAGCTTCTTGTGCCTCCCGGGTGGAATTCTGAACCGCGGCCCTGCATCACGCCTCTCCCTTGTAGGCAAAGGGGAATAATGCCAGAGCTGCTCCGGCGAAAACTGCATCAAAGGCCCCGATGAGGCCGTACCAAGTTGCTGGATTGCCTTCCTGGGCGCTTCCCAGGCACATGGCCCCCAGACGGATGCCGGCCAGCAGGAGGGGGATCTGCAAAGGAAACACCAGGACGCTGAGCAGCGATTCACCGGCGCTTCCCGCCTGAAGCAAAGCGCCGAACAACGCGCCCAGGATGACCAGGCCGAGATCCACACCCAGCAGCAGGCCGAGCCCGCCCAACCAGTCCACAACTCCGTGGGGCCCAAGGAAGACCATGGCAGCCGGGAAAAAAACCAGCTGCAGCAAAAGCAGGATCACGCCCCCGGCCAAGCCCTTGCCCAGCCAGATGGACTGCACCGCCATTGGCGAGAGGAGCAGCGCCTCCTGGCAGCCGGCCTCTTCCTCCAGGCTGAAGAGCCTGTTAAAGATGAGCACCAGGCTAAAGCTGGTGGCCAGCCAGAATATGGTGGCGATCCACTTCGGGGGCAAGGCCGAGGTATGCGTCCCGGCCAAGCTGAACATAAATATGAGGAGCAGTCCCAGGAGCAGGGCCTGTGCCAGGCCCCTGCCATGCAAAAGCATGAGACGGATATCCTTTCCCGCGAGCACCAGAAAGCAGCTCATAGCGCTCCCTGCTTCTGGTCCGGGCTCAGGCTGGCAAGGCTCTGCAGCCTTCCCGAGCCTCCTTGCAGGGCAAGCTCCTTATCCGCTAACTGCCGCACCTGACCCGGGTTATGGCTGACCCAAAGTATGGTGGCCCCGGCCTTGCGCCGCTGCACCATCTCTCGGCGCAGCAAGTCTTGGGATTCGCTGTCCAGGCCGGTTTCCGGCTCATCAAGCAAGCAAAGCAATGGATCCAGGATCAATAAGCGGGCCAGGCTCAGCCGTTGCAGCATGCCGCGGGAGTAGTGCCTGGCCGGCTCGAGCATCACCTGGGACAGGCCCAGGCGCTGCAAGACCGCCCCTCGCCGCTTATCGCCGTCCCGGAGTCGGTACAGCCTGGACCAAAAGCGCAGATTTTCCCAGCCGCTCAGGTCCGGGTAGACACTCGGCCTGTGCCCCATGTACCCTAATTGGCCTTCCCGGAGATCAAGACGGACCTCTCCCGAGCTCGGTTCTGTCAACCCGGCGATGAGGCGAAGCAAGGTGGACTTGCCGCTGCCGTTGGGCCCGAAAACGAGAACCATTTCACCCTCGCCGAGGACGAAATTCAGGCCCTGAAAAACCGGTCTGGAGTTGAAGGATTTGGCCAGCTGTCGAACCTGAACCCGCATCAGGACCTCTGGCGGCGGCCGCGTGGTCCCAGCCCCAGAAGGCCGCAGCAGGTCATCACCACGCCGCCTATCCAAATCCAGTTGACCAGGGGATGAACTTGGGCCTGCAGACGGATCACCCTGTCCTGGCTGTAGCCGAGCAAGGTGGCGTATATCTCGTCGCCGAGCCCCGGCAAAACAGAGGCTTCGGCAAAAGGCTGCCTGAAGTTGCGGTACATGCGCCGCTCCGGTTTGAGAACCCCGATGGTTTTTCCGCCCTCCTTGACCGTTAAGCGGGCCTGATAGGCCTCCAAACCGGGAAGGGAGTACTGGCGAAAGGAGTCGTAGGTCAGGGTATACTCCTGCAGGGAAAGGCTCTGCCCCTTGTCAAGCACTGCCTCCCGGGTCACCTTGTACGGACCGGAAACGGCGACCCCCAGAACCACCAGGCCCAGCCCGATATGCACGCCCCAGGCGGCCAAGCGGCTGCGATCGCGGCGCAAGGCGGGCTCGGAGAAGAGCAACAGGGCAACGGCGATAACCAGCCCCCCCGTAGCCCCGATGGCCACCAGGGATACCGCCTGGCTCAGACCCTGGCTCCAGAGCAGGAGCACCAGGAGAACAAGCGTTGCCGCCACGGCGCCCAGCCTGCCCGGGGACTTGATCCGTCCCTGCCAGGGGAGCCAGGGACAGACTGCCAAAAGGACAATGCACAGCGTGAACAGGGGCAGACAGACCCGATTATAGAATCCTTGCTCCAGGCCAATGGGGTTTTGCGACCAGAGCTTGCTCAGTACCGGATAGAGCGTTCCGCCCAGGATAATGGCGGACAAGGCGAGCAGAATCCAGGTCAAGAGAACGATCAAGCCCTGACGGCTGGTGAATCCTGCCAACCTCCGGTTGTGCCAGGGACCCACCGAAAGGGCGAGCACTGCACCTACGCCGAGAACCCCCAGAATGAGGACCAGCAAAGGCCTGCCGACCTCAGTTTCTCCAAAGGCGTGCAGAGAATCCAGAACGCCGCTGCGGGTCAGAAAGGTTCCCACAAAGCAAAGCGCCAGGGTCAAGACCGCCAGGAAGAGGTTGCTACGCCCCAGGGTCTGAAAGCGCCTCCCCAGCATGGAGGTATGCAGGAAACCGCTCGCGGTCAGCCAGGGAATGAGCGAGGCGTTTTCCACCGGGTCCCAGACCCAGTACCCTCCCCAGCCGAGCTCCATGTAGGACCACCAGGCCCCCAATATTATGCCCGCTGTGAGGAAGGTCCAGGAAGCGAGCACCCAGTTGCGGACCACTTTGAGCCAGTCTGCATCTCGGTTCAGGCCGGCAGCCAGGGCCAGGCAGGCAGGGATTGCGAACCCGGCGTAGCCCAGAAAGAGCACCGGGGGGTGGAAGATCATTCCCGGGTGCTGCAGCAGCGGGTTGAGGCCCTGCCCATCGCTCGGTGGCGGAGCAAGCTGCACAAACGGATTGCTTATCGTGGTCAGCAGCAGCAGGAAAAAGGCCTGCAGGGCGAAAAAAAAGAGCCAGAAGGAGGACTTGGTGGCAGGGCTCAGGGCTCGGTAGGCCGGCCTTCGGCTGAAAATGAAGCCCATGGCAGCCATGGCCAGGGCCCAGAAAAGGAAGGAGCCGTCCTGACCGGCCCAGAAGGCGGTCAAGGCGTAGTACCAGGGAAGGTAGCTATCTGTGTAGTCTGCTACGTAGGCAAAGGAAAACTCTTGGCTGTACAAGGCCCACAATAAAACCACCGATGCGAGGCAGAGCAGGACAAAAACACCGGCTTGCCCTCTTTCCTGCCAGACTGTAGGTGGGTCCTGTCTTCTGAAGGCCAAGACAAGGGCCCTGGCGCTCAGGGCCAGGGAAAGAAAAAGGCCCGCCAACAGTGTAAAGTAAGCCGCAGTATGCATGAATATTACCGGAGGTGAGCGCCGATCGGCTCAGCGTTTCTTGTACTTGGACGGGCACTTGGTCATCAGGGTGTGGGCTGCAAAGACGTCCTCCTGGCTCATCCTGCCCTCGACGATGACTTCGGAACCGGCTTCGAAGGTTTCCGGGACCACCCCGTGGTAGCGGATCCATAAGGTTTGCGTGGGATTGTCCTTATCCGCGAGCTGAAAGCGAACCCCGGAGGATTTCTCGATCTCTTCCATTCCCTCGGGGGACACCGTTCCAAACAGCCTTGCCTTGCCGATATTGGAGGTCCCTTTGGCCAGGGCCTCTTGGACATGCAGAAAGTAGAGGCTGTTGGAGCTCAGTCCGCTGTAGAGGAGATAGCCCAAACCGGCTCCGAGCAGGATGAAGGCCAAGATATAGATCGACTTGGAAGACCTTTTGTGTGTCATATTCTGTTCCTTGCTCGGATGAAACTGGAGTTCGTCCTTGATCAGCGCAGCCGGAGGCTGCGCTGACCTCACAAAGAAAGGAGCTGGCTCTTGAGGAGCTTTTGGCGGCGCTCCATAGCCAGCTGGCGCATATCCGCCACCTGGTCCGTTTCGTCCATAATCTCGTTGCCCAGGATTTCCTCCAGGATGTCTTCCAGGGAGATGAGCCCGGCCAGTCCGCCGTACTCGTCAAGCACCACGGCTAAATGGATCCTGGACTCCAGGAATTTGACCAAAACCCGGTCCAAGGTCAAGGTCTCCAGGACAAAATGTACCGGCTTCATCATCTCCACCAGCTGCTTGTCTTTCTCCCCCCGGGCCAAAGCTTCCAGCACCTCCCGCCGATAGACGATTCCTACCACCTCTTCCGGGTCCTCGCTGTCATAGACCGGCACCCGGCTGTAGGGCCAAATATGCTCCGAGCTCCAGACCTCGGCTACCCGGCTCGCCGCGGGCAGCGAGAAGATAACCGTTCGCGGGGTCAATACCTCGCGAACCGTCTTGTTGTCCAAGGCCAGGATGTTATGGATGGTCTGCTCTTCAAACCTCTTGAGCATGCCGCTTTTTCTCGTCAGGCTGACCAAGGCCAGAACGTCCTCTTCCGAGGTTTGAGGCCCCATCTTGTTCTTGCCCAGGTACTTGACCAGAAACCCTATGGCCTTGATGATGGGAATAAGCAGGAGAACCATTATGCGCAGCGGCCTGGCCAGGAACCCGGACAGGGAGCGATTGTGCAACACCCCTAAGGTTTTGGGGATAATCTCCGAGAAAATGAGAATCAGCAAGGTAAAGACCAGAGAAAAATAGAACAGCGAGGCCTCTCCCAGGACCGCCGCCGCTGCTGCACCCGCTACCGAGGCTCCGGCAGTGTTGGCCACGGTATTCAGGGTCAAGATGGCTGTTATGGGCTCATCCACATTCTTCCTCAGATTGTAGAGGATCTGCCCGGTCGCTTTTTGCTCCTTGCGCAGATGCTCGATGTGGCTCCAGGGCACGGAATAGAGCACCGCTTCCGTCAAGGAGCACAGGGCTGAAATGCCAACAGCCAGCCCTACCGCCAATAATAAGGTTCCCATAGTCTCTGTCAATCTCCCTGTCTACCGAGGGCCGTCAGGTCGCGCCCACTGTCCGCTTGACGCCGCGGTTTCTTTTTGAAAAAGATTAGCAAAGCTCCACATATCCTGCAATCAAGAAGCCCTTGAACCGAGCCGGGCCTGACCCGGATTTTTGCCATGAGCTCTATCCAGAACATCCTCCTCGATCGGGACGGCACCCTGATCGAAGATCGGCACTACCTTGGCCAGACCTCCCGGATAGCTCTGCTGCCCGGAGTTATGCCCACATTGAGGAGCTTCATTGACAACGGGTGCAGATTATATATGGTTACCAACCAATCCGGCATCGGTAGAGGATATTTCACCAGCCAAGCCTATACCCGGGTACAGCTTCATTTGCACCAGCTGTTTGCGCAGCAGGGCATCTTTTTTACCGCTACGGCCCATTGCCCCCACGCTCCGGAGGAGGGATGCTGCTGCCGAAAGCCGCGTCCCGGAATGTGGCACCAGCTGGCGGAAAAGCACGGGCTTGATCCCAATAGAAGCCTTATGATCGGCGACAAGATGTCCGATGTGCTGTTTGCTGCCAACGCCGCTCTTGCGGCCTCGGTACTGGTGCTTACCGGCCAGGGCCGGGAGGAGGCCCAAGGCAACGGGTTGCCCACTTGTGCAGCTTCTCCCTGGCAAGCCGTGGAACTGGCTTCCTCGCTGAGCGGCCCCAGCATCGTCGCCCGGGACATCTCTGCTGCCGCAGATTGGCTCCGGGAACAGGGCTTGTAGCTTGAGCGCTTGGCAACAAGCCTTGAAGCCAAGACAAGCCTTGCCTGGCAAATCCGCCCCAAGCAAAAGTCTCCCTTGCAAACCAGGACGAGGTAAGGAGCTTGAAGGAAACGCTCATCGACGTCTCGCAGAAAGTTCTGAAAAAGGAAGAGCTCAGAAGCAGCCTCTATTACCTCAAGCGCTGCACTCAGTACTTCAGGCCCTACCTGTCCCGCATTGTCCTGTCCGTTATCTCCATGGCTGTGGTGGCCGCCTGCACCGGAGCCGCCGCCTACCTGGTCCAGCCGGCCCTGGACCAGATCTTCATCAATAAGGACAAGCAAGCCCTGATAACCATACCCTTCCTGGTCATCCTGGTCTTCGCGCTCAAAGGATTTTTCCGGGTCCTGCAGATCTATCACATGCAGTTCTGCGCTCTGAAGGTCCTGGAGCAGCTGCGCAATGAGCTCTACGCCAAGATGGTCCGCCTGCCCATGGAGTTTTTCGAAACCAGCCAGGTGGGCATGCTCATGTCGCGGATTATCAATGACGTCAACCTGCTGCGCAACAGCATCCCGGAAATCGTCATGCTCATCCGGCAGGTTTTCACCATGATTGCGCTCATCTTCGTGGCTTTCTACCGGGACGCCTACCTCGCCACCTGGGCCATGGTGGTCCTGCCCCTGGCCTTCTTCCCCATCGTCTACTTCGGGCGCAAGCTGCGCAAGCTGGGCCGCCGGAACCAGGAGAAGATCGCGGACATCTCCACCCTGCTGCAGGAAATTTTTAGCGGTATCCGGGTAGTGAAAGCCTTTGCCATGGAGCGGCGGGAGTCGAAAAAGTTCGAGTCCCATAACGAGAAGCTGGTCAACATCGGGATCAAAGGCACCTTTTACAACGCCCTGTCCTCACCGGTTATGGAGTTCATCGGCGCGCTGGGCATGGGCCTGGTCATCTGGTACGGCGGCACTCAGGTCATTGCAGGCAACTCCACCCCGGGAACATTCTTTTCCTTTCTCACCGCCCTGATGATGCTCTATGAGCCGTTCAAGCACATCAGCAAGTCGAACATGGCCCTGCAAAAGGCGCTTGCCGGAGCCGAACGGGTCTTCAATCTTCTGGACTCCGAAGAAATCGTGGAGGAGGACGAGGGGAGCGTGGATATCGAGCCTCCCTTCAGCCAACTGAGCTTTTCCCAGGTCACTTTCAGCTACCCGGGCAGCCATGAGCGAGCCCTGGAAAACATTTCTCTGGAGATCCGCCCCGGGGAGCGGCTGGCCATTGTGGGACCCAGCGGCGCAGGCAAAACCAGCCTGGTCCACCTCATCCCCAAGTTTTACAAGCCGGGATCCGGCCGGATCCACTTGAACCATCGCCCCCTGGAGGAGTACACCCTCAGAAGCCTGCGGCGGTTCATCGGCATCGTCTCCCAGGAAACCATCCTGTTCAACGCCACCATCCGGGAAAACATCACCTACGGACTACAAAACGTGGAGCCCGGCCGGCTTGAGGAGGTCTGCCGCATCGCCTATGCCCACGAGTTCATCACTCAGCTTCCGGAAGGATACGAGACGGTTATTGGAGAGCGAGGAGTCAAGCTCTCCGGAGGGGAGAAGCAGCGGTTGACCATCGCCCGGGCCCTGCTCAAGGATCCTCCCCTGCTCATTCTCGACGAGGCGACGAGCGCCCTGGACACCGAAGCGGAGCGCATCGTACAGAAGGCCCTGGAAAATCTGATGCATCAACGCACCAGCATCGTCATCGCCCATCGCCTCTCCACGGTTCTCTCGGCGGACCGCATCCTGGTTCTGGATAACGGATGCATCCAAGACATCGGGCCGCATCATGAGCTCCTGGAAAGATGTGCCTTGTACCGCAAGCTGTACCACATGCAGTTTGAAGACCAGCGAGAGACGCGTGGCGCCTGATCGCATCTTCGCACCCCTTGTGGCCCTCTTTCTCCTGCTGTCCGGAGCCGGGCTGCAGGCCCGGGCCTCGGAGACCCCGAAGCTCATATTCCGAAAAACGGTCCCGGCTGGAGAAGGGCAGCAGGCTAAGCCCTATACCGTAAAGCAGGGCGAGTACATCTACTCCATAATGCGCTCCTTCAAGGTGGCCCCCAAGAGAATGCCGCTTTTGATGGAGAGAATCAAAGAGCTCAATCCCCAGATTGAAAACTTCAATGAGATCTATCCCGGACAGACGCTCTACCTGCCGCCCTCTCTGCTGCACGGAGAAGAGAAGCCTTCGCGGCAAAGCAAAAAACGGACCCCGTCCGCGATTCCGGAGGACCTGCAAAAGGTCCCCACCCTGGAGTACAGGGTCCAGCCCGGGGACCGTGTAGTGGAGCTCTTGCGCCGCCTAGCCGACCTCCCGGAATCGCTTATCTTCGATGAGTATCTCACGCTCTTCCGGCGGCTCAACCCCCATGTGGACAACATCAACAGGCTTGAGGTGGGCCAAAGGGTGGAGCTGCCCTTGAGGCCCGGACAACGGGCCGGTTCTGCTTCCGCGCCGGGAGAAAAAAAAGAGGGATCTCGCTCGCTCGGCGAGGCTCCCGCCTCCGCTCCGGAGGCCCAGGAGCCGGAGCAGCAAACAGAGCCTGTCTCCCGGGGGAGAAGCAAGCGGGATCTGGTTCTGGACCTGCTCAGGCAGGCCGGATTCAAGCGCTCCGACGGGAACGAGATCCTCTACCCCCTGGAGCGCGGGGGCTGGATCCGTATCGATCTCCAGCGCACCCCCATGCTGGAGCCCCCTTGGGAGGGTTCCATTCTCTTGGTTCCGGAGGATCACAACCAGGAGATACGTCTTTTCAAGCAGACCGGATTGGACATCTGTCGAGTGCAGCCCGGCTGGGAACCGAGCCAGGTCTTCCATCAGCTGGAGAAAACCAGCCAACGGCGCTTCACCTATTGGGGGCCGGGGGAGAATCTGATCCTCAACTTTCCGGGTCTGGTCATCGAGATGCAGGCCGGGTATCAATTGATCATCAGCAACGGGCCCAGCAAAGAGTACCACGTCTTCTTCGACCCGGGACAAAAATCGCTGCATCACCTTTCTTTGCTCTCCGGCTTCTTAAAGGCTCAGGGCATTCACCTCCACCGCTATCGCCCCGAGGCTTCGCCTGCGGAAGTTACCGCTATCCATTCCCCTGATGCGCAGGGGCTCTATGTTCCAGAAATCGACTTTCAGGAGCTCTGGGATCTTTTCACCCGGGAGCTGCCGCAGCAGCGTCTCCCCTCGCCTCCGGTGGACACCTCCTCCAAGGCGCTTCTCCCCTATCTTAAAAGCCATGGGCTCGTTAGCTCCGTCACTATGCGCCTGGCCTGGTCTGCTCGGCCTGACTTCAAGCTCCGCATCAGCCTGCAGGCCGCTTCCCTGGAGCTTAACAAGACCTCCTACCTGCTGCCCTCCGAGATCCGGGATCCCCACCTGATTGCCCTGCTCAATGCACGGGGCTATACCTGCTACGCTTTGCAGCCTTAACCAGAAGGAGAGCTTGGGCCTTGGCTGGCAGTTGACCTCTGCTCCGCAAGGCCCGCTTGCCACATTTTACCACTTGGGCTCGGGTGGGACGGAGGAAAAGCCCTTGCTATAAAAGCTTCCCTGCCTTGCAGATCTAAGGGCCAAAAAGCAGCTCCTGGAGCTCAGCCACGGTATTTACCGGAGTAATATCGGAGCCAGAAGGGCTTTTCTCCTGGGAGAGGTTGCCAGAGGGGCAGAAGATAGGGCTGAACCCCAGCTGCCTGGCCTGCTTGAGGCGCTGCTCCTGACCGCTCACGGGACGGATCTGTCCGCTCAAATCCACCTCGCCCCAGAAAACGGACTTTTCCGGCAGCGGCCGGTTGTTATAGGAGGAAAGCACCGCGGCTACGATTCCCAGATCCAGGCTCGGCTCCTCCAGCTTCAGCCCGGCGCCTATCTTGGCATAGACGTCCACCTGGGCCATATTGAGCCCCAGCTTCTTTTCCAAAATGGCCAGCAGTACGTGCATCCGGTTGGTATCAAACCCCAGGGCCGTGCGGCGGGGCATGGCCAGGAAGGAACGCCCGGCCAGGGCTTGCACCTCGATGGCAAAGGCCCGCTGCCCCTCCAGGGCCATCACCACCACCGTTCCCGAGAGGCCCGGATCCCTGGCCTGCAGGAAGAAGGTGGAGGGATCGTGAACAATCTGCAGCCCCTGCTCCACCATGGACAGGACGAGCATATTGCTCGTGGGCCCGAAGCGGTTCTTTATCACCCGCAGGATGCGGAAGGAGTGCTGCCGGTCCCCTTCCAGGGAGAGCACCGTGTCCACCATATGCTCCAGGAGCTTCGGTCCGGCGAGGTGCCCTTCCTTAGTGACGTGCCCCACCAGGATCAGAACGCATTCCCGCTGCTTTACTGCTTCCACAAGCGCTGATGCCACGGCCCTGACTTGGCTCACGCTTCCGGAGATGCCGTCCACCTCGGAAGAGACCAGGGTCTGTATGGAGTCCAGGACCAGGAGATGGGGCCCGAAGTCCCGGAGTGAATCAAGGACCTCCTCAAGGCGGGTGGAATTGAGGGCCTGAATGCCGGTATCCAAAACCTTGAGCCGCTCCGCCCGTTTCCGGAGCTGGGGCAGGGACTCCTCGCCGGACACATAGAGCCCCTTGCGTCCTGTCCGCTGCAAGGCCCCCACCAGCTGAAGCAGGAAGGTGGACTTCCCCACCCCGGGCTCCCCTCCCAGCAGCAGGGTGGAGCCAGGAACTACGCCCTGGCCTAGGAGCCCGTCCATGGAGCTGGAGCCGGTGCTGAAGACCTGAGACATCTCCTCGGGGACCTCGCTCAGCAGCAAGGGTTTCGCCCGGGCTGCAGCACCTGTTCCAGACGCTCCCGGAACCTGGTCCTTGTGGACAATGGTTCCCCACAGGCCGCACTTCGGGCACTGGCCCTGCCATTGGGCCAGGCCGGACCCGCACTCCTCGCAAAAGTAGCCGGATTTCTTAGCTTTCATCGTCTTCAACTTGCCGGAGGCCACACTGACTAGGGGGGATCAATCGTTGGAGGCAGCTTCACGGGCCTGAATCACCCGCAGGCTGAATTCGGAGAGAGAGTCCGGGGGCTGAATGAAGGCGGTCATGAACTCCACTGCTTCCCCGGGACCGATATTGTTATTGTTGGTCAACACTCCGGTCTTTGAGCTCAAGGCGGAGAGAAGCTCCTCTTGCTCCATGACCTGGAGCTGGAAAAGGGAAACCGTGTTGCCGCAGAGGAACTCCTTGCTCTCAATGGCCTCGCCCTTGGAGTCATAGAGATTGGCCTGGACCTTGATCATCTTCTTCGCAGAGGAGGATTCGTTCACCGCCTTGCCCTCAATGACCAGCAACCGGCCTATCTTGTCGTTTTGGACCATGTACTGGCTCACGTCGCGCAGCTCGATATTCTTGATCGCCGCCCTGGAGCTGGCCTCTTTCTGGGGCAAGGTCTGGCTGGTCTGGCCAGCATCCAGGAAGGGAACCCATTGCATCCAGGTCGGATACAGGGCATAAGCGGCCACTCCCAAGGCGACAACCAGGGTCAAAACCAGTATCCAAACCGGCCCCGGCCGCTTGAGGCCGACTTTTTGCTCCAGATTGTACCCCGGCTGTGCACTGCCGATGATCTCTTCATAAAAGGAATCCTCGGATTCTGCCTCCTGCTTTTGCTGCTCCCCACTTCCCGCCTCCTGCTCCCGGGAGGCTCCGGGCTCGGGGGCTTCCGGCTTGGCGTCCTCCCCTTCCGGGCGTGCAGTAAAAACAAAGCCGCACCGGGAGCAGCGGAGCTTTACCTTTTCGGAGCTGATCTTTTCCTCATCAACTCGGTACTTGGTCCGGCATTCGGGGCAGGTGATCAACATAGCCTTCTCCTGGCCTAAGCCGTTTCGTCCTGGGAAAAGATCAATTCGTAGATGGCTTGCAATTGCCGGTATCTCTCGGCGCAGTCCAAGCCGTAGCCTACCACAAAGCCTTTTTCCAACCGGAAGCCGTAAAAGTCAAGATCAACCTCGGCCTCGCGCCGCTCCCACTTGTGGATCAGGGAGCAGATCCGGATGCTCACAGGGCCGCGGGCGGCGAGCACATTGCTCAGGTAGTGCACCGTGGAGCCGGTGTCCACGATATCCTCGACAATGAGCACGTGCTTGCCCTTAACGTTGATTTCCATATCCTTGGAAAAAAGGAGTCTCGCGGAAGGAGAGGTTTGACTCCCGTAACTGGCCAGCCGGACAAAATCCAGCTCAGGCTCCAGCTTGAGCTTTCGGATGAGATCGGCGAAGAAGATGAAAGCGCCCTTGAGAACGCAGACCGCGACCACCGGCTCACGGCATTCGCCGTAATGTGCTGAGATGGCCGCGGCCAGCTCATCTACCCGGGCCTGGATCGCAGCAGGGGAAAAGAGAAGCTTGAACTCGGGCATGACAGTATACCTTTATCTTGCGGTGCATCGAGTTACAGTTCCAGGATCATGGCCACCTCGTCGCAACAATCCGGGAATTTCGGACAATGGAGGCAATCGGCCCATACCTTCTGCGGCAGGTCGTCTTTGCTCACCGTTCGAAACCCCATTCGAGAGAAGAAGTCCGTTTTATAGGTTAGGGTGAAAACCCTGTAGATACCCAAGGTCAGGGCCTCGCTTAAGCAGGTATCCACGAGCCTGCGCCCCCATCCCTGGCCCTGCCAGGATGCCTCGACAATCAATGACCGGATCTCGGCCAAGTTCTGCCAGGTAATGGTCAGGGCGCAACAGCCGTGAATGCATGCATCTTGCGTGCCGGCAAGCACAAAGAAGTCCCGCAGATGACTGTAGAGCTCGTTGTAGGACCGCGGCAGCAGCAGCCCCTGACTGGAGAAACGCAAGAGCAGGGAATGAATCGACGGCACATCCTGAATATTGGCTTTGCGCAGGTAGAGCATAAGTAGCCGGAATCACTCCCCAAGAATGCTGGCTACGGTCTGGTGCAGCTTGTCTTTGGGAAGGTAGCCAAAGCCCTGGAACGCCAGCTCCCCGGATTGGTCGTAGATGAGTGTTTTGGGCACTCCGGTGACCCTGAAATCGAGGCCTACACCGCTTGTGGCCATTACCAAGGAGTAGGCGATGTCCTCATCCTCTTTGAAGCGCTTTACTGCTCCTGGATCCTGATCCATGGCCACTCCCAGGATCGTGAGCTGCTCACTGGAGTACCGAGCTCGCAGCTCGTTGAGAGCCGGTATCTCCTTGCGGCAGGCCGGACACCAGGTGGCCCAGAAATGGAGCAGCACCGCCTTCCCCTTGTCTGCTGCGATCCGATTGATAAGCTGGTTGGAATTGACCTTCTGCGGAAAATCCGAGTAGCCTGGAGCGGTGAGGCCGAAAAGCAAAGTGCAGAACAGGAAAAGACCGAGAGCCGATTTGCCGATGGTGTTCATGCTCCTCCCGGGGGGCTTATCGTTTCAGGTATGATTCCCGCCGGAAGCGTCTAAGGGCCAGAGAGCTCTGTGACCGGCTCGTAATTTGATATGATGCTTCATACGGGATTGATCCGGATATCGAATCGGAAATGTGTAACGAAAATCATTGAAAAAGACAAATAAAACATTTAATCTGGCATTCTTTTTGGGTATATTCGGCGCAAGCCAGACCCCAAAAAACGAGGGATGATATACCAATCTTACGGGTTCAAAGACACGGTTCACAGTTTGTACGCATAGCGCAGAGCGCATGGCGCATAGCGAAGAAGGAAATTTCTGAGTTAAGAAGAAAAATCAAAGAGATAGATCCAAAGCCATCACAGTCAAACGAGTTCATCAATAAAAACAATGTTCTACTCAAAAACTTGTGGCTGTCGAGATACCTATGAGCAAGCATAAGAAGGATAATAAACTCGAACAATCTGTCAACTCCCAAGCTGAAACGACTCCTTCGGCGGAAGAGCCTGAAGAGGAGCTGGAGGAGGAGACCGAGGATACAGCCCAGGATATCCCCGCGGAGGAGGTCAATACCTACCTCCCCATGCCCAGTCCTGGGAGCCAGCCGTCGGTGCAGGACACTTTGAACGTCTATTTGCGGGAAATCAACCGCTTCCCCACGCTGGGACCCGAGGAGGAGTTCGAGCTTGCCCGCAGGGTCCAGGAAACCGGGGACAAGCACGCGGCCTTTCGCCTGGTCACTTCCCATTTGCGTCTGGTGGTCAAGATCGCCATGGAGTTCCAGCGCAAGTGGATGAAAAACGTCCTCGAGCTCATCCAGGAAGGCAATGTGGGCTTAATGAAAGCGGTTCAAAAGTTCAACCCGGAACGGGGCATCAAGTTCTCCTACTACGCCGCCTTTTGGATTAAGGCCTACATACTCAAGTTCATCATGGACAACTGGCGCATGGTCAAGATTGGCACCACCCAGTCCCAGCGCAAGCTGTTCTACAACTTGAGCAAGGAAAAGCAGCGCTTGGAGAATCTCGGCTTCAGCGCCGATGCCGAGACCCTCTCCAAGAACCTCGAGGTCAGCAAAGAGGATATCATGGAAATGAGCCAGCGCATGGGCCAGCAGGATCTATCCCTGGACATGCCCTTTGGCGAGGACTCCACAACAACGCGCCTGGACATGCTTCCCGCTCTGGAAGCGAGCGTGGAAAGCCAGCTGGCCAAGGAAGAGATCAGCGAAAGCCTGCACCGGCACCTGCAAACCATCATCCCCGAGCTAAGCGACAAGGAGAAGGACATCCTCTACTCCCGGCTGCTGGCCTCCTCCCCGATCACTTTGCGGGAGATCGGCGACAAATACGGCATTACCCGGGAAAGGGTCAGACAGATCGAGTCCCGGCTTCTGCAGAAGCTGCGCGAGCACCTGTCTTCCTCGATTCAGGACTTCTCAGCGGATTGGATCAGCAATGAGTAACGTACTTGAAAGGCTCAAAGAAGAAGCCAAGGAGTATTACTCCTCCAACAGGCCCTCTTTTTACGAGCAGATGTCCGCGGAGCTTTCCTACTCCAGGCAGGTATTCTTCGACAATCCCCTGGTGCGCAGATGTTCCGAGGACGTGCTTCCCTTCTTGAACGACGGTTTCGGCCACGGCATAGAGCATTCCAAAAAGGTGGCCATTGAAGCCGGAACCATTATCCTGGCGGAACGTTTCAATAGGGATCAGCGCATGGCGCGCCATCTCGTCGTCCTGGCCCAACTGGCCGGGCTGCTGCACGACATTTGCCGCCTCGAGCCGGATCATGCCCTGGAAGGGGCCCATCTGAGCCGAAAGATCCTCCAGGACTTTCCTCTCTCCGATACGGACCAGGAGATGATCTCCTTCGCCATCCAAAACCACGAGGCCTTTAAGCCGCGCCAGCCGTGTCCGGACGACATAACCGGGCTTCTCGGCGACGCCCTGTACGACGCGGACAAATTTCGCTGGGGCCCGGACAACTTTGTAACTACGCTGTGGGAAATCTGCGATTATCAGGAATGGCCCCTGGAGAAGATCCTGGAGCGCTTCCCCCAGGGCTTGGAGTTCATCCGCTCCATTGCTGACACCTTTCGGACCGAGACCGGGCAAATCTACGGCCCGGAGTTCATTCAAACCGGTCTCACAGTAGGCCATCGCTTGTACCGCAGAATGTGCCAACTGTGTGCTTAACCTGGACTTTTATCTATGCCACTGCTTAAGGCGCTTTCTTACGCCGCCCTCACTCTCCTCGCGCTTGGCTTGCTGAGCTGCAGCCATGTACAATCCACTCCGGATCTGCCCCAACCCCGCCAGCTCAGTCCAGAGGCCAAGGCCACCTTCACCTATCTCCAATATTTGGACTACCGCAACCAGGATCAGCTGGACAAGGCCAGAAAAGCCCTGGAGAACGCCACCCGTCTCAATCCGTCGCCCGAGCTCTACCTGGAGCAGGGCCATCTTTACTGGCGTCAAGACCTGCCCCACAAGGCCGAACAGGCGGTCAAAAAGGGGTTGCAGAGCTTCCCCGGGCAGAGCGATCTCACCTTCTTCCTGGCCAAGCTCTACCTTTCCCAGGACAAGGTGCACAACGCCCTGTCCCTGCTCCAGGCCTATCTCAAGACCCACCCCCAGGATCAGCGGGCCCGGGTGGAGCTGGCCAAGCTGTACCAGCAAGAGAAGCAATACGAGGACATGGTCTCCACCCTGGAGCCTGTTTCTGATGAGGACCGCGCTTCCCGGCTCCGCTACCTGCTGGCCAAGGGCTATATCGGACTGGGCAAGCGCAGCCCCGCCATAGAAGAGCTGAAAAAGGCCACCCGGCAAAACCCCGATTTTCTCGAGGCCTGGGCCGAGCTGGCCTATCAGTACGAAATGGCCAAGGATTACGCCGCTGCGGAGGACACCTACAGCAAGCTTCTGGATAAGGGAGCGGAAAACAAGGAAATCCTGCTTCGCCTCATCGACTTGAACCTCAAGCTGAACAATCCCGACCGGGCCTTGAAGCTGACCGAAAGGGGCTCCGGAAGCGGCGACTTCCTCTTCAATGCCTGCTCCTTGTTCCTCCAAGCCGGCTTCTACACTAAGGCCGAAGAGGTTCTGCAGCTCCTGCCGGAGTCCTGGAGCCAGGAGCCCAAAGCCCAATACTTCAAGGCCCTGATAGCCTTCCACGGAGACAATGATCCAGCCAGGGCCCAGGAGCTCCTGCAAGGCATTCCCTCCGACTCCCCGCTCTTCAAGCGCAGCTTGGGGCTGCAAGCCCGGCTCGCTTTGAAGCAAGAGCGCCCGGATAAGGCCCGGGAGATCTTGCACCGGGCTCAAGAGAGCTTCCCGGAAGAAAGGGACTTCTGGCTGCTGGAAAGCGAAATCCTCATGTCCCGCAAGGACTACGATCAAGCGGCAGCGGTCCTGCAAAAGGGCCTCAAGCATGTGCAAAGGAGCAGCGATCTCCTCTTCCAGCTCGGGGTGGTGGCCCATGAGCAGGGAGACAAGGACCGGGCGTTGGAATTCATGAACCGGGTTCTGGGACAGGAGCCAGGGCACGCTTCGGCCATGAACTTCATCGGCTACACCCTGGTGGAGCTGGGCCGGGATATGGACCGAGCCCATAAGCTCATCCGCCGGGCCCTGGAGCAAGAGCCGGACAACGGGTACTTCCTGGACTCCCTGGCCTGGTACTACTACCGCAGCGGCCAATTGGAGCAGGCCTGGGAAACGATCCAAAAAGCCGTATCCAAGGCTGTCGAGGACCCGATCATCTGGGAGCATTACGGGGACATCGCCACCTCTTTGAACTTGACCCAGGAGGCCCGCAAAGGATACTCCAAATCCCTGGAGCTCGAGCCGGAGAAGCCGGGAGCCATCCGCAGCAAGCTCAACACTCTGCCCGCGCCATGAACTTCTTGTTGAGACCAGCCAAGATGCTGGCCGGAACAATACTTCTTGCTTTCGCCTGCAGCCAGCTGCTCTGCTGCGCCCCCAAGCAGCCCCCGGCGCCGGAGCGGACTCAGCCCTCGGCCCGGGAAGCCTGGAACGCCTTCTGGGGCTCCCAGAACGCCAGCCAAGCCTGGTCCGGATACTCTCTCAAAGCGAGCCTCAATCTCTTCACTCCGGAAGAGAGCCGCCGCATAACCCTCGACCTGTGGGGCAACTACGGTCTTCCCTTACGGGTCGACCTCCATGCCGGCCTGGGAACCACCTTCGCCATGTGGCGCGTAGATCCCGAGGGGCTCCTGGCCTATTATCCTCGGGAGCACAAGGCCTTTGTGCACCGCGATTCCATCAGGGCTGCGGCTCGCCTCGGCCTCAACATTCCCTTCTCGGTGCAGGAGATAGCCCGCATTCTTACCGGGCGCTGGCAAGGAATCATACCCCGCAACTACTCCCGGGCCGAGCAGCTGGAAGAAGCCGGATGGAGCTACAACTTCTCCGGGAAGCCTGCAGTCAGCCGCTTGATTTTGGACCCCCGCGGCCGTATTGAGAGACTCGAAGGCCACGCCCCCTATGAATGGAGCCTGACCTGCAAGGGCTATGAAGCCTTTAACGGGCATGACAGGGGGCAGCATTTCGTTCTGAGAACTGAGCGCAATGAGCGCACCGTTCTGCGGATCAAGGCCTTGGAGCTACGCAACAAGCCCTGGCCCGCTCCGGCCCTGCAAATCGAGCTGCCGCCGAACACCATGCTTGTGCCCCTGGAACGGAGGAGCTCCGAAATGAGACCGGCAGGAACCTCTCCGGCAAACGATGACCCGGAAAACGCTTGAATACCATCAAGGAGGCCTTTGAATGGAACAGTCGCAGCCTACGTATCCGGAAGGAAGACAGCTTTCTCTCTTTGAATCCCTCAGTCTGGGCTTCAAGGTGCTGTTCAGCGAGATCCACTGGCACATCATTCGCGGCTTGCGCTCTTGGGAGATCCGTCAGATGCGTCAACGCTTGAACCAGGAGTACAAGCGCTTGGGAGAGCTTCTGAGCAGCAGGGAGGGGCAGCCCGCGTCCCGGGAGCAGGATGTGGAGGCAGAGATCGATCTCTGCCGCAAGCAGATCGACTTTCTCAAGGGCGAGGTGGACTATCTGGAGTCCGAGCTGGATGAGCTGCGCCGCTCCACCATCGAGCGGCGGCGACAGAAATGGTGCCTCTAGTCAGCATTGCCTTCGGCAAATCTGACTTTTATCCCTTGGCCTCCTCGACGAAATCGAGGCCTTGGTCCATAAGCGCAATCCTGTGGCTGTGCCGCCCTCCTTCGAACTGCGTTGCCAGGAAGGTATCCAGCACGCCCAGGGCGACGTCCACCCCGATCACCCGGGAGCCGAGACAGAGTACATTGGCGTCATTGTGCTTCCTGGCCATGCGAGCCAGGTACTCGTCGGTGCACAGGGCCGCTCTGATGCCCGGCAAACGGTTGGCGGCCATGGACATCCCCAATCCGGTACCGCAGACCAGGAGCCCGAGGGACTTGGCCTCCAAAACCCGCCGGCATACCTTAAAGGCGAACTCGGGATAGTCGCAGCTTTCCCGGCCATAGGTTCCCAGATCTTCGCATTGGCATCCCTGGCTGGCCAGATATTCCAAGCACTGCTGCTTGAGGGGCAGTCCGGCGTGGTCGGAGCCGAGAATAAGGTTGGAAACTGTCATGCCTCTCTCCTGTATGCTGCTCGTTGTATAGGCCTAAGCGCATTTTTATCCGGTGCCCCTCCAGGCCCTACTCCCGGATTATGCCCTGGGCGCGGCAAGGGGTCAGGCTTATGTAGCCCTCTTCGGTCACCACTATGGTTTGCTCGAACTGGGCAGAAAGCGATCCGTCCTTGGTCACTGCGGTCCAGTTATCCTCCAGTATGCGCAACTCCCGCTGGCCGAGATTGATCATGGGCTCAACCGTGAACACCATGCCCGGAACCAGGGTGATTCCCTGCCCCCTCCTTCCGAAATGGGGTATCTGAGGAGGCTCGTGGAACTCAAACCCCACCCCGTGTCCAACCATTTCCCGCACTACGGAACACCCTTGGCCTTCGGCGTAGCTTTGGATGGCCCAGCCGATATCGCCCACCGTGTTGCCCGGCTTTATTTGCTCCAGGCCTTTATGGAGACTCTGCTCGGCCACATATATTATCTTCTCCGCATCCTCGGAAACGTTGCCCACCGGAAAGGTAAGGCTGGCATCCGCATAATACCCCTCCAGCTTGGAAGTGACATCCACGTTGACTATGTCGCCCTCTTGAAGCACCCGCTCACCGGGAATGCCGTGACAGATCACCTCATTGACCGAGACGCAGACGGACTTGGGAAATCCGTTGTAGTTGAGCGGGGCCGGAATTGCGCCGTTTTCCACAGTAAAACGGTGCACCAGGGTGTTGATATCCTCAGTGGCAACTCCGGGCTGAATCGCTTCCTCCACCAGCTCCAGGGTCTTGCAGACCAGGCCCCCGGCTCTTTGGATGCCTTGTATATCCTCCTCCTCCTTGAGCCGAATACGATGCTTTTTGTAGTACAGCTCCTTGAGGTCACGCTTTTTCTTTCCGCCTTCCTTGAGCAGACAGCATTTCTTGTATTTGAGCCCGCTTCCGCAAGGGCAGGGATCGTTACGTCCAAGCTTCACATGTACCTCCTTGTCCCGACTGGACATCATGCTCCAGAGAGACCATAATTACAGGGAAAAGGCTTTTCTATACTCACACCATGCGCATCGACTGTCATCTGCATACCACCAGATACTCGCCCTGCTCGCACCTTTCGCCGTACAGTGCCTGCAGCCTGGCTCTGGAGCACGGGCTGCAGGCCCTGGTTATCACGGAGCACCAGCAGCAATGGCATCCGGGGGAGCTTCGCGAGATGCGGCAGGACTTTCCCGGGCTTGCCATCTACTCCGGACTGGAGGTCTCCCTGGCCGAAGGTTTCGACCTGGTGATCATCACCCGGAATCAAGGGCTGGAGATCCCTCCGGGTCTGCCATGCGCCGAGGTCTTCGCCAGCTGGATCGCCGATGAGGAGCACTTTGCCTTTTTGGCTCATGCCTTTCGCTGGAGAAGCGATCGCAGCAGCGAGCTATCCGGTATACTGCCCTACATACACGGCCTAGAAATGAATTCGCTCAATATTTTAGAAGGTCAGTTCGCAAAAGACAACCGCAAATATGTGCCCCAGCGGAGGCGGCTCTACCAGGAGCTCCAGGAGGAGTGCTCCCTGGTCCCTCTGTATAACAGCGATGCCCACCTGGAAGCCGCAGTCGGCTGCCTGGCCAACGAGATCGAATGCCCCGCTCCGCCGTCAAGCGAGGCCGAGCTGGCCGGCCTTCTAAAGTCGAGCCGTCCCCGGGAGTATCAGAACCAAGGCAGGCTCTCCGCTTTGCTCCAGCCCTCCTTTTTTTTCTGAAGCCCAGGCCGCGGCACAGAGTCAGCTCGGCCATAGGCCTGTGCTCTGCAGCTGGCTCACAGCCGCAGTATGAGATAGAGGTACACCGGGAGCCTGCTTTCCCGCTTCAGGGCCTTGAAGCGCTGCAAATGGAACCTTTTGTTCTCCGTCTCCAGCGGAGAGAGGTAGATGGTGCCCTTGTCCGAGACATGCCCAGGCTTGCTTCCTGCCATATCCCCTAGGCTGACCCAGTGGCTCTCGGAAAGACCGGCCGAGGACATGAAGTTGGCCGTGACCTCGATGTTTTGATAGCGCGCGTTGATCTCCAGCATCCGCTCAAAGGCCAGGTGCACTTTCCGAGCAGGCAGGGGCTTGCCCAGCCGGTCCAGGCTTTGCTGGTCTCCGGACTCCAGCCCGATATTGATGTACTGGACGAACGGCAGCTGGTTCAAGCGCTCGAACAGCCGTTCCGGAGCCCGGAGCAAGGCAGTGGCGCTGCCGAATAAAAAGAGCTGTGGAGGGCCGACGTAGGAAGCATCCAGCCCGAGAGCTTCCCAGGCTTGCTCTGCCGCAAACAAGATGAGATCCTGCGAGCAGCTCAGAGCGTCGTGCAGCCCGAAAAAGAGGGCGTTGTAATTGGCCAGCTCCGGTCCGAAATGCTCTCGCAGGCCGTTAAGCTGCCCTAGAATGTCCTGCCGGGAGCGCTCGGCAAACCCCTTACCGGACTTGACGCGGCAAAATCTGCATCCGTACAGGCACCCGTCCGCCAGAATAAGGGGCAAGCACTCATAGTCCACATGCCGGCTGTCCGGCGGAAGGACGCTTACATTTGCGCCGCAGATCCGGTTGAGGCTTTCGGCTCTGCGCCGCAGCTCCTCCTGGTCGGTAGCTGCAACCTTCTCGGCCAGATCGGCGATCTCCGGACCCGCCTTCCGGGAGGCCAGCAGGGCTTGAGCGCAGCTTTTCGGCTCCTTTTGCCAGGCCGACAGAGCCGCCTGCACCTCAAGATCCCTAAAAGGGTTCCTGCTCCACAAGGTGTTTGTGGGATAGCGCACACAGGGGAGGTAGTACTCGCCGAAAACATCCGAGATATCGGTGTATCCTCCGGAGAAATAGTACACCCAGTGATTCCCTATGCTTCTTTTTAGCCATTCCGAGGGATGGGGCCAGTGGGCCGATCTGCCGCGGATATACTTGATAGCGCCGTTCAGGTCATACTGGAAGACAAACCTCTCGGTCCGGATCTCGGAGTATCTTCCCACCAGGAGCGGATAGCTGACCTTTTTATAGCTCCTTTCTCCCTGCTTCTGGACCTCAAAACGGCATCCGTTCTGGTGTATATATTCCATTTTGTCCTGTTCATACGAGCCCTGAAGCCGGCCCGCAAAAGATTGCCGAAAAAACGTTGCACTCTTTGTTATTGAGATATATTCAGACCTTAGCTCTCATACAAAGGAGACCTGCATGCCCTCACCTGCCTCCGCCGATGCTGCTTCCCGGCCTCAAGATCACTCCTACCTTCAGGAGCTGGAGTACCTCTTGAGTCTGCAAAAGTACGGTATCAAGTTCGGCCTCTCCAAAACCTCCAACCTGTTGCGGGCTTTGGGCGACCCCCATAAGGACCGCTTTTTTATTCATGTCGCCGGAACCAACGGCAAGGGCTCGGTGGCGGCCTTTGCCGTATCCATGCTTCAGGAAGCCGGCTATCGCGTTGGCCTTTACACCTCGCCGCATCTGGTCCGCTTCACGGAACGTATGCAAGTCAACTCCCGGCAGATCCCCAGTGAGCAAGCCGCGGCCCTGATACGCGAGATCAGGGAAGCGAGCGATCCCAGTGAGCCGCCCACCTTTTTCGAAGCAGTCACTGCCATGGCCCTGACCTATTTTGCCCGGGAGAAAACCGATATCGACGTTGTGGAAGTCGGTATGGGAGGCCGACTGGATGCAACGAACATCATCGAGCCTCTGCTGAGCGTGATAACCAACATTTCCTTGGAGCATCAAGACTTTCTCGGCCGAACGCTTATGGAAGTGGCCCGGGAAAAGGCCGGAGTTATTAAGCACTACACCCCATTGCTGACAGGGGTCAAACAGAAACAGGTCCTGCAGCTGTTCGAAGATCTCTGCGGGGAGTTACAGGCTCCGTTCTTCCGGCTCGGCCGGGACATGCGCTACAGGAAAACCGCCCGGGGCATGCACTATTCCGGCCTGGACACCAATCTGCACCAGGTGGAGATTCCTTTGAACGGAGCCTTTCAGCAGCGAAATGCTGCCCTGGCCCTCGGAGCCCTGGAATTGCTTAAGCGCAGGGGCTGGTCCATCAGCCCGGAACACATGCGCCAGGGCATCAAAAACACCCGTTGGCCCGGACGTCTGCACCTGATCTCCGACCAGCCCAGGATCATTCTGGACGGGGCACACAACCCCGCAGCCATGAGGGCCCTATGTGCAAGCCTGACCCAGGACCTGGACTACGAAAAGCTTATTCTGGTCATTGGCATCATGGCTGACAAGGATGCGCGGAGCATGCTGAAGCCCGTCCTCTCCCTGGCCGATCATGTCCTTTTCACCCGCCCCAGGTACGAAAGGGCCATGGATCCCGGCACCCTAAGATCCTTTGCGCCCACCGGGGATATATCCTGCGAGGTAATTCCTTCTCTGGAGTCTGCTTTGGGCCGAGCTGTATCCCTCTGCCGCCAGCAGGACCTCATCCTGGTCTGCGGATCCTTGTTCACCATCGGCGAAGCCTTGAGCCATCTGGACCCGGCAAGCTACCCGGCTGAAGAGATATAATGAACGGCACACCCTTGCATGAAACAGTGCAGCAATCAAACAACTTTTCACCGTTGAGTTGACAGAAAAAGGTAAATAATTATTTAATTTAAAATAAACAAAAGGAGAGTTGTCATGCTGTTTGAAAGAAATCTCCAGAAGGGACCAGCTGAGCAGAAGGCGGCGTGGGAGCTTCCTTGTCAAACACAGAGTATATGTCCTGAATGCGACACCATTTTAGAGGCAACTCTTTACCAGGACCAAGGCAAGGTCTGGATGGACAAAACCTGCCCTGAGCACGGCAATTACAGTGAGCTCGTATCCAGCGATGCCGAGTTCTTTCTCAAAAGACGCCGCACGCATTTCGAGCTTCCCAGCGGCCTCCAGACCCCCTTTACCCAATCCAGCAACAACTGCCCCCATGATTGCGGCCTGTGCAGCCAGCATAAATCCACTCCCTGCCTGGTAAATATCGATCTGACCAACCGCTGCAATCAGAACTGCCCCATATGCTTCGCCAATGCGAATGCCAGCGGCAGGGTCTTCGACCTCACTCTGGAGCAGCTGGATTCCATGCTGGATAACGTGCTCTCCCTCAAGCCCTATCCCCCGCTGAGCATCCAGTACGCCGGGGGCGAGCCCACGGTGCACAAGGATTTTTTAAAGGCCGTCAGCATGGCCAAGGACAAAGGCGTTCTCGATGTACAGGCCGCAAGCAACGGCCTCCTTTTCGCCCAAAAGCCGGAGTTTGCCAAGCAGGCTGCCGAGGCCGGCCTGGATGTGGTCTATCTTCAGTTCGACGGGATGCGGGATGAGGTCTACGAGGAGTCCAGGGGCAGGCCCCTGTTCGAGAAGAAGATGCAGGCCATTGAAAATCTGAAACAGGCGGGAATCATGGTCACTCTGGTTCCCACCATCGTCCGGGGGCTCAACGACGATCAGATCGGGGAGATCCTCAACTTCGCCGTGGAAAATACAGACGCCATAACCGCCATCAGCTTTCAGCCGGTTTCCATAACCGGCCGCATCGATCATTCCAAGCGTTTGGAAATGCGTTATACCATGGCCGACATGGCCCGCGATCTCCAGGATCAGACCGGCATTCTGGATATGTATCGCGATTGGTATCCATTTTCCATTATTTCACCCATCAGCCGGCTCCTGGAGGCCATCACCGGCAAGCCCAAGGTCTACTTCACCTGCCATGCCCATTGCGGTGCAGCCAGCTACCTTGTGGTGGACAAAAAGAACAAAACAGCCGTGCCGGTCACCAGATTTCTGGATATCGAAGCTGCCATGCAGGACTTGAACAAGGAAGCCGAGGCGGTGGAAAACCATTCCTGGCGGAAGAAGCTGACCAAGTTTCAGGTCATGCGCAAGCTCAAGAAGTACTTTTACCCGGACCAAGCGCCGGAAGGGCTGACTTTCGATGAGCTCATCGACTTCGTTAACAAGTTCCTGGAAGCCGAGCCCACGAAAAAGACCCACAAAGGCCATACCTATCATATGATCGGCGATCGCTTCGACGTACTGCTGCTGGCGGCCATGCATTTTCAGGACAAATACAACTTCGAGTTGGACCGGGTGCAGCACTGCGTAATCCATTATGCCAGCCCCGACAACAGGCTCTACCCCTTCTGCACCTGGAACAGCGGGCCCTGCCACCGCTACAGGGTGGAGGAGCAGTTCTCCAGGCCCTTAGAATAGATCCCTAACGGACCGCGGCTGGAAGCCGCGGTCCGTTGTCCGCCGCCTTGCAGGAAAAGCCTCCCTGTATTCCGGCTCCCACACATCTAAAGGGATATAGCCCCCATCATTGGCCAACCGAGAGCAGAACAGGGCGTCGTTGCCCGGGCGCGTCGGGTTATCAATAGAGCACACCCTTCAGACAGCTGGGCAAGGAGCAGGCCAGGGGCATCTATCTGAGGCGCCCTCAATCCTCGCAGGATATCCGGTCGCTCTGATGGGAAAAGACATAGTCCCGCAGGGCCTGGAGCCAAGGCCGGGGCTTTGATCCGCAAAGCTTGGTATACTTGGAGCAGTCGAGCGCCGAGTAGCTCGGCCGCCTAGCCTTTTGCGGATATTGCTCCGAGGTGACGGGAGAGACCTGGCAGGTGATTCCGGCAATGCTCACCGTTTCCGCAGCCAGCTCGCACCAGCTGGCCTGCCCGCTGTTGCTCAGGTGATGAATGCCGGAGGCGTTATGGCGGAGAAGCTCCAAGGTGTGTTCCGCCAAATCGCAGGTATATGTGGGGGACCCTACCTGGTCGTGGACCACAGTGAGCTCGTTTCTTTCTCTGGAAAGGTCGATCATCTTCTGCACAAAATTCGTTTTCCAGGGTCCGAAAAGCCAGGAGGTCCTGATCACGAGCGCATATCCCACCTCACTGTCCAGCAGGGCCTCCTCCCCGGCGAGCTTGCTCGCTCCATAGACGGAAAGCGGGTTGGGTGCATCCTCGGGGAGGTAAGGGGCTTGTTTGCGACCGTCAAAGACGTAGTCTGTACTGAAGGTAACCACCGGGGCCGAAGCCCCTTTACAGATGTCGGCCAGCGCCTCGGGCACCCTGCGGTTCAGGGCATAGGCCATTTCCGGATCCTCTTCCGCCAAATCCACAGCTGTATACCCCACTGCATTGCAGATGCAGTCCGGAGCGTGCCGGTCGATGCACCGCCCCAGGGACCTGGGATCAAGGATGTTTACATCCTCCTGGCCCAGGGAGATGGTCTCCAGTCCCCTGGCTTGTCCGGCCGCAGCCATGGCCTGCCCCAACAAGCCACGCCTACCGCCAAGGATGAGTATCTTGTATGACTTGCCCGGTTGCTGCCAATTGTTATTCACTTCGTATGCCTTCGCTTTTGCAGATTGCATACCACTTCCTCTCCGGGTCCGCCTGCGTGGCTTGATAGATTTTGATAGACGGCTCGACAATCAAAATTCTTGAAAATATGGTTTTAATTGCTGATATACAAGAACTCATTTCACGGTGCATTATTTTGGCTTATCACTTGGTCTTTTTTTCTGAGCTCTGGAATTTCATGCTTCGCTATGCGCCGTGCGCTGCTGTGAACCATGCACTTGAACCCTCAACTTCAACAGGCTAACCCAAAAAATTCGCTGAACTGGGCTTGCCAACAGGTCCTGGTTTCTATATAATGAGCCTGTTTTTTGTGGGCGGTTAACTCAGTGGTCAGAGTGCCACCTTCACACGGTGGAAGTCCGGGGTTCAAATCCCTGACCGCCCACCATCATCCACCCCCGAGCAGCTCCCGGTAACGGCCCGCCTTTGACAGCGTCCAGCTATGCAAATCGCCCTTTTCGAGCCGGAAATACCTCCCAACACCGGAAATATAGCCAGGCTTTGCGCCGCAACCCACACCCCCCTTCATCTCATAGAGCCGCTGGGGTTCAGCCTCGAGGACCGCTATCTCAAACGGGCCGGGCTGGACTACTGGCCGTATGTTAAGGTTCAGGTCTGGCCGGACTGGCATTCCTTTCTTCAGAATGTGGACGAGCGCGACAAGCTGGTGCTCACCAGCAGCAAGGCCTCGACATCGCTGTTTTCTTTTGCTTTTTCCGGCCGGGAGATTTTGGTCTTGGGTCCGGAAACCAAAGGGCTTCCCAGCTGGTTGCTTGAGAAGCACCCCTGCCACCTGCGCATCCCCATCTGGGGGAAGGTACGCAGCCTGAACATCTCCAACGCGGCGGCGATCTGCCTCTACGAGGCCTACCGGCAGACTGCGGAGCTCATATGAAACGCCAGGTTACAACCCCTCACCCTTCATTTAGTTTGACCGCATTCTTCTTCGATTTGAGGCGTAAACGCTCAAGCGGCAGCTTTTCTCCAAGCTTGAGCTGAGGCTGAGCAAACTTAGTGAGGGGAGCTTCTTGCTTGATCAACCTGGAACCCAGTTCCTGGATGGATAGCTGGAGATTATGATAAACCCATTATATCGCTAACCGAGCTCTTTGCTCCGCTGCCAGGCCGCAAGAACAGAATCGATTACAGCGCTTTTCACCGCTTGGCGATCCAAATGGTTTACCCCGGCGATGGTTGTCCCGGCAGGCGAAGTCACCATCTCTTTGAGCTCGGTCACTGAAGACTCGCTCTCCTGAGCCATCTTGACCGCTCCCTTGGCCAGGGAGAGAACCATGCTCCCGCTCTGTTCCCGCGTGAATCCCAAGCTGACCCCCGCTTCCCGAAGAGCCTCCAGAAAGTAGTATACATAGGCCGGTCCGGATCCGATCAATGCGGTGAAGGCGTCGAAGTATCCCTCGGCCAGGATATGCACCTGGCCCATACGTTCAAACAGTTGGCGGACGAACTGTTCCTGCTCGGAGCTCAGCTCAGAATCGTCATTGCACAGGGCAAAGACGCCTTCGGCTACCAGGGCCGGCGTGTTGGGCATCACCCGGACCACCGGACAGGCGTTTCTGCTCCAGGCCTTGATGCTCTCCTGTTTAACGCCTGCGGCAATGGAGATGAGGCACTGATCAGCCCGAAGGTGCTCGGCTATCTCCGCCAGCACTGTCTGAATCAGGCCGGGCTTGACTGCCAGCAGGACGAAGTCGCTTCCCGCCACCACTGAGGCCGGCTCCTGGTGCGGCGTAATGAGCGTCTCCTCGGCCAAGCGCTGCAGTCTCGGCTGATCCGGATCGTAGGCGGAGATGGCCAGCGCCTCCAGGCCGGACCACCCCCTGACCAGGGTTGCGCCCATGTTGCCTACGCCCAGTACACCTATGGAGGCCATCAGCTCACCACCTCGAGCTGATTGAAGAAGTAGCTGATCTCTATGGCTGCGTTCTCCGAGCTGTCCGACCCGTGGACGGAGTTCTTCTCAATATCCAGAGCGTAGGCCTTGCGTATGGTTCCCTCGGCAGCCTCCTCAGGGTTGGTGGCCCCCATGAGCTCCCGGTACCTGGTGATCGCCTTCTCCCCCTCCAGCACGGCAACCACTGCCGGTCCGGAGCTCATGTACCGGGTCAGGCTCTCAAAAAAAGGCTTTTCCCGGTGCACAGCATAAAATCCCTCGGCCTCGGCCTTGTTCAGGGAAACCATCTTCATGGCCTTGAGCTTCAGCTCAGCCCCTTCGATGCGCTTGATAATCTCCCCCACAAGCCCCCGCTCTACAGCATCAGGCTTGATGATGGCCAGTGTCTGTTCCTGCATGTCGTTCTCCTCCTCAATATCTCGACAGTCAAAAGTTCTGCCATAGCTTGCTGCTTTTGTAGATGCTATTCAAGGCCCGATTCGGACCTTGCATTTTTGCGCAATGTAATTGATTTAATTCTTATAACCGTGAGCTTGGAACCTTGAACTCGTGAGTCAATATGAGGTGTGTGCTTGAGTTCTGCGCCGCATGAGCTGGCTCAGAGCGCACAGCTGGATGTCGCCGTCGTTTTTCGCAACCCAGTGCTCCAGGGCATCCAGCGTTTCCGGGTAGGGATGGCCGATGACCACGGCATAGCCCTTTTCCCGCGCCACCTGCTCCGCCTTTTGGAGCTGAAACAGGATGCTTTCCACGTCCCGCTGGTTGTCGATGAAGATATCGCGGCTGATGGTTTGAACCTTCATCCGGTTCGCCATCTTCGCGGCCAGGCTGCTGGAGCTGGTCAGGCTGTCCATAAAGAACAGACCCTGCTCTTTGAGCATGTTGAGAACGATGCGCATGCACCGTTCATCCGCCGTGAACCTGGAGCCCATATGGTTGTTCACCCCTATGATTCCCGGCAGGCCCTGAATGGAGCGACGCAGAATGGATTGGATCCTGGTGCGCTCCATATCCACAAACAGCGCTCCAGGCCCTGGATCGGCCGCTGGATAGCTTACCGGCTCCATGGGGAGATGCAACAGGATATCCGCGCCGCGCTTCCTTGCCACACGGGCCGTTTCCCCGGAATAGGAGCTCTGCGGCAGAATAGACAGGGTGCATCCGGAGCCGAAAATGTCGGTCAATCGACGTGCCTTTGCCACACTCTCGCCCATGTCGTCAATGACCACAGCGATCTTGGGCCTTAGGCCGGGCTCAGGGCTGCTCTTGAATCTGTCTATGAGCTCGATTCGATGCGTCTTTAAGTTGTTGATCTCGATGGTCCAGGCCTCGGCACCGTCTTCAGACTTGACCAGCCGGCCCTGCTGCCCGAGCCATCGGCTCAGATAATCGCGCAGCTGGCTTAAAAAGGCCTCGTTTTGTTCCGCAGTGCTGATCTGCAGGGCCAGGGACTGGAAATGGTACTCCTGTCCGTTTGTGATGCGCAGATTGACCTCGCGATGCCGAAGATTGTCAGCCCCGATACCGGAAACCACCAGGCTCTGCACAATGGCCAGATCCACTTCCTTGATCAATTGCTCCAGCTCGGCATCGAGAGCTTCCTCGTAGGCCTTGGTAGCGGATTCTACGGAAACACGCTTGGTAAGCTCCGAAGGCTCGCCCTGTTCGTCCTGGGCCACCGTTTCCCGCTTGGGGGCGGAGCCCTCCCCCGCCGGCTGCTCGGGTACGGTTCGCGGCGGCAGCCTGAGAACCAGCAGCAGGCTCACCGCAGTCACTCCTATCGCCACTGCCCAGAGCCAAAGCTTGACTCGAGCCGACCCGGAGGGCTTTTTCTTTTTGGACCGGGAGCTCCTCTTGGCTGTCTTCCGTTTGGCCGCCATGCGCCACTGCCCTACTGGAGCGCCTGGATCGTGGGCAGGCTCTTGACCAGCTCGAATGCCATCCGCAATTGATTGTCTTCCTTGAGTATCTTCTGGGTTTCCTTTTCCTTCGGCCTCGCCTTGCCCTGGGACTGGCCTTCCCCGTTTTCCAGGTGTCCTTCCAGATCCCTTTCCCGCAGCGTGGTAAACGGATGTCCGGGCCGGGCCTCGCCATCCTGCTGGCTTACGAAAGGAACAGTGAGGTCCGGGGCGATGCCTTCGGCCTGAATGGAACGCCCCCTGGGGGTGTAGTACCTGGCTGTGGTCAACTTGATGCCGGAGCCGTCTGCCAGCGGAATCACCGTCTGTACCGAGCCCTTTCCGAAGCTACGCTCACCCAGGATGAGAGCCCGCTTTTGATCCTGCAGCGCCCCGGCCACAATCTCCGAGGCAGAAGCAGTTCCGGCATTGATCAATACCGTCATGGGCTGGCTTTTGAGATCCGACTCCGCTTCCTTGGCCGAAAAGCTCATTTGGGCTTGATCCACCTTGCCTTTGGTGTAGACGATCTTTCCCTGCGAGAGGAACATATCCGCAACGGAGACGGCTTGATCCAGCAGCCCGCCAGGATTGTTCCGAAGATCAAGAATCACCCCTTTGAGCTTGCCCCGCTTGTTCTGCAGAACCTCCTTCAATTCAGAGGTGGTGTTCTGATTGAAATTGGTGATCCGAATATACTCGTAGCCCGGCTCCAGGGTCCTGGACTTTACGCTGTGAACCGGGATCACGTCACGCACCACCGTAATGGTCTCGGGCCTGTCAGCACCTTTATGCAGTATGGTAAGCTCCACCTCGCTCCCCTTGGGACCGCGGATCTTGTGCACGGCGTCCATGATGGAAATATCCTGAGTCGCCTCGCCGTTGATCTCCAGGATAACATCTCCCGCCTTCAGGCCGGCCTCATAGGCCGGGGTATCCTCTATGGGCGAGACCACAGTCAGCCTTCCGTTTTGCAGCGTGATTTCGATACCCACCCCGGTGAACTCTCCGCTGGTCTCCACCTGCATTTCCTGAAAGGCGTCCTTGTCCAGGTAGCCGGAATGGGGGTCCAGATTCCGCAGCATGCCCTCAATCGCCCCCTTGACGAGCTCCTCGCGATCCACCTCCTGGACATAGGACTTCTCAATGAGATCCATAACCTGACTGAACTGCTTCAGGGGCTTATAGTCGCTCTTGGCTGTGGACAAGCTCGGCGTGAAGGTCAAGCAGACCAAAAGCAGAAGAATCCCCATACAATGACTTATACGCATGATCATCTCCCAATATGGTTTCTTACATTGCAATAACATGTAACACTTTAAGCCTGGCCATAGCGAGAGCCTTCAAGCCGGCTTGCCCAGCCATGGCCCGGGGTCTATGGGCTGCTTCCCGGAGCGGAGCTCAAAATAGAGCCCCGTTCCCTTTGCCTTGGGGTAGAATCCAGCTTCGCCGATGGGTTCTCCTTTTTCAACATCCTGCCCTACCCGCACCTGGGACTGATTGAGATAGGCATACAAGGAGTAGTAGTTGTTGCCGTGAAAAATGATCACCACCCGTCCGAAGCCACGCAATGTATCGTTATAAACCACTTTCCCCCAGCATACGGCTTCCACCTGCGCCCCCTGGGGCACCTTCAGTCCCAGACCCTCCTGGGGAGGATTAGAGCTGGGGTTGAACTCGGCGATCACATCTCCCTGAACCGGCCAGGGTAGATGCCCCTTGAGATGTTCGATCCGCCTGGTACTCAGCAGCTTGAGCTTATACTCAAGCTCACTGATCGTATCCCGTATGTTCTCCAGCTGCTCTTCCTTGGCCAGCCTTTTGGCCCGTATCTTCTGCAGCTGGTGCAGATAGGACAGCTTCTGTTGCAGCAGCTGATCCTCGGTGCTCTTCACCTTGGACAAATGGGAGGCCGCTTGGGCCCGGACTTGCTTTTGCTTTTCCAGGTTGGCTTCCAGCTTCTCCTGTTGCGCACTCAGCCTCTGCATCCTCTTTTCCGCCATACCGTATACCGCAGCGAGCCAAGTGAACTTGCGATCCGCTTCTGCCCAGCTGGAGACATCTCCCAAGCGAAGGGGATCGTTTTGCAGATAGAGGGGCCATAACCGTCGCAACAGGCGGTGCAGCTCATTTTCCAGGCCCTGGACACGGCGTTCGATCCGGTTCGCTTCCTCCTGCAGCTGCTGCTCCTGCAGCTTTATGGCCTCCAGATCCTCTTTTTGTTTCTGCAGCTTCTGCCGCGTGCTGCGGATCTTCTTTTCCAGCTTCGCTACGTTGGCAAACAGCTTCCGCTCCCTTTGCGAAAGCTCGGAAAGGGATTCTTTTTCCTTTTCGATCCGATCCTTTTGCCGGGAAATCCTGTCCTTGATCTGCGAGGTCTTGTCTTGAGCCGGGTACGCAGGAAGGGACAGGAGAAGTATTGATCCGAGTACCCAGATGAAGAGTATGCAGCCGCGGTTCATGTGTTATGCATGGGAACAGGGCTCATTCTAGAAGCGAAAACAAAGGGCAGTCTGCACATAAGCCGGACTTCTTTTTGCACCAGCGCTTGCCGGTCCTCACCAGAAGCGCATGGTATTCCTGATAGATATACACATCTTCCGGGAGATGGTCCATGAAAAGGTCTCGCAGCTCGTCATAGCTCACCTCCTCCGGAACCAGCCCGTGGCGGTGAAGAATGCGGGCCGTATAGGCGTCGACAACAAAGCTGGGCCGATGAAGGGCATAGAGCAGAATGCTGTCCGCGGTTTCAGGGCCGATCCCCTTGATCTTCAAAAGCTGTCGGCGGAGGGTTTCGAAGTCCAGGCTCTTCAAGGGGCTCAGGCTGTATCCGCTCTGCTCTCGCAGAAAATGGACAAAGGCTTTCAATCGCTTGGCCTTTTGCCGAAAGTATCCTGAAGGCCGGATAAGCTCCGCTATTTCCTCCTCTGGGCATTGATCGAGCCGTTCCGGGTCCAGGAAGTGCTGTTGGCGGAGATTCCAGATCGCTCTCTCCACGTTGCTCCAGTTCGTGTTCTGGGTCAAGATGGCCCCCACGCAGACCTCGAAGGGGGTTTCGGCGGGCCACCAGTAGCTGGGCCCCAGTACATCGAACATCAGGTTGTACATTGCAAAAAGGGTCTTCTGCACGGACATAAGCCACAACCCGGAGTTGGGGAGACATAATAAAGGCATCCTCTGAAGCACAGCCTGGAAAAGATCAGCCCCGCAAGCAAAGCAGGCAGACTGGCAAGGAGGTCGGAAAAACCTTCACCCGCCCTGCCAGAGCAGGGCGGACCAGTCCTCTCTTTGATAGGCTCTGGGACGTCCCAGCCCCAGCTTTTCATAGGCCTGAGCCACCGCCTGCTCCTGGGAGCGCAGGATCCCTGAAAGAAGGAGACAACCCTGCGGAGCCAGCCTGGAGGTTATCTCTCCGGCCAGCTCCATGAGCGGCTGAGCCAGGATATTGGCCACGATGAGATCGTACCTCCGGCGCCTCTGAAGGCACTGCACATCGCCGACCAGGAGGTCCAGACGGTCACCGGCTGGATTCAGTCCGCGATTGAGCTTGGCATTGTCCACTGCCACGGGATCGATGTCCAGGCCAACAGTCTTCAGACCTAAGAGCGAGGCGGCAATCCCCAGAATACCCGACCCGGTTCCCAGATCGAGGCCTACCTGGCCCTTGCCAAGCCTCCCTTCAGCCCGAAGCTCGGCCAGGGCCTGCAAACAGAGATGCGTCGTGGGATGATGGCCGGTACCAAAGGCCATTTGCGGGTAGATGACAATGCGGACAAATCCCGGATCAACCGCTGCCTCCCGTTCCCAGGAAGGAACCACGGCAAATGTATCCGCCACCAGGACGGGGGTGAAGAAAGAGCGCCAGCTCTCGGCCCAATCCTGCTCCTCCTGTTTGGAGATGGCGGTTTTAAGATCCGGAAAGGCGGAGGCGATGCGAAGGCTCAAGGCCTCGGCCTGCTCCAGGCTGTTGCAATAGAGGTGTAGATTCCTCCGGTCCTGGGTCTCCAGCTCCTCCCAGCCCCAGGGAACATGTTCGGCGAGAAACAGCTGGAGGTCGTCCCCCGGTGGACCGGGCAGCGGCATGTCTACAAGGTAGAGTGTGGAAGCCATCGGCTCGATCAGTAGGGCCAGATCTCCATTTCCCACTCCAGAGGCAGGTAATACTGGGTCTTAGGCCCGAACCATTTGTTGTAGATCTTCAGGTAGGTGCTGCTGCTCCACAAATCCGCCAGGGCCTTGTTGACAAAGTCTCGAAAGTCGGAATCGTTCTCCGGAAGGCCCAAGGCGTAGGGTTCATGGGACAGGTATTCCCCAACGATACTCCAGTTGTCCGGACTCTCGGAGCTATTCCTCAGTCCCAGCAAAATGGTGGCCTCGGCGGTCAGGGCGCTTAGCTTGCCTTGCTGCAAATCCGCAAAGGCTTGCTGATATCCTGGATAAGTGCGGATAGTGCAGTCCGGCTGCGCAGACTCGATATTCTTCTCAGATCTCGATCCCTTGACTGCGCCTATCTTTTTGCCCGCCAGATCAGCAGCAGATTCTATCTCCGAGCCCTTTCTGACCAATATCTTCTGCCCGGTGCGTAAGTAGGAGATGGAGAAGTCGATCTCCTTGTCCCGGGAAAAGGTGTGGGTCATGGTTGCCGCCAGCATGTCCACCGTGCCCTGAACCAGCATGTCCATCCGATTGGCAGAGCTTACCGGCTTGAGCTTCAGCTCCACTCCCAGCTTGTCCGCGATGTAGCGGCAGATATCCACCTCGAAGCCGACGATGCTGTTGGACCCCTTATCCATATAGCCAAAGGGTACCACGCTGTCCTGAACCCCGGCGATAATGTAGCCTCGGCTCTTGACCTTCTCCAGGGTCCCGCTCCAGGCAGAAGCGCTCATTGCTCCGAGCCCGAGGGCCAAACAAAGCCCAACCAGCAAGGCCTTATGCATAAGCGACCTCCTTGCTTTGGCCAGCCGGACACGGGAGCCTGCTATGCATGGGATCCGTTACCCTCCTTTTGCAGGGCTTCCTCCAGAGCCTTGGCGAAGCCCTCGATCTCCTCGAAGCTGATAATCAGCGGAGGAAGCAGCCGAAGGACGCTCTCCTGGGTGACATTGCAGACAAAGCCTTGGCTAAGCAGGCTTTCCCAGATCGGTTGCGCCGGAAAGGAGAGCTCCACCCCGAGCATGAGTCCCAGGCCGCGAACCTCGCTTACGAACTCCGGATACCCGGCTTGAACCTGACGCAATCGATCCACGGCCAGGTGGCCAATATCCATGGAGCGGCTGCAAATATCATCGCGCTCCATAATGTCCAATACCTTGCTGGCCACCTTGCTCACCAATGCACCGCCACCGAAGGTCGTTCCGTGAGCCCCGGGGCCAAAGGCGGAGCCCACCTCCTCCGAGGCGAGCATGGCACCTATGGGCAGGCCGTTGCCCAAGGCCTTGGCCACGGTGAACACATCGGGCCGCAGGTCAAAATGCTGATGGGCCCACATGGCTCCGCTGCGTCCCATGCCCGTCTGGATCTCGTCCACCATGAACAGGATATCGCGCTGGCGGCACAGCTCGCGGATATCGCGCAAATACCGATCCGGCAGGGGCTTGACCCCGCCCTCGCCCTGCACCACCTCCAACAAAACGGCGGCGGTCTCCGGGCCAATAACCCGCTCCACCTCCTCCACGACCTGTGGCTCCACTATGCGGAATCCATGGGGCAGCGGCTGGAATCCTTCCTTGATCTTTTCCTGCCCGGTAGCGCTCAAGGTTGCCAGGGTACGGCCGTGAAAGGAGTTGCGCAGGGTAATGATCTCGTGGGCCTGCCTGCCTCGAACCTGCTGCATGTAGCGTCTGGCCAGCTTGATCGCTGCTTCATTGGCCTCGGCTCCAGAGTTGCATAAAAAGACCTTTTCTTGGGAGCAGGTCTTTAGCAATCGCTCGGCGAGCTCCAGCTGCTCCTCCTGGTAGAAGAGATTGCTGACATGCACGAGCCGGTTGGCTTGCCCGCAGAGCGTTTCCGTCAGCTCCGGGGGGCAGTGTCCCAGGTTGCAGACCGAGATGCCGGCCAAAAAATCGGTGTACTCCCGTCCCTCTGCATCATAGAGCTTGGTGCCGGAAGCCTTTTTGATATGCAGCGGATAGCGGTTGTAGGTTTTGAACAAGACCGACGACTCTCTGTTTTGGATGGTTTGCAGGGCATCGCTCATAGCCAAAGACCTCTTGGTGGAAAAATAAAAACACCGGCCTTAGCCTCCGGTCTGCAACTTCTGCAGCCGCGGACTGCTCCCAAGGCCGGTGCGGGGTTCAAGCGGGGAAGATTAGACTTGGGGCCTGGGCAGGACGCCGGCTCTTTCTGCGATCTCCGGTACTTTGTGCTCCCACTCGATGGCCATGAGGTGAATGCCGGCTACCCCTTTCATCTCTCTGAACTCTTCTATCTGCTCGCAGGCGATCTTGATACCCTCTTCAGCCGCCTTCTTCTTTTTCGCCCCCTGAAGACGCTTGATGATCTCATCCGGAACGTCCATCCCTGGAACCTTGCTCTGCATATACTTGGCCATACCCACACTTTTCATCGGGGTAATTCCGGCCAGTATGGAGGCCTTTTCGGTAAGCCCCATATCGTTGGCCTGCTTCACCCACTCTCGCATCCGGGCCATGTTGTAGATGCACTGAGTCTGGATAAAGTCTACTCCGGCCTGAATCTTCTTCGCCAAGCGGTAAACCCGCCACTCATAAGGCTCGGCAAAAGGATTGGCCGCAGCACCGATGAACATGTGCGGGGGTTCCTCGATGGAGGCCCCGCCCTGAAATTTGCCCTCGTCGCGCATCCTTTTGACCATGGCGACCAGCTGTATGGAATCCAGATCGAATACACCCTTGGCGTGGGGATGATCTCCGAACTGCTGGTGGTCTCCGGAAAGGCAGAGCATATTGGTCACGCCGTGGGCGGAAGCTCCGAGAATGTCCGCCTGCATGGCCAAGCGGTTTCTATCCCGGCAGACCATCTGGTAGACCGGCTCAACGCCCTCCTGAAGCACGATGAGCGAAGTGGCCCAGCTGGACATCCGAACCATGCCGGTCTGGTTGTCCGTGATGTTTACTGCATCCACCACTCCCTGAAGGTAGGAGGCCTTCTTTTTCACCGACTCCACGTTGGTTCCCCGGGGAGGCCCGAGCTCTCCGGTGAAAGCAAAATGTCCGCTCTTGAGAACCCTCTCCAGCTTGCTTTGGGTAGTCATACGCAGCCACTCTCGGTTATCCGTTCGCGTTTACAGGTTCAGCAGGCTCATCGCGGGAATGAAGAACATGGCCATCTCTTGATAATCGGGGCGCATCAACCGCTTCCAGCGCTGTCGTTTGACGAGCCCCAAATTTTCAAAGCCCATGGGATCGTAGTGCAAAACCTCGGAATGCTCCAGATTGTTCAAGCAATCGATAACCAGCTGTTGCGAAAGAGATATCATATCCTCGAAGTAGTCGCCGCAGTGGGATGCCTTCACCTTGTCCTGCAGGGACTTGAGCCCGGCATTGCCGTTGTTCAGCCTAGCCAGAGCCAACCCGCCACGATAGATCTTCTTTTTGAGGGAAAAGTTCATCCTCGACTTGCGCAAGGTGGAAAGCAGCAGCTTGTCCGCACCTCTGGGGGAATGCTGCATCAGCTGCTTGAGCTGTGCCTGGGAGTAGTCCATCTGCTGGTCGGCCTGCATCTCGATATGGACATGGGAGATGCGACCACGCCCTCTTCGGAGCTGAAGCATGTTGGGAACGTAGTAGTTGTGCGCCGCCACATCGGCAGCCAGGTGGCTCAGATACCCGTAGGCATAGGCCTTGAGATACGGCTCCTCCACCGAGCGCAGAAGATTGAACCCGGCGCCCCAGCTGTGGCAATGATTCGGGGTGAGCTTGCGCCCTTTGCCCACCAGAATGTCGGCGCTCAGGCTGCCGTAAAGAAAAGAAAGTCTGTGCTCCTGAATGATGTGGGCGCAGGAGGAGGTGAGCAGACTCAGGTCTCCGAGCAGCGCGTTGCCCAGTGCCAGATGCACTCCCGGACCCCAGGCCAGAGCGGCCTCAGGCAGGACAAGGAGCCCAATGAGGGCCGCAAGGCCCAGAAGGAGCTTACTCTTTGACATGGCATTCCCCGCAGGCAAGGGGGCCCTCTTTCTGCTTCGAATGGCAGCCAATGCACTGCCTGTGGTAGGCATCCATGAGCTCTACATCGCTCGAGGACCCGCCGGAGGGGCTATGGCAGTCCGAGCATTCCCGGTCCACAGACATGGCGTCTTCAATGAGCCGACCGTTCTCGTAGAGATGGTGGCACTGGCTGCAGTCATACAGCTCTGCCTTGGCGTTGTGCATGTCGTGCTCGAACTGAACCGGAGGACGCTGCTTGTCCTGAAACGCTTCGTCGTTGATGCTCTTCAGCTCTGGCTGGGTAAAGGCCTGGGCCACTGCGAGAACGCCAAGCAACAGGACGCAGGCCGTCAGGCAGGCATGTTTCACCATAGCCACTCTCTTATGCTTGTAGTAGAGATTATATTTTCGCTTCTAAACCCTTTGAGCACTTAGCAAAATCTCATGAAGAAGACAAGACAAAATTTGCTTCCCGGATGCCATTTGAGCGCAGCCGCTGGCTGCGCTGACTCGATGCTGATTTCATTGAAGAAAAATTCATATTTCTCAATATGTTGACTGGTCGAGACTGCAGCCAGATTTCGATTTTGCATAATGGTTCCCAGGAGAAGGCCCACTTTCCGGAGGAGCCCCTCAGCTGATCCGGAAAGGGTGGGTATAGATGTTCATCCGGCTATTCCGGAGGAAGCCGATAAGCGTCATATGCAAGTCATCTGCCAGGCTCGCGGCGAGGCTGGTGGCTGCGGAGACCCCGGCCATGATCTCCAGCCCCAGAACGGCTCCTTTTTGCACCAGCTCGTAGCTCAGGCGGGAAGAGAGCAGAGCCAGACCGGCCTGACTCCTTTGTCCCTGCAGCAGGACTTTGCCGATGGCCTTGTCCAGGGCGTTGTGCCGCCCGATATCCTCGGCAAAAGCGAGGAGCTCGCCGTGAGGGCTGAAAATGGCGGCCGAGTGGATGCACCCGGTCCTGGGGAAAAGCTCCATCTCGGCTTCGAAGCGCCTTTGGAGAGCGAATAGCTCTTGGAAAGCCATGCTCAAGGCATGGGGCACAGGGGAAAGCGGGATATCCAGACCATCCAGGCTGGATTTGCCGCACACCCCGCAGCTGGAGCGGGACACATGCAGCTGGGACGGGACTTCCGGCTCTTCTTTGCGTCTGGGAACAGCCAGATCGACCAGGATTCGATTCGCCTCATCCGGACAGGGGCGGATTGCTTTGATACCGCTTTCATCCTCCACCAGCCCTTCGGTTAGGCACCACCCCCGCACCAGATCCGCGTCCTCCCCGGGCAAGCGCATGGTGATCATATAGGGCGTGCCGTCCACAGCCACTTCGAGAGCCTCCTCCACCGCCAGCTCATCATCCGCAGCATAGCGACGGTTCCGGCTGATCTTTTCAATGGCCAGGGTTTTCAGTCTTCCGATCATGAGCATACCTCGAGCATCCGTTCCAGGGCAATCAGGGCCCAGCTGCGGTCTTCCGGGCCCACAGCTACCGGCTCGGCGTTTTCCATGCTCTCCAGCAGCGAGCACAGCTTGGCCGCGTTGATCCTGGCCATATGCACGCAGGAGCTGGCCTCAAGGGGCCGAATGTCTTTTTGCCCGGCATATCGCTCCGCCAAGCGGTTTACCAGGTTGATCTCGGTTCCTACATAGATCTCGCTGCCCGGATCGGCCTGGTCTATATAGGAGATGATGCTCGAGGTGGACCCGCTGGCATCTGCGAGCCTTACGACCTCGGGAGGGCATTCCGGATGGACAATGACCTTGGCTGAATCGCTCCTTTTGCGGATGTCCTCGATCTGTTCCGGGCGAAAGGCGAGATGTACGTCGCACAACCCGGGCCAAATATAGAGCCTGGCCTCCGCATCATTTCCGGCCTGACTGAAAGTGCTGCGCCTGGATTCCGGAATGCCCAGCTGATCGGCCACATTGTGGGCCAGGTTCTTGTCCGGCAAGAAGAGAACCGCATCGCTCTGCTTAAGCGACCAGTCCAGCATGGTTGCTGCGTTGGCCGAGGTGCACACCGTACCGCCGTATCGCCCGCAAAGCGCCTTGACGCTGGCGGAAGTGTTCACATAGGCTAAAGGTATAACCTTTCGTCCCTCCCGCTGCAGTCCTTGAAGGGCCATCTCCAGTAGGCCTCCCGGGGCCAGCTCGGACAAGGTGCATCCGGCTTCCCTATCCGGGATGTAGACATTTTGCTCCTCTTTGGCCAGTATAGAGGCCGATTCGGCCATGAAGTACACGCCGCACATCACGATATATTCTGCGTCCAGCAGGGGTATTTTCCTGGCCAGCTCCAGGGAGTCTCCAACGTTATCGGCATGCCGGACCACCTCATCCTGCTGATAGTGATGGGCCAGTACAGCTAAACGCGAACCCAACTCCTGACGTTTGCTTTCAATTCGCTCTGCGTGAGACATTGGCCTGTTCTCCATTGTTTCGCCCCTTCCAAACATGTAGGCGAGGCTTGTACTATTGTAATCACTCAGCAACAGGGATGGCAACCATTTTCAATTTCAGAGGCCAAGAGGAATAGAAAAACATGAGCTGGCGACAGGACACCATATCTCTGCACGGCGGACACTCCCCGGACTCGGAGTCGAGGAGCAGGGCGGTTCCCATCTATCAGACCACGAGCTACGTTTTCCATAGTCCGCAGGATGCGGCTGAGCTCTTCGCCCTGGCCCCCAGGGTCTGGGCTCCCAGGCTTACGCAGCCGGAAAAGGACTCCGCCGCCCAGCCGCAACCGGAGGAGACTCCCGGGAACATCTACACCCGGATCATGAACCCCACCACGGATGTGCTGGAGAAGCGGATCAGCCTTTTGGAAGGCGGCATCGGCGGACTGGCCACCAGCTCCGGCTCGGCCGCCATCTTCTACGCCGTTCTCAATCTTTGCCGCAGCGGCGACCATATCGTCTCCTCGAGCAGCCTCTATGGAGGCACCTACAACCTTTTCCTGCATACCCTGCCTCAGTTCGGCATTCGGACCAGCTTTGCACCTGCCGACCGGCCTCAAGCCTTTTCCGAGGCTATCGGGGAGAGCACCAAAGCCCTGTTCGTGGAAAGCGTAGGCAACCCGCGCCTGGACGTTCCGGACCTGGAAGCCCTGGCTGAAACCGCCCACGCCGCCGGCATCCCTCTCATAGTGGACAACACGGTTCCCTCCCCCTATCTCTGCCAGCCCTTCGCTCACGGGGCGGACATCGTGGTCCACTCCCTGACCAAGTATTGCGGCGGCCACGGCAACAGCCTGGGTGGCATCATCGTGGACCATGGATCCTTCAACTGGAGCGGCAACAGCCGCTTCCCCATGCTGAACGCGCCGGACCCCTCCTACCACGATCTGGTCTGGACCGAGGCCGTGGGAAAGGCGGCCTACATTTTCCGGGCCCGCTCGGTTCTGCTCCGCGATACCGGGGCCAGCATAGCACCCTTTAACAGCTTTCTCATCCTCCAGGGCCTGGAAACCCTCCACTTGCGCATGGAAAGGCATTCTTCCAACGGCCTGGCCGTATCCCGATTCCTTAAAGACCATCCCCGGGTGAAGTGGGTCCTGTACCCCGGCCTGCCGGATCACCCCAGCCACGATCAGGCCCGAAAATATCTGCCCCGGGGCTGCGGCGGCCTGGTCGGCTTCGGCATCCAGGGGGGAGCCAAGGCCGGGAGCGAGTTCATCCAGTCTCTGGGGCTTTTCAGCCATGTGGCCAACATCGGGGATGCCAAAAGCCTGGCCATCCATCCGGCCTCCACCACCCACGCCCAGCTCAGCCCGAAAGATCAAGAACGATCGGGTGTGACCCCGGATTTCATCCGGCTGTCAGTGGGCATCGAACATCCGGATGATATCCTGGCCGACCTGGATCAGGCCCTAGAACGCGCTGGTTGAGGCGGATATGGAATTCCAAGACAGCGTCGGAATAGTGGAAAAGCATTTCTTTCCTTTCGCCCATCCGCCGAGCGAAATGGAGTTTGAATGCGGTATGCGCCTCGGCCCGCTCACCCTGGCCTATGAGACCTATGGCCGGCTGAACGACAGCCGGGACAACGCAGTCCTTGTTCTGCATGCCCTGACCGGGGACTCCCATGCCGCCGGATACTACTCCAGCCAGGATGCCAGCCCCGGATGGTGGGAAACGATGATCGGTCCGGGCAAAGGGCTGGATACCGACAAGTATTTCGTGATCTGCTCCAACGTGCTGGGCGGATGCATGGGCTCCACCGGCCCTGGCTCGATTGATCCCGCCACCGGGCAGCCTTACGCCTTGAGTTTCCCGCTGGTCACCATCGGGGATATGGTGCAGGCCCAAAAGCAGCTCATCGAACATCTGGGCATAGAGCGCCTCCTGGCGGTCATTGGCGGCTCAATGGGAGGCATGCAGGTCCTGGAGTGGTCGGTGCGCTTTCCGGAGCAGGTTAGGGCTGCCATCCCCATTGCCAGCGCCACCAGGCATTCCGCTATGGCCATCGCCTTCAACGAGGTGGCGCGGCAGGCCATCATAAGCGACCCCAACTGGAACCAAGGCAACTACTACCAGCACCAGCCGCCGACCCACGGCCAGGCTGTCGCCCGGATGATCGGCCATGTGACCTATCTTTCAGACCAAGCCCTGCGCCAAAAGTTCGACCGCAGGCCCAAGGAGAGAGGCGCTCCGCCGCAAAGCTTTCAAACCGACTTTCAGGTGGCAAGCTACCTCCGCCACCAGGGCGAGAAGTTCGTGCACCGCTTCGACGCCAACTCCCTGCTGTACCTCACCAAGGCCGCGGATTACTTCAGCCTGGCCAGCCGGTACGGGGAAGGCTCGCTGGCCAAGGCCTTTTCCCTGGCCCGGTGCAAGTTTCTGGTGCTGTCCTTTTCCTCGGACTGGCTGTACCCCACGGCCCAATCCCGGGAAATGGTCAAGGCCATGAAGAAGAACAATCTGGAAGTCAACTTCTGCGAGATTCAAACCGATTACGGCCACGACTCCTTCCTGGTCCGCAATCCCAGACAGGCCGAGCTGGTGGCCGGCTTCCTGGACAAGGTGCACCACACAGTCCACAGAGCGGTCTAATTATGCGCTTCGACCTGAAAACCATAGCTTCCTGGATCAGTCCCAACAGCTCGGTGCTGGACCTTGGCTGCGGCTCCGGAGAGCTGCTCAACCACCTGGAGCGGGGAAAAGCGGTCAAGGGCTCCGGCATAGAGATCGATCCGGACAAGGTATCGCAAGGGATCGTTCAGGGGGCGAACATCATCCACGGGGACATCCACGAGGAGATAGCGGACTACCCCTCCCAGAGCTTCGATTACGTCATTCTCAGCCAGACACTGCAGCAGGTGTTAAAGCCGGCCCTGCTGCTGCACGAAATGCTCCGGGTGGGCCGCCGGGGCATCGTCAGCTTTCCCAACTTCAGCCACTATAAGAACCGGCTTTTCTTTCTTTTCCGAGGCCGGGCACCCATATCCAAAGAGCTGCCTTACGAGTGGTTCGACACTCCCAACATCCGGGTCATTCCCCTGCAGGACTTCCGGCGCTTCTGCACCATTTTCGGATTCTCCATTCTCAGGGATATGGCCATCAGCACCCACCATCACGAGGAACAAGGCCGCGAGGTACGCTTTTTTGCCAACCTTTTGGCCACCTACGGTATCTTCATGCTGGGCAAGAAGGATTGAGCCGCTCAAGCCGGAAGGCTTCTACCGCAGGCCAGACAGCCATTTTGGCTGTAGGCTTGTAGCCCACCCCCACAGCCCCTTTATGCAAGTACAGGGCAAAGGCCCAATCTGTGGCGAAGCAGCTGCTGGTGGAGGACCAATACACCTCCTGGACGTTCCGGAAGGGATGTTCGGCTGGCAGGGCCGGGCTGTGACGGGAGGCGTCGACCAGGGATTCGAGCTCGTTGATGTTGGGCAGATGCCAGGCAATATTGTCTCTGGCCCTCAGCCCGGCTACCCGGTCCAGGGCCTGTTCCCAGCTCAGCTCCTCCCGGTCCAGAAAACCGTCCCGGTGCCAGACCAGGTTGGTCAAGCGGTCCAGGATTCCGGCCGGTAGAGTGGTAAAGCGGGGGTTGGGCCACTGGAGCCCGGAGCGGTAGGCGCCGTCCTGGCCGCTGCCGGGACAGTGCACCTGGGAGCCCCGGCTATCGAAGCACCTGGTCTGCCCGGTTCTGGGCAGAGCAAAGCCCCTTTCGCGGACCGGCCAGACCAGAGCATACTGATCCTTGCGCCCCCAGAACATCCGGCCTCCTTCGAAGTGAACGTACCAGGCATAGGCCGGATGCATGGCCGAGGTGGTCGAGGTCCAGTACCAGGTCTGCTGCACCTCGTTGAAGGGGTGTCCGGAGGGCAGGGCCGGCCTGCTTGTCCCGTGCCCAACCAGGCTGCGCAGCTCCCTGCGGTTGGGCAGCCGCCAGTCGCTGCATTCTCCGAATGCCTCCGCATTGAGGCTTTGAACCGCCTCCAAGGCTTCCGGCCAGCTCAAGGGAAACTGGAACTGGTTGGCTGAGCGAGCCCAGCAAAGCCCGGTATAGCGGTCGAACACCGCTTGCTCGCCCGGTTCGAAGCGCTTCTCCGGAAGGGGCTCGCCCAGTCGAAGGGCGCCGTCCTGAAAGGTGCCCCTGCAGGAAACCTCCCGGCCAGACCCGTCGTAGCAGCCTCTGAGGCCGGTCTGCAGGAAGTGCTGCGGGCGCGCCTTGCTCAAACAAAAACTCCGGGCTCGTACTCCTCGAGCTTGAAAGCCTCCTGCGGGCCGAGCAGGTCCTGCCCCAAAGCGAAAGGAGTGAGGGGCTCCAGCTGCAGCCCGAAGGTCTCGGCGAAGAGCTCCTCAAAGAGCACCCGCACCTTGGCCTGAACAGAACCGAAGTATATTCGCTTGGAGGCCGTGCTCCAGACCACATCGAAGACAGCCGGAATGGGCAGAGTCTGGCTCAGCAGCCTGAGCTTGACCTGCTCTCTCAGCTCCTGCTTCTGGTTGCGCGTAACATACTTCTGGCCCTTTTGACGCATGGTCTCCTGGAGATCGGCCAGGGCAATCTGGTAGTGCTTCTTGAAAACCGCCGGCGGGATGCGCCTGGTGTCCAGCCTGAGGGCGAAGGCCAGGAACTCCCCCTTGGATGGCGGGGCCGTTCTCCACTCAGTATCCAGAAAATCCTCGAAGCAGACCCAGCCGAAGCCCCGCTCCGAGTTGCTGCGTTCGATCTCCTGGAAGGCGTACTGCCGCAACAGCTCCGGGATCTGCTCCCATAAGGATGCCGGAACCTCGCTTGATGGCCGATAGCGGGTAAAGCTCGTGCTCGCGCTCAAAAATCCCATGCTTACTCCAACAAATCGTACAATTACCTCAGCTTTGCCTCCGGCAAAGCTGAGGTAATTGACTTTTGCCAACCAACCGTGATCGAATGTATATAGAATCTTCCTTCCCCGGCTATGGTTCAAGCCGGGTTTGTGGTTATTCCATGTGCCAGCTATCCAGGGGAGGAGTACTATGCAACCCAGCTATCGTGCTATGGATACCAACTCCCTGCAGGAGCGGATCGACCTCCTGCTCAGCCGCCTTGGCTCCTGCAACATCTGTCCGCGGCAATGCGGGGTGAACCGGCTGGAGGGCGAGACCGGCTTCTGTAAAGTCGGGCGCAGGGCAAGGGTCGCCTCCTACAACCTCCACTTTGGTGAGGAGGCCCCGCTGGTGGGGACCAACGGCAGCGGCACCATCTTCTTTTCCGGCTGCAATCTGGGCTGCATCTTCTGCCAGAACTACGACATCAGCCACAGCCTGGAGGGATCGGTAGTCGCCCAGCCCGAAGAGCTGGCCGGAATCATGCTTCAGCTGCAGAAAAAAGGGGCCCACAACATCAATTTCGTCACCCCGACCCATGTTATCCCCCAGATCCTGGAAGCCCTGCCACAAGCCATGGAGAACGGGCTTGCCCTGCCACTGGTCTACAACTGCTCCGGGTACGAGTCTCTGGATACCCTGCGCCAGCTGGCCGGGATCTTTGATATCTACATGCCGGACACCAAGTTCGCCGCTCGGGAGCCGGCTGAAAAATACTGCCAGGCCGGGGACTATCCAGAGGTAGCCAAACAGGCCATCCAGGAGATGCATCGCCAGGTGGGGGACCTGGAGCTGGACAGCGACCACGTGGCCCGGCGCGGCCTGATCGTTCGCCACCTCATCATGCCGGACAATCTGGCCGCAACCGAGGAATGGCTGCGTTTTCTGGCCCAGGAGATCTCCCCGGACACCTACCTCAACCTCATGGATCAGTACCGTCCCTGCGGCGAGGCCGGCTCCCACCCCGAGCTCTGCGGCCATATCTCGCACCGGGAGCTGGAGCACTACCGCAGCAAGGCCAGGCAGATGGGGCTCAAACGGCTCGATGAGCGGGATCGGCTCGACTTCCGCGCCCTGCTCAAGTTTCTGGGCACCTAAGGCGCATCCTGCCAATCCATGAACGATCCTGCGGGCCTTCAGCTCCTCCCCAGGAGCCCACGCAGGGTTTCTGTGATGCGCTCCCTGGTCAAGCCGAAGTACTGGAAGAGCTCCCCTCCGGGAGCGGACTCGCCGAAGCGGTCCACCCCGAGGCAGGCTCCGCTGTCGCCGACAAAGCGGTGCCAGCCATCTGTCACCCCAGCTTCCACAGCTATCCGGGCCGTAATCTCCGGCGGCAGCACCTGCTGCCGATAGCTGGCGTCCTGCGCCTCAAAGGCCTCCACGCAGGGCATGGAAACCACACGTACGCCGCAGCCCTCCTCCTGAAGCGCCTTGGCCGCCTCTACCGAAGGCCCCACTTCAGATCCGGTGGCGATGATTAGGGCCCTCAAGTCGCTTTCCGGCTCAAAGAGCACGTATCCGCCCCGTTCAATGGAGCGCAGCCTCTCCTGGCTTCGCTCCTGGTGCGATGTTTTCTGCCGGGTGAACAGCAGAGCGCTCGGGCCGTTGGACTGCTGGAGCGCCCATTTCCAGGCCGCCGCGGCTTCCACCCCGTCGCAGGGCCGCCACACGGCGAGATTGGGGATGAGGCGCAGCGAGGCAGCCTGCTCGATGGGTTGGTGCGTAGGTCCGTCCTCGCCCACTCCGATGGAGTCGTGGGTCAGCACGAATAGCGACTGAATGCCCATCAGCGCAGCCAACCGAATGGCGTTCCGGGCGTAGTCGGAGAAGACCAGGAACGTCCCGGCGTAAGGAATGAAGCCCCCGTGCAGGGCAATACCATTCGTTATGGCCGCCATGGCGAACTCGCGCACGCCGAAATGGAGGTAGTTGCCGTCCGCATCCTCCCGGCTGACCGTCTTGGACCCGGACCACTTGGTGTTGTTGGACCCGCTGAGATCCGCCGATCCGCCGGCAAGCTCGGGCAGCAGGGGTCCGAGCTCCTCCAGGGCCTGCTGGGAGGCCTTGCGGGTAGCCAGATCGCCTCCCTTGGCGGAAAGCCGTTGCAAAGACTCCCCGGCCGCACGGGAAAAGCCTTCCGGAAGCTCGCCCCGCATGCGGCGCAAGAGCTCTTCCGCCAGCTCCGGATACTCCGCCTCATAGGCGGCAAAGCGCTCTCTCCACTCCTGATGCGCCCGCTCGCCCTTCTCCCGGGCATCCCAGCTTCGGTAGAGCTCTTCGGGAATGCAAAACGGCTCGCATTCCCAGCCCAGATGCTTCCTGGCCGCATCGATCTCCTCTTCTCCCAGAGGCGCTCCGTGCGTCTTGTGGCTTCCCGCCATATGGGGCGATCCAAAGGCGATCTGAGTCTGGCAGCAGATGAGGCTGGGGCGGTCTGCTATCTCCCTGGCCTCCTGAAGGGCCCGTCGTATGGAGTCTGGATCGTGGCCGTCCACTTGGCCGATCACATGCCAGCCGTAGGAGCGGAACCGCTGTGGAACGTCCTCGGTAAACCAGCCTTCCACCTTGCCGTCGATGGAAATGCCGTTGTCGTCGTAGAGGCAGATGAGCTTGCCCAGCCCCAAGGTTCCGGCCAGAGAGCAGGCTTCGTGGGAGATTCCCTCCATGAGGCAGCCGTCGCCCAGGCAGACATAGGTGAAGTGATCCACAATCCGGTGGCCCTGGCGATTGAACTGTGCAGCCAGCATCTTTTCCGCCAGGGCCATGCCCACCGCATTGGCCAGCCCCTGGCCCAGGGGTCCGGTGGTGGTTTCCACCCCCGGCGTCACTCCATACTCCGGATGGCCCGGGGTTTTGGAATGCAGCTGCCGGAACTGCTTCAGATCCTCAATGCCGAGATCGTACCCGCTCAGGTGGAGCAGCGCATAGAGGAGCATCGAGGCATGTCCGTTGGATAGCACGAACCGGTCCCGGTCCGGCCAATGGGGATCGTTTGGATTGTGCTTCAAAAAATCGTTCCACAGTACCTCGGCCATGTCGGCCATGCCCATGGGTGCGCCCGGATGTCCGGATTTCGCCTTCTGCACTGCATCCATGCTCAACACCCGGATGCACTTGGCCAGTTCTTCCCTGCTCGGCATGTGACCTCCTGCTCGCACAACTTTTCCCGGTCCGGTTACGGTCACCCAAGCGCTGCGCGCTCTGCTTGCGCCACCATCGTCCGGGATCATTCTGGCGGATTCCCTTCTTCTCTGTTAGGCTGCGGGCTCAGATTTTCCATTGAGCCCTGTTTGACTCCCAGCCCCTTCGGATATAGATACATTGCCCTGGAGTCAATCTCTGGATCACAAAATCTTTGTTGGACCTCTTAACCTATGGGCAAGATGCACCATGACCGAATCCACCTTTATTCTGTCCCCGTCTTTGCTCTCCTGCGACTTCGGGCGATTGGCCGAGGAGCTTGAAGCCTTGGATCAAGCCGGCTTGAGCTGGGTCCACTGGGATGTCATGGACGGACACTTTGTTCCCAACATCACCCTGGGTCCGCCGATCATCGCCAAGTGCCGCCCTTTGAGCCGCCTTTTCTTCGATGTCCATTTGATGATCCAACAGCCGGAACGCTACCTGGAGTCCTTTGCCAAGGCCGGAGCGGACCTGATAACCGTGCACGCAGAAGCCTGCCCCCATCTCGAATCCGTGGTCAGCCGCATCGAAGAGCTCGGCGCCAAGCCTGCCGTTTCGCTCAATCCGCATACCCCGCTATGCCATCTGGACTACATCCTCCCCCGGCTGCATCTGGTGCTTATCATGAGCGTCAATCCGGGCTTTGGCGGGCAACGCTTCATCCCCTTCTGCTACGACAAGATAGCGGACCTGGCTGCCATGATCCGCAGCAAGGGTTGCGACACCCTCATCGAGGTCGACGGAGGGGTCAGTCTGGAAAATGCCGGCCGGATCACAGCCTGCGGAGCCAATGTCCTGGTATCCGGCTCGGAATTCTTCGGCTACCCGCCCTACGAGGAGCGGCACCGGCTTTTCCGGGAGGCGGCCGGTTGAAAAAAAGCGGCCCGGGTTCAGACATCTGAACCCGGGCCGCGCATGGACAGCCAGTCCAAGCAAAAATCCTTTGAGAACCGGGCCGACAAGTCAGCTTCGAAGGTCGCGCTCGTATGAAGCTTCTCTTTCCAACCCCTCACCCGGCACTCAGTTTGACTTCAACCTTCTTACATTTGAGACTTTACAACTGAGCAATTTCTATTCTTCAAGCTTGTGCTGAGACTTGGCAAACTGAGTGCCGGGAGCTCCCCTTGGGAAGGGGAGCAGCCCCGGAGTTTCTTCATCTGATCAACCAGGCACTCAGCTTTGAAGCAATTATCTGAGGATATACAAGAAGCACCTACTTTGTTTATGGCAGTAGCTCCAGCTATTCATCACGAAACTGAATGCCTGGTCAACCCGGCCATAACGATGCTCCGTATATATTCATTAAAAATCAACAGATTACATTCTTATAAATTAAACCCAATAAGTCAGCGCAGCCGGAGGGCGCGCTGACTTGTTAGTACTCCTTGGGCAGCTCGTCCAACTGCGCCTTGGTGAAAACCGGGCCATCCTTGCAAACGTAGTAGGGCCCGACATTGCAGCGTCCGCAGATGCCGATGCCGCATTTCATGCGGTTCTCCAGGCTCATCACAATCTGATCGCTCGTCCAGCCCAGCTGATCCAATACCGGCTGCGTAAAGCGGATCATGACCGGGGGCCCGCAGATGAGGGCCACGGCATTTTCCGGCGACGGAGACACCTTCTCCGCTATCTGCGGCACAAAGCCCACATGCTTGTCCCAGCCCGGCACCTCCTTGTCGATGGTGATATGGATGTTCACGTCGCTGCGCTGCTCCCACTGCTCTATGGTATCCAGATAGAGGAGCATGCCCGGAGTCCGAGCTCCATAAACGAAGGTGATGTCCTTGTACTTATCCCGGTTGTCCGGATGAAGCAGCCAGAGCATAGTGGAACGCAGAGTGGTTACCGCATATCCCCCGGCCAGGATGACAATATTCTTGCCCACCATCTCCTGGAGAGGGTAAGGGTGGCCCAGGGGACCCCGGACACCCATGATATCGCCTTCCTTCATGCTGTGCAGGCGGGTGGTGACCAGGCCGGCGCGACTTACGGTGAACAGAAGGTTCTTGCCCTCAGTAGGGCTGGAGGCGATCCCGATCGGCGACTCACCGTATCCCGGGAGGGAGAGCTCGGCGAACTGTCCGGGAAGATACCGAAAGGCCTCGGCATCCTCGGGATTGATAAACTCCAGCTCAAACGTCCGCAGGCTTTTGTCTTCCGTGGCGATCTCCACGCTCTTGATCCGAACCGGAGACGGCAGATAGGGGTTATTCATATCGCTCTCGCTTTCACGCTTCTTCATTCATGAGATTGACCACTTCCCGTACATCGATGTTCACCGGACAGTACCGGGTGCAGCGGCCGCAGCCTACGCAGCCGATGGATCCCTCCAGCTTGAAGGGCATATACTTGAACTTGTGCATGAAGCGCTGACGCACTCGATCCTTTTTGCTGCCCCGCGGGTTGTGCCCGGAGGTGTGATAGGTGAATAGCCAGCTCATGCAGCTGTCCCAAGTCCGGATCCGCTGCCCGTAATCCTCCTGGGTTTCATCCTGGATGTCAAAGCAGTGGCAGGTGGGGCAGTAATAGGTGCAGGTGCCGCAGTTGATGCAGCTCTCAAAGACCCGGTCCCATAAGGGATGCTCGTACTGCTGGAGCATAGTTCGCTGCTGGATGTTCTGGGTGCCCACCTCCCGGCTGATGGCCTCCTCGGCCTGCTCCTTCTGCTTGGCCGCCTGGGCGGTTTCCTCCTGACCTGCGGCTTCCAGATCGGAAACCAGCTCTTCGCCTTTCCGGCTCAAGGGCCGAACCAGCAGCTTGTCCTCCAGGTCAACCAGCACCAGGTCCAGGCCCTCCTCGTGGTGCGGGCCGCAGTGCACCGAGGTGCAAAAGCAGGTAGGACAGGGGTTCTTGCAGGCCAGGCCGATCAACAGGGCCTTTTCCCGCTTGTCCTTCCAGTAGATGTCCGTTGTGGACTCGTCCTGGCAGAACACCTTCTCCAGCACCTGAAAGGCCTTGGCATCGCAGGGCCTGATATTGAGCAAGGCGATGTTCTTCTCCCTGGCGGGCTCCGGGTGCATGATCATGCCCTCCGGATCCCGGGAGTCGTTCTTGAAATGCATGAGCCGTTCGGTTTGGGGGAAGAAAACGAACTTCGGCGACTGGTCGCTGTTGGTAAACTCCCAGACCAGATCGTCGCCCTTTTGCACCTGGGACCATTGCATGCGGTCCCTGTGCCGCACCGGTGCCCATACCTCGTATGCCTGGGAGAGCCTATCCAGGAAGCTCTCCATCTCGGTTTTTTTCAGAATTTTGTCTTGCATACCCTCTTCCTTAGATCCCGTGTTGGCCAACTATGGGTGGCTGCGGCTCACCCGGACCGCGGTATAGCTTTGCTCGCCGCATCATTGGAGCATATCGTTCTGGTCATTGGGATTGTATACGGTG
>CAZQPF010000001.1:97540-112791 GCA_964595165.1 uncultured Desulfohalobiaceae bacterium
CGGTGAGCGGCGGGTTGCTTTCCAGGTCGAGACCCGGTTGATAGTCGAACAGCTCCCGGATGTCCTTTTCGATCTTGCTGGTCAAGTGGCGCATTTTGATGCCTACCGGGCAGGCAGACTCGCAGGCCCCGCAGTCGGTGCAGCGGCCGGCGCAGTGAAAGGCGCGCAGCAAATGGAAGGTGTAGACATCGGTCTCTTCCGTACCTCGGCCCACCCACTGGGGTTGGTTTTCCTCCACAAAGCAGACATTGCAGTAGCAGAGAGGACAGGCGTTGCGGCAGGCATAGCAACGGATGCAGTCCTTGAACTCCTCGGTGAAGCGCTCCCATCGCTCTTCCGGAGAGAGGCTTTCCCAGGGGGCGGCCACCTTGTCGATGTTTCCCCCGCCCTCTTGTTCTCCTGGCTGCCCGATAAACTCGTCGTAAATGACGGCGTTGCGATGGGTGCAGGTGTAGCAGTTGTTCCGCTTGAAATCGCGCCTCTTGCGCCTCTCTTCCCAGCCCGGTCCTTTGATCACCAGCTCCTCGCCTTCCTCGAGGACCTCGGTGATCACCTTATCCGGATAGGCGGCCTGGATCTTTTTCGCATCGAGCATTCCCGGGCTATGAACCCCCAGGATATAGACGTTCTCCCGGGACACCTGCTTTTCCTTAACCAGGCCCACGATGTTTCGCGAAATGCACCCCTGAGCCACAACGGCATTGCGTCCCGGCCGGCCGATGAGAAAGTTGGCCAGATTGTTGGTGCAAAAGCCCGTCCACACGAGATTGTCGGCTTCCTGCGGGGTATAGGCGAAATAGGGCTGCTCCTGCAGGGGAACGCTGCCTTTTCTGTATCCGATGACGCAGTCCACCGTTTGCTCCTGCAGCAGCCGCTTGGCCGTTTCCCGGATCTGGGCCGTGATCTCCTCGCTCATGCTACCTCCTTGCGGATATCCTTGACCAGTCGGGCGGAGGGGCCCAAATCGCGTACCGAATCCACCACCTTGCGGGCCGTCTCCTGAAACTTTCCCGCTTCGGCTGAGGAAATCCAGGAAAAATGCAGTCTTCCAGGCTCGATCCCTACATACTCCAAAAGGCTCTTCAAGACGGCGAACCGCCGTCTGGCGAACAGATTGCCACTAATATAGTGGCAGTCGCCCGGATGTCACCCGGAGACCCAGACGCCGTCCACTCCATGGCGAAAGGCCTGGAAAATAAAGTTCGGATTCATGCTCCCGGTGCAGGGAATGCGGATGATGCGAATATTGTCCGGGTATTGCATCCGGCTAACCCCGGCCAGATCAGCCGCACCGTAGCTGCACCAGTGGCATAGGAAGGCCGCGATTTTCGGTTCCCACTCAGACATGATGCGCTCCTTTAACAATTCGCGGCAGCCCGCGAACCTTATAGCTGGTTACAAATGGCTTTTTGCAGTCCCCTCTTAGAGGGCCTCTATCATCTGATACACCTGGCGCTCATCCGAGCCCTTGAGGGAGATGGCTCCGGAGCGGCAGGAGGCCATGCACAGACCACATCCCTTGCACAGGGCGGGATTGATCTCGGCCTTGCCGGCGTTGCGGCCCTCCTCCTGGAGGCTCGGCGCCCCGTAGGGGCAGACGATGGTGCATACTGCACAGCCCACGCAATACAGCGGGTTGATCTGAGCGATCTCTCCGCTGGCATAGAGCTTATCCTGAGAGAGCACAGACACCGCCCTGGCCGCGGCTGCCTGTCCCTGAGCCACGGCCTCGTCTATAGGCTTGGGGTAATGTGCCAGGCCGCAGAGATAGACGCCGTCCATGGCGAACTCCGAAGGGCCGAGCTTGGCGTGGCGCTCGACAAAGAAGCCGTCGTCATTGAGCGGCAGCTTGAAGAACTGGGCCAGCTTCTCGTCCTGAGTAGGCAAAATAGCCGAGGCGAGCTGGATAATGTCGGTTTCGATCTCCAAAGGATAGCCGGTGATATGATCCGCCACCCGAACCCGCAAGGCGTCCCCGTCCCGGACCAGTTGAGGCTTGGAGTCCAGATCGAAGCGGATGAAGATGACCCCGGCCTCCCTGGCCTTGATGTACAGCTCTTCCCGCTCGCCGTAGGTCCGGAGGTCCCGGTAGAGGATGAAGACATTGGCCTGCGGATTGCGGCGCTTGATCTCCAGGGCGCTCTCCATGGAGTGCGTGCAGCACACCCGGGAGCAGTAAGGGCGCTCCGGCTCGCGGGAGCCGACGCACTGAATGAAGACCGCGGTGTTGATCTCCTTAAGGGATGGGTCGTCCTTGATGAACAGCCCGTCCAGCTCTTGGGCCGTCTTGACCCGCGGATCCTCGCCGTAGAGATACTCGCTCGGCTTGAGCTCCGAGCCGCCGGTGGCTACAATGGCCACCCCGTGCTCGATGGTTTCTTCCCGGCCGCTAGACGTGAGCGTGGTGGCAAAGTTGCCCACGAAGCCGTCTACATTGGTTATCTCCGTTCCCAGATGCACCTGGAGGTTGTCCAGCCCCTGCACCTCCTCGATCAAGGCCTGCATACCCTCCTGAACCGACTCTCCCTTCCAGGTTTTGTACAGCCGGCGGGCCTGGCCTCCCAGCTCGGATTGACGCTCCACGATATGGGTCTCAAAGCCCTGCTTGGCCAGACTGGCCGCGGAGGCCAGGCCGGAAAGGCCGCCCCCGATGACCAGGGCCCGGTGGTTGATGTTCAGCTCGGACTCCTGGAGCGGCTCCTTGAAGGCCGCCTTGGAAACGCCCACTCGGACGAGGTCTTTGGCCTTTTGCGTGGCCCGTTCCGGCTGGAAGCGGTGTACCCAGGAGTCCTGGTTCCGGATATTGACCATCTCGAAGAGATACTTGTTCAAGCCGGCATTCATCAGGGTTTCCTGGAACAGCGGCTCGTGGGTCTTCGGGGTGCAGGCGGCCACCACCACGCGGTTGAGTCCCTTGTCCCGGATGGTCTGGGTCATGATGTCCTGCGAATCCTGGCTGCAGGTGTACAGGTTGTCCGTGACGTACTCCACAAAAGGAAGCTGGGCTGCATAGTCCCGAACCTCGGGCACGTTCACGATGCCGCCGATGTTTGACCCGCAGTTGCAGACGAAGACGCCGATGCGCGGCCTTTCGCCCACAACGTTTACTTCCGGGGCCTTCTCCTGGGACTTGGTCTGCGTATGCCTGGAGACGCTCAGCAGCTCTTCGGCGCTGGAGGCAGCGGCGCTGGAGTCTACCACCGACTGCGGGATATCCTTGGGTCCCTGAAAGGCGCCGGCGACATAGATGCCCTTTCTGGAAGAGGCTACAGGATGAAAGGATCCGGTGCTGGCGAACTTTCCGGCGGTCAGCTCGATGCCCAGCTTCTCGGCCAGCTCCACCGAAGCCGGGGAGATCTCCAGGCCGATGGACAGAACCAGGAGATCGAAGCGCTCGCTTTCCAGCTTTCCCTCATCAGTCATGTAGCGAAGCTCTAGCTCGTCCTTGTCCGGAGCCTTGGTCACGGAGTGTATCCGGCTACGCACGAAGCGAACCCCCTGCTCCTGGGCCCGGTTGTAGTAGCGTTCGAAATCCTTGCCGTGGGTACGGATATCCATATAGAACAGGGCGCAGTCCAGATCGTAGTCCGCGTGCTCCTTGGCGATCACCGCCTCCTTGATGGCGTACATGCAGCAGACCGAGGAGCAGTAGAAGTTGTCGCAGCGATTGATGTCCCGGGAGCCAACACATTGCAGCCAGGCGATCTTTTTGGGCTCCTTGTGGTCGGAGAGTCGGACGAGATGCCCTCCGGTGGGCCCGGAAGCGGACAGCACGCGCTCGAACTCCATGGAAGTGAGCACGTTAGGCATCTGCTTGCCGCCGAAGATGTCCAGCTGGCTGGGATCAAAGGGGGTAAACCCCGGAGACAGGATCACCGATCCAACCGGGACCTCCTGGCTCCGTTCCCGGTCCTCATGGGTTATGGCCTCGGCCTGACAGACGTACTCACAGCCCTTGCAGTCCATGAGGTCCCGAATCTTGAGGCAGCGCTCCCGGTCCCGGGTCGCCTTGAGCGGCACGGCCTGGGCATAGGGAATGTAGATCGCCTTGCGCTGGTTGAGGCCCACATCGTACTCGCTGGGAGCTAGAACCGGACAGACGTTGATCCGCTGAATGGCGCCTTCCGGGCAGGCCTCCAGGCATTCCCAGCACCCGACGCATTTCAGGGTGTCGTAGGTCGGCTTGGTGCAGTTGCAGATCGCGGCCTGCTCCTCGGAACAGATGATGCCCAGGGTGCGCAGCCGGTCTGTCTTGAGCTGGCCGGATTTCTCCAGCTCGCGAAGAGCCCGCACGTCGCATCCCCGCAACACTGCAGCCAGCGGCCGATCAGGATTCTTTTGCAGCATCTGGCGCAGGACCTTGACCAGGGTATATTTGGGCTCGGTGACCAGCTCTTCAAGCTCCTGCTCCCTGCGAAACAGATAGGGGCCCACCTGCCCCCAGCGCTGTCTCAGCCCGAGAATGCCTTCAAAGCCCTCGTCCAGGGCTTGCTTCGCTTCCTGAATGATCCTCTCGCTCATTATCAACTCCTCAATGAGCCGGTCAGCTCTCTAGGCCGGCTTCTGGATGTTCACTGCGCACACTTTGAAGTTGGGTATCTTGGCTACCGGATCGACCCGGCTGTCAGTCAGCTTGTTAACCGGGCTTTCCGGATAGTGCATGGGAATGAAAACCACGTTTGGCTCCACCTCGTCGGTGATCCGGACCCTGACCTGGATCTCACCCCGCCTGGAGCGCACCGAGACCTGATCCCCGGAATGCACCTGGAGCTGCTTGGCATTGTCCGGATGGATGTCCACAAACCCTTCCGGGGCCTCCTGCTGCAGCCGTTCGATACGCATGGACATGCTGCCGCCGTGAAAATGGAAGGGTATTCTTCCGGTGCTCAGAATATAGGGGTACTCGGCATCCGGAGTCTCAGCCGGCGGCGTGTGGTCCACGGCGTGAAACTTCCCCTTGCCTCTGGGAAACCCGTTGGCATGGAGATACTTGGTGCCTGGATGATTTGTGTCTGGACAGGGCCACTGCAGGACCTCGCCCCGGTCGAGCCTCTCATAGGTAATGCCGCCGTAGGAAGGCGTCACAGAGGCGATCTCCTCCATAACTTCGGACGGGCTTGCAAAGTTAAAGCCCTTGGCACCGAGGTGCCCGGCCAGCTGGCAGACGATCTGCCAATCCGGCTTGGAGTCGCCTATAGGCTCGATGGCCTGGCGCACCCGCTGCACTCGGCGGTCGGTATTGGTAAAGGTGCCCTCTTTTTCTGCAAAGCTGGCTCCGGGCAGCACCACGTCGGCAAGCATCGCGGTTTCGGTCATGAAGATGTCCTGAACCACCAACAGATCCAGATTGTGCAAGGCTTCTTGGACGTGGCTCACGTCCGGATCCGAGATCAAGGGATTCTCGCCGACCACATAGAGGCCCTTGAGCTCCCCCTTGTTAGCGGCCTGCAGCATTTCTCCAACTGTCAATCCCGGGGTTTCCGGAACAGGAAGCGACCAGGCTTCGGCGAACCGCTCGCGCTCCGTGGCGTCGGCCACCTTTTTGTAGGCCGTGAGCACATCCGGCAGGGCCCCCATGTCGCAGGCACCCTGAACGTTGTTCTGCCCCCGCAGCGGGTTCACACCGGTGCCGTAGCGGCCCAGGTTCCCGGTAGCCAGGGCCAGGTTGGCCACGGCCTTGACGTTGTCCGTACCTGCGGTCTGCTGGGTAATGCCCATGGCGTAGAGGATCATGGCCCTGTCCGCTTGGCCGTATAGCACTGCGGCCCTTTCCAGCAGATCTGGATCCACGCCGGTAATCTCCTCCACCCGCTGGGGAGTGTACTCCGAGACCTTGGCTTTGAGCTCAGCAAAGCCTTCGGTCTGGGCCTCTATGAACTGGGAGTCGATGAGCCCCTTTTCGATTATGAGGCGCAGCATGCCGTTGAGCAGGGCCACGTTGGTTCCGGGCCGGGGACGGACGAAGAGATCGGCGTACTCCACCAGGGGGATGCGCCTGGGGTCAATGACCACCAGCTTGGCCCCCTTGTGCTTGGCCCGGATCACCCGGCTGGCGATCATGGGGTGCTGGCTTGTGGTGTTGCTCCCGATGACCAGGATGGTATCCGTATCCTCGATCTCCTGGATGGAGTTGGTCATGGCTCCGGCGCCGAATGCGGCGGCAAGACCTGCCACCGTGCTGGAATGTCAGAGCCTGGCGCAATGGTCGATGCTGTTGGTTCCGAGCACCCCCCGAGCCAGCTTCATCAGGAGATAGTTCTCCTCGTTGGTGCATTTGGCGCTGGCCAGCAGGCCCAGGCTCTGCGGACCGGCCTCCTCCTTGATGCGGCCCAAGCGCTGGGCTACGAAGCCCAAGGCCTCCTCCCAGCTCACTTCCTCGAAAGCGCCGTTCTTCTTGAGCAGCGGCGAGGTCAAGCGATCCGACTTCTGAACGTACTGGTAGGACTTGCGGCCCAGCACGCAGAGCTCGCCTCGGCTCACTGCATGGCCCTTGCAGGGGATGACATCCACGATCTCCCCGTCGAGCACCTGCAGAAAGAAATTGCAGCCGGTGCCGCAAAATGGACAGGTGGTCAATACAAAATCTTCGTTCATGCCCTTACACTCCCTGTTTCGCTCTGGATGCGGTCGACAAATCCAAGGATGGCCTGCTTGGTTTCCTCCTCGGCACCGGGGACCAACTCGAAAACCTTATCCGGGGGAAGATAGCGCACCAGGTCCTGCAGGGTCTTCAAGGGAATGTCCGCCGGGCAGGTGAGCTCGCACTCGGCGCAGAGAACGCAGGTGTCATAGACCTGGTAGGCCCGGAGGAGGTGGAAGTCCGGATGCTTGGGGGGAACCTCCCCCTTGGGAACGAAGGAGGCAAGACGCAGCTCCTCCGGCTCCTCGATGTGGACCGGGCAGACGTCCAGGCATCCGTAGCACTTGATGCAGGTGGCGAAAGCCTCCCGCCAAAAGTCCTCCCGCTCCTCCGGCCGGAGGCGGAGAACCTTCTGCATGCTGTGCTCCGGCTCCTCCTCTTCGGCAGGGAAGGCTTCCAGCCTGTGGTGGACAACGCTGCTCATCGCCGGAAGCTCGGGGTTCTCCTTGCGGCAGACTGCTATGCATTCGCCGCAGTGGGTGCATTTCGCTTCGTCGATGGAAATCCGGTCCACCCAGAGCCATCCCTGGTGCTCGCGGGGCGGGTGCTCCTCATCCAGGGTGATCAGCGTGCAATCCCCGCATCCGGTGCATTTGTCGATGTCAACGAACCTGGGCTCGGAATGAACCTTGACTCGGAAGTTGCCCTCCTCGCCCTGGATATCTTCCACGCTGCTGCAGGTGAGGAGCTCGATGTTGATGTGCCGGCCGACCTCGACCAGCTTGGGTGAAATAATTCACATGGCACAGTCGTTGGTGGGAAAGGTCTTGTCCAGCTGGGACATCGCCCCGCCGATGGAGGGCGACTTTTCCACCAGGTAGACGTAGTAGCCGGAGTTGGCTAGGTCCAGTGCTGACTGCATCCCTGTAATTCCGGCACCGACAACCATTACTGAACCAAGAGGTGCGGATTCAGTGTGCGTGCTCATGGCGTCTCCTTAACAAACTGGGTTCAAAGCGCAAACCGCTCGGCTGCAGCCTCTGCCATCCCAAGGCTGCATGCTATAGCAAAGGCCGGGAGGCAGCCGGCGGATTTTTTTGTGAGATTTTGCACAAGGTGATGTAATACCCTCCAGGCCTGTTTGTCAAACACCCGGCAGCAGGGCCTTGCCTACTCCTCCCGCGGATCGAACCCCGGATCCACGTCCTTGAGAACCGCATAGGAGCCCTGAGCCCCAAGGACGTTGTCCAGCCCCTTGGCGTTGAGAAAGCGCTGCACCTCGTAGGAACGGGTTCCGGTATTGCAGTAGACGTAGACCGGCTTGTCCCCGGGGACCTCGCCGACTCGATAGGGAACCTCCTCCAGAGGAATGTTCAGCCACTGCTCCCCGTACTTCTTGATCCCGTACTGGGCCTGATCCGGAGCTCGCACGTCCAGGACCACCCCGCCTGCCGCCGGAAAGGACTCGGCCAGCTCCAGGGGAAAGATGGGCCGATTGAGCCCGTCCAGGATGTTCTGGAGCACGTTGCCGGCCACATTGACAATGTCCATGGCCGAGGAAAAGGGCGGAGAGTAGCAGACCTCGAGGTTGGAGATCTCCTGCAGATCCACCTTGAAGGGCAGTACCGCGGCGATGGCGTCAACCCTGGCCTTGACCGCGTCCCCGTTGGGGCCCAGGGCCTCGACACCGAGGACCTGCCGCGTCCTTCGGTCCGCGATGAGTTTGAGATACATGATCTGCGCGGTGGGGTAGAAATGGGCCCGGTCCGGCTGCACCACCAGGGAGTACTCCGGGTCGAAGCCGGCGCTTTTGGCCTGCTGCACGGTCAGCCCGGCCCTGGCCAGGCCGATGTCGAAAAGCTTGAGGCAGAAGTTCCCCACCACTCCCCGGAACTGATCGTTGTATCCGGCGATATTGTTGGCGATGACCCGCCCCTGCCGGTTGGCCAGAGAGCCCAGGGGCATGACCATGCTCTCGCCGCTGATGAGGTTCCGCTGCTCGATGCAGTCACCGCCGGCATAGATACAGGGGTCCGAGGTCTGCAGCCTGGCATTGACCGCGATCCCCCCGTTGGCGCCCACGGTGAGACCCGCCTCGGCCGCCAGCTTGGAGTTGGGGCGCACTCCGACGCTGAAGACTACCGCCTGGCAGGGGAGTTCTTCTGCAGAGGTTTTTACCGCCCGCACCCCGCTTTCCGGGTCCCCGAGCACCTCCAGGACCTTGGTTCCGGGCTTGATGCTCACCTCATTGTCCCTAAGATGCCTGTGCACCAGGGCGGCCATGTCCGGACCGATGGCCCCTGGCAGGGCGTGATCCAGCATCTCCACCACCGTGGCCTCCACGCCCCATAGATCGGCAAAGGACTCGGCCATCTCCAGCCCGATGGCTCCGGCGCCGACAACCACCGCGGACTCGATGGCCCCCTGGGTCAGCTTCTCCTTGATGGCCTTGGCATGATGCAGATTGGATACAGTGAAGACGTTGGGCAGATCGGTACCCGGCAATGGAGGAAGCACTGGAGCGGCACCGGTGGCCAGCACGAGATAGTCGTAGCTGAGGTCCTTTTCCGCCCCGGTATCCACGTCCCGGTAAGTGACGTACTTCTCCTTGCGGTTGACGGACAGAACCTCCTTGCCGGTCTTAACCTCAAAGTGCTTGACATCCCTGAAAAATTGTTCGTTACGCTCCATGTGGTACATGGTTTTGCGCAGCTCGGAGATATCCTGGACGTCGCCGCCGACATAGTAGGGGATGCCGCAGCCGCCGTAGGAGATGAGCCGGTCCCGGTCCAGCAGGGTTATCTCCATCTCCGGGGCGCACCGTTTCAACCTGGAGGCCACCTTCGGACCCAAAGCCACTCCGCCGATAATCACAACACGCGTGCTCATAGGGTAATCTCAAAAACCAACCGGTTTAGTGGGGATTAAAAAAGCAAAGCCGCCCGCTAGGGACGGCTTTGCCGAGTTCATCAGGTTCAGGGCCATGGGTACTATTCTTCGATATCTTCCAGACCGCACTCGCAGAGGTCCTCGCCGAGATAGGCCCGCTCGTTCTCGCCCAGAAAGCCGCAGGCCAAGGCGATGAGGGTCCAGAGGTGGACCACCGGGAAGTGCCCCTCGAAGTGTTCGCTCAGGTCGTGGATCTGAGAGTGGCAGTTGTGGCAAGGGGTGATGCAGTAGTCCGCCCCGGTGGCCATGATCTGGTCGAACTTGATCTTGCCGTACTGCCGGCGCTGCTCTCCGAAGCCGGTGGCCTGGAGGAATCCGCCGCCGCCGCCGCAGCAGAAGTTGTTCGACTTGTTGGGCTGCATGTCGATGAAGTTCTCCTCTCCCACCACGGACTTGACCACAAAACGCATCTCCTCTGCCACGTCGTCGCCGAAGGTCTTGCGCACGAGCTGGCAGGGATCCTGGACGGTGAACTTCACCTTGCGCTCCTTGTTCCAGTCCGAGCTCACCGGGAGCTTGCCCTCCCGAATCCAGCGGGCGTAGAGATAAATGATCGACTCGATCTCGAAGTTGTGCTCGATATTGAACTTTTGCAGTCCTTCCCGGACCGCGTACAGTTCGTGGCCTCACTCCGTGTTGAGCCAATACTTGCATCCCAGATCGTCCACCGCCTTGGCCTTGGCCCGCACGATTTTCTCCCAGCCCTCGTCGTCGGAGAGGAACATGCAGTAGTTCTCCGCGGCCCAGCCGATGGTGCCGTAGGTCCAGTCCGCCCCTGCGGAGTGCAGGATCTTCCACAGGGGGACCATCTCGTCCGGCTCGGTAACCGGCTCGCGGGAGTTCTGGTTGAGGAAGTAGGTGGCCCCTTCCTTATTGATGGGCACCTCCATGTCCTGGAAGCGGGGATCGTTTTCCCGAACCTCCTCCAGAACGTCCTCGACCACGAACTTGAAGTCCTCCGAGCTGGCTCCCATGGCGCTCGTGCCGTCGGTGCTCAGTGCGGCGTCGCAGGAGCCCCGGATGCCTTTGGGACGTTCCTCCCGCGGCCACATGGCTCTGGCGTTGTACACCAGCCTGGGTATGTCGATGCCCATAGGGCATGCATACACGCAACGGCGGCACTGGGTGCAGCACCAAACCCAGGGCGACTTGGTCACCTCTTCGTCCAGCCCCAGGGCGGCCATGCGCAGGAACTTGCGCGGATCCATCCCATCTATGCCCGTGGCCGGACATCCTGAGGAGCAGGCCCCACAGGTGAGACAGAGGTTGAGATTGCCTCCCTCCGGGAGAACCTCCATCACCCTGTCCATAAAAGTGGAGCGACGAGGTCCTCCGCCGATTTTCAAAGCGGCTTCAGCCATATTACCCTCCTTCACAGGGAGAAACGGTTAGCATTCTTATTTGTTACGTATTGCACCGATTCCAAAGAGTATTTGGAATACTCTTACTGAGGTCGAGACATTTTGTCAAACAGCGCAGCCTCCGGCTGCGCTAACTTATTGGCAACTTATTGAAGAAAAAGAAAATTTATAGCTTTTAACAGCTTGATTGAAGGCCACTGCAGCCGGGTTTATCACATGAAGAAACTCCCGCTGAGCAGCTCCCCTCACTCAATTTGCTCAGTCTCAGCTCGAGTTTGGAGAAAAGCTGCAGCTTTAGCGTTATCGGCCTAAAATCAAAGAAGACTGCGGTCAAACTGAGTGAGGGGTGAGGGGTTGTAATCCGGCGTTCATACAAGAGAAGCCACAGGATTTTGCCACTCTTCCTTGACAGGCAGGTCTCTGCTTGCTAGACATTTCTGAATGAATATTCATTCATAAGATTTCCGCCTACTAAACTGCTGGTCGGTAACAAAACGTACGATCACGGATCAAACCCATGAGGAGGCTTATCATGAAAAAAATCAAGCGCGCTGCCGTACTGGGCGCCGGCGTCATGGGCTCGACCATTGCTGCCCATTTGGCCAATGCCGGGCTCGATGTCCTGATGCTGGACATTGTTCCCCGCGAGCTCACCGAGGAGGAGCAGGCCAAGGGGCTGACCCTGGACAGCCCCCAGGTAAGAAACCGTGTTGCCCAGCAGGGCCGCGACGCCCTGCCCAAGACCAATCCGGCCCCTCTTCTGCTGGATGAGTACATCAAGCGCATCGAGGTGGGCAACTTCGAGGACCATGCCGCAAGGCTCTCTGAATGCGACTGGATCATCGAGGTAGTAGTGGAAAACATGGATATCAAGAAGAAGCTTCTGGACAACACCGTGCTCCCCAACATCAGGGAGGACGCTGTCTTGTCCACCAATACCAGCGGCCTTTCGGTAAACGAGATGGCTGCGGTGATGCCCAAGTCCGTGCAGAAAAACTTCCTGGTGACTCACTTTTTCAATCCGCCGCGCTATATGCGCCTCATGGAGATTGTGGGCTGCAGCGAGGCAGATCCCAAGGTGATTTCCCACATGGCCGAGTTCATCAAGAAGCGGCTGGGCAAGGGCATCGTATTTGCCAAGGACACCCCGAACTTCATCGGCAACCGGATCGGGGTCTACTCCATCTTCCAATGCATGCACCACATGGTGGACATGGGCCTTAGCGTGGAAGAGGTCGACGCCGTGGCCGGAACACCCACGGGCAGGCCCAAGTCCGCCGCCTTCCGCACCGCGGACCTGGTAGGCCTGGACACCCTGGCCCACGTGGGCAGCAACTCCTACCAGTCCCTGGTGCAGGACGAAGAACGCGAGGTCTTCAAGCTGCCGGACTTCGTTCAAAAAATGGTGGACCGGGGCCAGCTGGGCAACAAGGCCAAGCAGGGATTCTACAAGAAGGAAAAGGGCCCGGAAGGAAGCACCATCTACCACTGGGACTACGAGGCAGAAGAGTACAAGCCCAGCCAAAAGCCCAAGTTCGAGTCCATCAAGTTCGCCAAGATGGCCAAGACCACCGGGGAACGGATCAAGGCAGTGGTCCAGGGCAACGATCAGGCCGCCGAGTTCGCCTGGAGAACCCTGCGCGACACCCTGCTGTACTCCTTTAAGCGCATCCCGGAGATCGCGGACGACATCGTGAACATCGACAATGCCATGAAATGGGGCTTCAACTGGGAGCTCGGCCCCTTTGAAATGTTCGACGCCATTGGCGTGGACTATTTTGTCCAGCGGGCCGAAAAGGACGGCAAGGAGGTCCCGCAGCAATTAAAGAGCATCGAGCGCTTCTACAAGGTGGAACACGGGGTCCGCTACTACTTCGACCTGACCCAGGAGACCTTCAAGCAGGTCCCGGTCGCTCCGAACGAGATCGAGCTCGATCTGATCAAGCGCAGCAAGGGAGAGGTGGAAAAGAACGACAACGCCTCCATCGTGGATCTGGGCGACGGCGTCTTCTGCCTGGAGTTCCATTCCCCGCAGAACTCGATAAGCGAGGACATGCTCGACCTGACCTTCAATGCCGTGGAACGGGCCGAGAACGAAGGCGTCGGCCTGGTAGTGGGCAACCAGGGCGGCCGTTTCTCCGTAGGCGCCAATCTGTTCCTCCTGGCTGCGGGCATCGAGGAGAACAAGTTTTCCGATATCGAGAACATGGTGCGCCGCATTCAAGAGGCCACCATGGCCCTTAAATACGCCCATGTCCCGGTTGTGGCCGCTCCCTACAACATGGCACTGGGCGGAGGCTGCGAGTACTGCCTCCACTGCGACGCCATCAACGCCCACGTGGAAACCTATATGGGCCTGGTGGAGATGGGGGTCGGCCTGCTGCCCGCCGGCGGCGGCACCAAGGAGCTCTGTGTTCGGGCCGCTGAAATGGCGGAGAACTTCGGCCTCGACGTCCAGCCGCTCATCTTCAAGTTCTTTGAGAACATTGCCATGGCCAAGGTGTCCATGGGAGCGGACCAGCTCTTTCAGCTCGGCTACATGCGGCCCGGCGACTGCGTGACCTTCGATCTGGCCAGCCTCCTTGGCGACGCCAAGTCAAAGGTCCTTGATCTGGCCAAGACCTACCGCCCCAAGTCCCCGACTCCCTTCAAGGCTCCGGGACGCGACGTAGCCGCCAGTATCAAGTCCCAGCTGTGGAACATGAAGGAAGGCGGCTTCATCACCGAGTACGAGTACGAAATGGGCTCCAGAGTGGCCGAGGTCATATCCGGCGGAGACGTGGATGCCGGAACCAGGATCACCGAACACTACCTGCTGGGCCTGGAGCGGGAAACCTTCCTCAGCCTGTGCCGCAGCCAAAAGACTGTGGAACGTATCCACCATATGCTGAAAACGAACAAGCCTCTGCGCAACTAAGCATCAGGGAGCTGGGCAGCCAGAGCTCCTCTACAGCCTCGTTTTCTTGAGACCTTGCTTGCCGCTTGGCTCACAGGCTCGAGGGGCTTTTCCCTACTTACGGAATATCAGGGGCGTTAAGTCTGGAACTCTATAACCTGGAACGTTGAACTCTGCAGCAAGGGAGGCATCACCATGCAACAGGCATATATACTCAAAGCGGTAAGGACGCCCGGCTGCCGGGCCAATAGGGGGAAGTTCGCCAATCTCAGACCGGACTATCTGGGCATTGTGGCCCTCAAGGGGCTCCTGGACAAAACCGGAGTCGACCCTCAGGACATCGAGGACGTCATCGTCGGCTGCTCCTTTCCGGAGGCGGAGCAGGGGATGAACGTGGGTCGCATGATTGTCCTGGGTGCCGGTCTGCCCTACCAGATACCGGGACAGACAGTGAATCGCTTCTGCTCCTCCGGCCTGCAGTCCATCTCCATGGCGGCCGAGCGAATCATGGCCGGATTCGCGGACTGTATTGTGGCCGGAGGGGTGGAGTCCATGACCCGCGTGCCCATGGGGGGAAGCAAGTTTGCCGCCAACCCGGATCTCATCTCGGATTGGCCCGAGGCTTACGCCAGCATGGGCATTACCGCGGAGAAGGTGGCTGACAAGTATGGCATTACGCGCCAGGAGCAGGACGAGTTCGGACTGGAAAGCAACCGGAGGGCGGCTAAGGCCATCAAGGAAGGCAAGTTCAAGGAAGAGATCATCCCGGTGGAAGTGCAGCGCACCCGGGTGGTCAACGGGGAGCTGAGGAAGGACACCGAGCTGGTGGACATCGATGACGGCCCGCGGGAGTCCACCCTGGAAAAGATGGCCAAGCTGAAAACCCCGTTTAAGCAAAACGGCAGCGTCACAGCGGGCAACTCCTCGCAAATGACGGACGGAGCCGCCTTTAGCCTGGTGGTTTCCGAGGAGTTCCTCAAGAAGGCCAAGCTTGATCCCATGGCCCGGTTTGCAGGCTACGACGTAAAAGGGGTGCCCCCGGAGCTCATGGGAATCGGTCCCTCGGAAGCCATTCCCGGCCTACTGCAGAAAAGCGGCCTCAAGGTGGAGGATATTGATCTCGTGGAGCTGAACGAAGCCTTTGCCTCACAGGCCATCTACTGTATAAACAAGGTCGGGCTGGATCGGGAGCTGGTCAATGTCAACGGCGGCGCAATCGCCCTGGGGCATCCCTTGGGCTGTACCGGAGCCAAGCTGACCACCACCCTGCTGCACGAGCTGGAGCGCAGGGACCTGAAACGGGGCCTTGTCTCCATGTGCATCGGCGGAGGCATGGGCGCCGCCGGTCTGTTTGTCAGGGACTAGTGGCCTGTCAAATATAAATCGTTGCCTATCAGAAAAGGTCCTTCTCCGGCTCCCCTCCTTGCCGCCTGTCTTCCAGGCGGCAAGGAGGGGTCAGGGGAGG
>CAZQPF010000002.1:0-51105 GCA_964595165.1 uncultured Desulfohalobiaceae bacterium
TTGGCCGGCTGACCGCCCAAGCCGCCCAGCGTGGCCTCGAAGTTGGTGATTCCGGCCTGCAGCGTGGCCAGCACCGAGGCAGGAGCGATGCGCCTCGTTTCATGGAAATGGGCAATGTGCAGATCGGGGTTCGGGATCTCGTCCATAATCATGGAAAAATAGCGGTACACTTCGGCCGCGGAAGCCGAGCCGTCATGGTCGGCGTGCTCCACGTCGTGGGCCCCGATCTCCAGCCAGCGCTTGGTGAACTCCACAGCGTCCTTAAGCTCGGTCGCTCCTCCTATGGGGCTGCCCCAGATGGTGGAAACTGTGCCGCACATCTTCATCCCGGCGTCATTGCACTTCTTGATGCAGCGCTCCGCCTCCCGCCAGTACTCCGGCAGGGTGGTTCGGGAGTTGGCATAGTGGTGCTGCTCTTCGGTGGAGACCATCATCAGCAGCCGGTCCGGGCCGATACCCCGCTCTTTGAGCTGGATGGCCCGGTCCACTGAAGGCTCCCGAATGGTTACGCAGGTCAGGCAGATATCGTCGTAGTTGACCCCTTTCCGGGAGCAGCGCTTCTTGAACTCCTCGCTGCGCAGATAGGTCAACAGCTCTTCGGCATCGCTGAACTGGGGCATGAGGGCCGGGCTGCCCAGGTTGGTCACCTCGATGTTGCGGCAGCCGGCAAAAATGAGCTCCGCCAGGTAGTACTTCTTGGCCTCGGTAGAGATGAACTTTTCCTCGTGCTGAAAGCCGTCCCGGATGGTGATGTCTCCGATGGTCACCTTGCGCGGCATGCGAGGGAAGATATTCCACAGATTGTGCTCCGTCATGCATTTCCTCCTCTCTTGGTGTATTGGTCCGTTCTTTCTTGTTTATTCACGGCAACACAAGGCCGGGCCGAAGGAACGTTCCTTCGGCCCAGCCTTGTGTTTAGAAGCGGAAGTTGCCGAAGCCCGGCTCGCCGATGGGCTTGAGCAGGCTGACCTCAAAGGCCATGGCCAGCCAGTCGCGGATTTCGGAGAACTTGAGCACCCGGTCGTTGAGGATCCTGGCCCCGCAGAAGAAGGGATGGGCCTCGCCGTCATACTTGTCGATCATCCGCTGCTGGAAATCGTCCTGCTCCTCCTTGCTCATGGGGTTCCCCTGAGCCTCGCGCTTGCGGCGCTCGATGGACAGCAGGACCCCGGCGGCGCTGCGGCCGCTCATCACCGAGGTCCGGGCCCGCATGGTGGCGAACAGGAAATGCGGCCTGTAGGCCCGGCCGCACATGCCGTAGTTGGCGGCTCCGTGATCCGGACCGATGACCAGCTGGATCCGGGGTACCTGAGCGCAGGACACCGCGCGGACCATATCGGCACCGTACTTGCCGATGCCCATGTGCTCCGATTCGGAGCCCACCATATACCCCGGGGAATTCTGCACGAAGAGCAGGGGGATCTTTTCCTGGCTGCAGCGTACGATCCACTCCGCAGCCTTGCGGGCGGACTCCACAAAGATGATGCCCACCTTGTTCGCGGCCACCACGCCGACAGGCAGCCCTTTGATGCGGATCTTGCCGGTGATGATGTTATCCCCTCGGCCCGGCATATACCTCTTCTTGTACTCGATGAACTCGCTGTCGTCGGCGATCCCCTTCAGGAAGGTCCGGGCCTCTATGCTCCGGCTAACCAAGGAGGGCATCGCTTCGTAGATGCTCTCCACCGGGACCCGGGGCGGCTTTTCCGGATAGCGATGCAGGTGGAGCTTTTGCGGCGGCTCCATGGACAAGAGCTCCCGCACCTTTTCGATGCCTTCTTCCTGGGTAGCGCAGAAGGTGTCCGCCCCTCCGGATATCCGGGTATGGACATCGGCGCCGCCGAGCTCTTCCGCGGTAATGTCCTCGCCGGTGGCCATCTTGACCAGCGGCGGGCCGCCGAGAAAGGAGTAGGCCTGCTTGTCGATCATCACCGCCTGACAGGCCATAAACACGATATAGGCCCCACCGGCTGTGTTGCCTCCGGTGCTCAGGGTTATCTGCTTCAGCCCCTTGGCCGACATCCGGGCCATGTTGTAGAACATGGATCCGAAATGCTGATCATCCGGGAACACATCCGCCTGCATGGGAAGATAGGCCCCGCCGGAATCGGCGATATAGACACAGTTGATCCCGCACTGCTCGGCGATGAACTGGGCCCGCATATGCTTTTTCAAGGTGATGGGGAAGTAGGTGCCGGCCTTGACCCGGCTGTCGTTGGCCACAATCATGGTCCAGTTTCCGTGGATCTTGCCCAGCCCGGCCACGAGACCGGCACAGGGCACATCCTCGGTATCCGGGTAGTTCATCCCGAAACCGGCGATGCGGCTCAGCTCGTAGAAGGTGGTCCCCGGGTCGATGAGGTATTGGATGAGGTCCCTCACCGGCCGCTTGCCCTGCTTGGCCAGGCGTTCCACCGCTTTGTCCCCGCCCGGCCATACGGCCTGCTGAACGAGCTCGTCCAGCTTTTTCTCCTCGTTCTCCCAAGTCTTTCGATTTTCCGCCTTATTGTCGCTCATTAATACCCTCTTTTCCTGTCGCGGTTCGCCTGGTCCCTTTGCCTCATTTGCCTTTGTACTGCGGCTTGCGTTTCTCCCGAAAGGCCTTGAGCCCCTCGGTCCGATCCTCCGTAGGAATGGTTATCCAGTAAGCGTTGGACTCGATGGCCAATCCGGTATTGATATCGGCCTCCAGGCCCTGATTGATGGCATACTTGGCCTGCTCCAGAGCTATGGGGCCGTTCTCGGTGATCATGGCCGCCATCTCCCGGGCCTCCTCCAGCAAACGTTCCGCAGGGCAGACCTTGTTCACCAAGCCGATCTCCAGGGCCTCCTGAGCATTGACACGGCGTCCGGTGAATATGAGCTCCTTGGCCTTGGCCCGCCCGATGAGCCGGGGCAGCCTCTGTGTTCCCCCGGCACCGGGAATGATGGCCAGCTTGGTCTCGGTGAGCCCCAGGGAAGCGTTTTCCGAGGCCAGCCGGATGTCGCAGGCCAGGGCGAGCTCCGTTCCCCCGCCGAGGGCCACCCCGTTCACCGCTGCAATGACCGGCTTATTCAGCTGCTCGATCTCGGTGAACAGGTTGCGGATGGTGTAGATGAACTGCTTGACCTGCAGCTCGTCCAGGGTGGCCCGTTCCTTGAGGTCCGCGCCGGCGCAGAAGGCCTTCTCCCCGGCCCCGGTGATGAGGACCACCCGGACGTCCTTGTTGAAGCGCAGCCCGTCAATCTGCTCCTTGAGCCCGCTCAGAAGATCGAAGTTGAGCGAGTTCATCACATCCGGACGGTTGAGCGTGAGAAGCGCGACTCCGCTCTCCTCCTCCACGCGAAGCAGTGGCTCGTTCATGCTCTCCCCCTTAATCGGTGTCGATTTCTTCGGAAGCCATCTCCCGCAGCTTGTACTTCTGGATCTTTCCGCTGGCCGTGGTGGGAAAATCGTCGACAAAAAAGATGAACTTGGGGATCTTGTGATAGGCGATCCGATCCTTGGCAAACTGCTTGATCTCTTCCTGGGTGGCTTCCTCTCCGGCTTTGAGCTGGATGAAGGCGGCCACTTCCTCGCCGTACTTCTCGCTCTTGATCCCTACCACCTGGGCGTCTTTCACTTTGGGATGGGTGTAGAGGAACTCTTCGATTTCCCGGGGGTAGATGTTCTCCCCGCCGCGGATGATCATGTCCTTGAGCCGTCCTACGATGCGGCAGTTTCCCTGCTCGTCCATGGTGGCCAAGTCGCCGGTGTGGAGCCAGCCCTGCTCGTCGATGGCCTCCCTGGTCTTATCCTCCATTTTATAGTATCCCTTCATAATATGATAGCCCCGGCTGCACAACTCCCCGGTCATGCCCAGAGGGAGCTCCTCGTTGGTGTCCGGATCAACGATCTTGACCTCCACGTTGGGCAGGGCCCGTCCCACGGTCTCGGTGCGCACGTCCAGGGAGTCCTCCCGCCGCGTCTGGGTGATCCCCGGCGAGGCTTCGGTCTGCCCGTAGACAATGGTCAGCTCCTCGGCTCCCATCTTGTTGATCACTCCCTTCATCACTTCGATGGGACAGGTGGAGCCGGCCATGACCCCTGTGCGCAGCGGCGTGGTATCGTAATCCTTGTTTTCCATCTCCTCCAGCTCGGCGATGAACATGGTGGGTACGCCGTGGACCGCGGTGCAGCCGAGGTGATGGATGGCCTCCATGACCACGTCCGGCTTGAAAGAGGTAATCGGAGCCATGGCCGCCCCGGATACAGTGCAGCACATGGTTCCTATAACACATCCGAAGCAATGGAAAAAGGGGACCGGGATGCAGAGGGTGTCCTTGGGGGAAAGATCCATGATCTCGGCCATGCTCCTGGCATTGCCCAGGAGATTGCTGTGGGTGAGCATCACGCCTTTGGGATAGCCGGTGGTTCCCGAGGTGTACTGCATCATGATCACGTCGTCCGCATCCAGGCTGTCTGAGCGTCCCTTGAGCTCCTCGTCCGAGACTCGGCGCCCCATCTCCATCACATCGTCCCAGGTGAACATCCCTGGATGACGCTCCTTATCCAGGCAGACCACGTTCTTCAGATAGGGAAGCTTCTCCACATTGAGCTCTCCAGGCTTGCAATCCTTGAGCTCCGGACAAACCTGGTAGACCACCTGGATATACTCGTCCGGGCTCCGCACCCCACCGGTGAGGATGAGGGTGGTGGAATCGGATTGCTTGAGAAGATACTCCAGCTCGTAGGCCCGGAAGTTGGTGTTCACCGTGACCATCACCGCGCCCATCTTGGCGCTGCCGAACTGAGTGTATACCCATTCCGGAACATTGTTGGCCCACATGGCAATATGATCGTGGCGCTCAACGCCGAGAGCCATCAGGCCCTTGGCCACCTGGTTGCATTTGTCCCGGAACTCCTCGAAGGTATCCTTATACCCGTACTCATAATAGGCCAGAGCGATATGATCCTTGAGCTCCTGCGCATTGTGGTCCACCACATCCCCGATTCTCGTCTGACCGATCTGGATGTCCATTGGCATAAGTCTCCTCCCCTCCTTACATTTAGAGTGGCATATTAAACATTGTCCGCTTCACCCTCCCAGCTGACCAAGCGCCCGGTGCAAAAGCAGGCACAGGATGTCAGCGGAGCGGGGAATAAGCTCGACCTAGCAACCGATGTATCTGGAAATGACTATCCGTTGCACCTCAGAGGTGCCCTCGCCTATATCCAAGATCTTCTGATCCCGATAAAACCGCTCCACTGCATAATCCTTCATCAGGCCATATCCTCCGTGGATCTGAACAGCGCGGTCGGCTACGCGTCCGAAGAGCTCGGAGCAATAAAGCTTGGCCATAGCCGCCTCCTTGCCGAAAGCCCGGTTCTTGTTGCGCAGCCAGCAGGCCTTGTAGAGCAGATTTCGGCCGCACTCGATCTCCGTAGCGCTGTCGGCCAGCTTGAAACCGACAGCCTGGAACTTGCTGATGGGCTGTCCAAACTGCACGCGTTTTTTGGCGTAGTCCAGGGCCTGATCGTAGGCCCCTTGGGCACCTCCGAGCCCCATGGCCGCAATGGACAGTCTTCCTCCGTCCAGAGTCTGGAGCATCTGATGGAACCCGTCTCCTCTCTGTCCGAGGATATTCTCCTTGGGGACCCGAACGTTGTCAAAGTAGAGCTCGGCCGTGTTCGAGGCGCGCCACATCATCTTCTTATGCATGGGCACGGCCTTGAACCCGGGAGTGCCGTGCTCCACGATGAAGCAGGTGTACTCCGGCTTGCCGCTTTCCCTTTTCCCGGTGATCGCCTGCACGGTCACCCCGAGGGAGAGCTCGCAGGCCGCATTGGTGATAAAGATCTTGGATCCGTTGATCACCCACTCGTCTCCGTCCTGAACAGCCGTGGTTTGACTGCCTCCGGCATCGGAGCCGGCCGTGGGCTCGGTCAGTCCAAACCCCCACAGCCCTTCGCCGTTGCAGAGCTTGGGCAGGAACTTCTTTTTTTGCTCCTCGGAGCCGAAGTAATACAGCGGGCCGATGCCCAGGGAGTTTCCGGCTGCGATGGTTGCCGCCTGGGAGCCGTCCACTCTGGACAGCTCTTCCACGGCGATGATGTAGGAAAGGTAGTCCATCCCCTGGCCTTCGTAGTCTTCGGAGACAAACATACCGAAAAGGCCGATCTCGCCCATCTTCTTGGTCAGCTCCACGGAAAAGGTTTCCGTCTCGTCCAGCTCGGCGGCAATGGGAGCGATCTCGCTCCGTGCGAACTTACGGACCTCCTTGCGAATCATTTCCTGCTCTTTGCTTAGATCAAAATCCATGCTGCCCCTCCTTATGCATCTCGACAGTCAAAAGTTCTTACCTAGCTCGTTGTTTTTGTTGACGATAATTGAGGGCCGAGTAGAGAACAACTTTTTTTATGCTATCTTATTGATTTTATTTTATAACTGTGAACAGTGAACCTGGAGCTTTGAACCCGTAAGTTATTCATGCTGAGCCTCAAAGTGGACGGCCTCGTAGTGCAAGGTATCCGGTCTGATCTTGGCCGGAAGCCGGATCCCCAAAAGGGTTTCCAACCTGTTGGTGCAGTCCATGAGCTTGTGGATATCGATACCGGTGGCGATTCCCAGACTCTGGATCAGGAAAGCGGTGTCTTCGGTGGGGATGTTGCCTGCGGCATCCGGGATGAAAGGGCAGCCCCCCATACCGCCGACGGCCGTATCAAAGCGGTTGATGCCGAAATCCAGGGCGTGGAACAGATTGACCAGGCCAAGGCCCCGGGTGTCGTGGAAATGAAGCCCCAGGGATTCTGCTCCGACTTCGGGAACGAGCCTTTCCAGCCTATGGTGCACCGAGGCCGGGGTTGCCAGGCCGGTGGTATCGGCCAGGACCACGTGTCCAGCCCCGGCATCGAGACAGGACTTGGCCATATCCAGTACCCGCTGCACCGGAATGGCTCCCTCGAAGACACAGCCGAAAGCGCACTGCAGGCTGGCATGGGGGGAGATGCCATACCGGCTGGCGAGGCGGAGCATTCTGGGAGCCAGCTTTTGGGCCTCGGCGAGAGGAACTCCGGCATTGCGGCGGCCGTGGGAGTCGCTGCAGGAAACCGAGACTTCCACATGGGTGAGGCCGCAGGACCGGGCCCGCTCCAGGCCTGTTTCGTTGAGCGCAAGGCAGGTGTAGCGAACCGAATCTCTGGCCGGGAGCCGGCTGACCAGATCTTCCGCATCCGCCATCTGGGGCACCTTGCCTGGGTGGACGAAGGAGCAGGCTTGAATCTCGGTTATGCCGGCCTCCAGGAGATGCTCGATAGCTTCCAGCTTATCCCGCGTTTCAATAGGCCGCCCTAAAGACTGAAACCCGTCCCGGGGTCCCACTTCGACAAGATGAAGTCGCGATTTAGCTCCGGCCGGAATTGGGTTTTGCGCCATGCCACTTACTTCCTCGACAGTCAGAATCCTGGGCCGAACAGGATGCTTAATGCCCTCAAAAGACAATCCTCTGTTCGACAGCTTTAACCCTCCAGCTTCAGTATCTTAACGCCCAGTAAACAGCGTTTACAATCAATAACAAAACTCGATTTTCATTGTCAGCAACCTATCCAAGGGCTCCTGCTTTGTCAATGAAGGAACAGGCTTTTTTGCCAAGTCGGCGTGGCCAGAGGCCACGCTGACTTGGCAAAAGGAGCGATGCCAGCAATGACAAGGGATGACAGCTTGCTAGAGCAAAATTCCCCTTGACAAGGCAGGACGAAACAAATAAAGCTTGTCTAAATTTTCACAATTAAAGGAATTTTATGTTCCAGAGCCGATGATGTGCAGCCCTAAACCATAGCCCAGCCAGAAAGAGAGATGCTATGAGAGCAGCCAGCTTTTCAGGAGGACTCAAGCTCCCGGTCCCCGAATCCGCAGAAGAGATCAAGCCTCTGGAAATCATGCCCCCGCCAGAACAGATTACCATTCCTCTCAAGCAGCACGTCGGGTCGTCCTGCGACCCATTGGTCAAAAAAGGCGCCCAAATCAAACGTGGCTCCCTTCTTGGAGAGACCCACGTTGCCACCATACACGCCTCGCTTTCCGGCAAGGTCGCTGAGGTGAACAAAAGCTTTACCCATTTCAGCGGAGAAAAGGTTCCGGCGATCACCATAGAGGCGGAGGGAGATGACACACCTGCTGCCGAGTATATGCAGGGCAAGCAGGCCATGGGCAAAATCCTCTTTTCCGGGCTGGTCGACGGTGACCGGGAATCGATGCCGGTTCTGGAAAAGATCCAGCGATCCCAAAGGCAAAGGATTCAGACCCTGATCGTCAACGGATTGGAAGAGTTCTTTCTGGACGGCTCCAAAGCTGCGCTGATGCAGGAAAATGCCGAGGACATCGCCCAAGGGGTCACCATCCTGAAAGAGCTCACCTGGGCCGAGGAGGCTTATGTGGCAGTATACGCTGAAGCCCTGCCCAAGCTTGAGGCCCTGCAAGAGGCTCTCCCCGATTCGGTCCACCTCAGACCTCTGGCCGGAAAACACCCGCAATACCGCAACCAGCTCCTTGTTTCAGCCATCAAGCAGCAGGAGTACCCTGTGGAATCCTCCCCCGAGGATATAGGCATTTGCATTATGGATGTTGAAACCGCTTATGCCGCAGCCAGGGCGGTACTGCACAACGAGCCCTACCTGGACAAATGCCTCACTGTAGCCGGCTCCGGAGTGGACTCACCCCGGAATCTCCGCGTCAGGCTAGGCACCTCTTTTCGCGAGGTGCTGAGCTATGTAGGCATCGACACCGACTCCATCGGCAAGCTCATTCTCGGCGGCCCGCTCTCCGGCATGGCCGTGCACAGTCTGGACCTCCCGGTAACCAAGGAAGTCAATCAGCTCTTCGTGCAGAGCAGAGGGAACGTTCGTACTCCGCAACCGGTCACTTGCATCAAATGCGGCTTCTGTGTTCAGGTCTGCCCCATGCGGCTTATGCCTTTCCTCCTTTCCGGATTTTCCGAAGGAGGCCACTTCGATCTGGCGGCTAGCAACGATATTTTCAGCTGCATCGAGTGCGGCTGCTGTGCCTATGTCTGCCCCTCGAACATTCCCATGGTCCAATGGATCCAGCTGGGCAAATCAGTGATTTCGTCGCAAAGGAGCGAGGCATATGAATGATCTGAGACTGGTCGTATCTTCCTGGCCTCACGTACACAGCGAAAACAGCGTCGCCGGAATCATGCGCGATTTCCTGATCGCCCTCGCTCCGGCCGTGCTTTTCGGCCTCTACATTTTCGGTCTCGACGTTCTCCGAGTAGCCCTGATCGCAGTTATCTCCGCCGTAGCCTGGGAAGCCCTGACCCAGAAGCTGACCGACAAGGAGCTGACGTACCACGATCTCAGCGCAGCCACTAGCGGGCTCATCCTGGCCATGGTCCTCCCGCCGACCATTCCTTGGTGGATCATTCTCGTCGGGACCTTGCTGATGGTCATTCTGGGCAAGGAGGTCTACGGAGGCTTCGGGAGCAACCCTTTCAACCCGGTTCTGGTGGCCTGGGTGGTGCTTCAGATGTCTTTTCCGGACTACATGTCGCAGTGGACCGTGCCCGGAAGCGACCCGGCAACCACCGCCGCGCCCATGGAAGTGCTCAAGGAGCAGGGGCCGAGCTTCGCCGCCCAGTACTTTTCCCACGCCGATCTCTTCCTGGGACGCACAGCCGGTTTCATCGGCCAGGTCTCCTCGCTCATGCTCCTTATAGGGGGCGGCTATCTCTTGTGGCGCAAGACAGTCAACTGGCGCATCCCGGTCAGCTATCTCCTCGGGGTGTTCATCTTTACCGGACTTTTCTGGCTTCTCGGAGACGGCCCTTACGCCGACCCGCTGTTCCATCTCTTTGCCGGCGGAACCATGATCGGCGCCTTCTTCCTGGCCACGGACCTCCCCTCCTCCCCGGTCACCCCCCAGGGGATGATACTCTTCGGCCTCGCAGCCGGCATTCTGACGGCCATTCTCCGCATGTGGGGCGCCTGGGCCTTCGGCGCCTACTATGCGATCTTCATACTCAGCCTCGCGACGCCCTTTCTGGATAAAATCGCACCCGAGGTCTATGGGAGGTAACTAAGCCGTGACTGCAAGGGAAATTTTCAAGATGGTGCTGGTGCTGACCATTGTAACCGGCATCTGGGGCGGACTGCTCTCGCTGGTCAAGATTGCTACCGAGGATCAGATCGAGTACCAGAGAATCAAGAACATCAAGGCGCCGGCCCTGCGCAAAGCCCTCACCGTGGACTACACCAACGACCCGGTAAAAGACAGGATCTCCGTGGTCATTGGCAAGGACCAGCGGGGAGCCCCCATCGAAAGGACCGTGTTCTTGGCCAAAAAGGACGGCAAGCTGCAGGCCGTCGCCCTGGAGGCCTACGGAGGCGGCTATGAAGGCGATATCGGGGTCATGGTGGCCATTGACAGCCAAGAGCAGACGGTCGTAGGCATCGCTGTCACCACCCATTCGGAAACCCCGGGGGTGGGAACCAAGGCCTTCAACAGCCAGGAGTTCATGGGCCAGTTCCAGAACCAGCCCTTGAGCTCCAACTTCGCACCCGGCGGAGGTTTGGACGCAGTGACCAGCGCCACCTACACCTCGCACGGGGTGATGAAGGCGGTACACAACGCCATAAACATCTACCAGGAAAACCAGGACAAGATCCTGTAATCATTAGCTAGAGAGCCACGGAGGAGATAGCGCCATGTCCACGTTCTTCCAAGAATTCAGCAAGGGCCTATGGAAGGAGGTGCCTCCTTTTCGTTTCGTTCTGGGGCTGTGTCCGGTTTTGGCGGTAACAGCCAGCGTGAGCAGCGCTCTCGGCCTTGGCTGCGGGGTCATCTTCGTGCTCATGGTGGCCAACACTCTGGTCTCCACCTTTCGCGACTACATACCGAACAAGATCAGGGTGCCGGTGTTCATTGTCATTATCGCCTCGGCGGTAACCATTGTGGAGCTGACCATGGAGGCTTACTTCTATACCCTGTATGAGGTGCTGGGCATCTGGATCCCACTCATTGTGGTCAACTGCCTCATCCTGGGCCGGTCCGAGGCCTTTGCCCGCAAGAACCCGGTTCATCTGGCCATTGCCGACGGACTGGGCATGGGGCTTGGATTCACCATATCCCTCTGCCTTCTGGCCAGCATCCGGGAGATCATCGGCGCCGGAACCTGGTTCGGGCTGCAGGTAATGCCCTCGGCCTATCTCGGCTTTGAGCTCCTGCAGCGGCCTCCGGGGGCCTTCATCTGTCTCGGCCTGCTCCTGGCCTTGATGAACTTTGTTTCGGCCAAGCTGGAAAAGCCCCAGGAAACCTGCTAATCTCAACCCATTGAGGAAGAGGCCATGGGCGACTACCTTTTGATGATGGTCACAGCCATCTTCGCCAACAACGTTCTCCTGATCCGATTTCTCGGATTGTGCCCCTTTGTCGGAGTTTCTTCCAACCTGAGCAGCTCCTTCGGCATGTCCGGGGCGGCCCTTTTCGTCTGCGTTCTGGCCAGCGCCATCACCTGGAATGTGTACCATTTCCTCCTGGTTCCGCTCCAGCTGGAGTACCTGCGTACCGTTTCCTTCATCCTGGTGATCGCCTCCCTGGTGCAGCTTGTGGAGATCGTTATGCAGAAGACCGCACCCGCCCTGTACCGGGCCCTGGGCATCTACTTGCCTCTGATCACCACCAACTGTATGATTTTCGGCGTGGCCGTGCTCAATATACAGGAGGAGCACTCCTTTCTGGATACCGTGATCTATGCTTTTTCCGCGGCCTTGGGCTTCTGCCTGGCCCTCATCGTTCTGGGAGGCATCCGGGAGCGTTTCGCCCTGGGCCGGGTCCCAACCATGATGCAGGGCTTTCCCGCCGCCCTGGTCACCGCAGGCATCATGGCCCTTTGCTTTTACGGATTTATCGGTCTTGGGCAGTAACTCCAGGCCAAGAAGGAGCTGATAAGGTATGTTGAGCTCGATCTTAAGCGCTGTCGGCGCTATGGCGGCACTGGGAATTGTCTTGAGCTTCATCCTGGGCCTGGCGGCCAAGGTGTTCTATGTCTACGTCGACCCGCGCATCGAAGCCATCAACGACGCCCTTCCCGGAGCCAATTGCGGCGGTTGCGGCTATGCCGGCTGCAACGACTACGCCGAGGCCATAATCAACTCCAGCGTCTCCCCCAACCTCTGCGTGGCCGGCGGATCGGACGTTACTGAGAATGTGTGCTCCATCCTCGGGGTCTCGGCCGAGCTGGGGGAGCGGAAGGTAGCCCGGATCTTCTGTCAGGGAGACAACGTCAAGGCAGTGCGCAACTTCGAATACTCCGGGGCCCAGGATTGCCGCGCTGCTATAGCTGCCACCGGCGGGGACAAGGCCTGCAGCTACGGCTGTGTCGGACTGGCCACCTGCGTTCGGGCCTGCCCCTTTGACGCTCTTTCCATGAGCGAAAACGGCCTGCCCATAGTCAACGAGTCGCTGTGCACCGGCTGCGGCAACTGCGTCGAGGTGTGCCCCCGCAATCTGCCCCGCCTCATCCCGGTATCCCAAAAGGTAGCCAATCTCTGCAGCTCCGAGGATGCCGGAAAAACCGTCAAGCAGGTCTGCAGCGTAGGCTGCATCGCCTGCGGCCAGTGCCAGAAAAACTGCCCCGAGTCCGCTGTCCAGATGGTCAACAGGCTGGCCTACGTGGATCCGGACAAATGCACCGGCCAGTACGTGTGCATCGAAAAATGCCCCACCGGCTCCATGGTCATCCTGCATCCAGAAACGCAGGAGGCCGTGCCGGAAGCCGCTGAAACGGAACATGCCGCTGAATAGTCCCACGGAACAGGGCGAAGTGGTTCAGCTTCTCCCGGATGACCGGGCCAAGGTGAAGATTGCCAAGCATTCTTCCTGCGATACCTGCTCCCACAAGAGCTTCTGCCATCCATTCGGCGGGGAGCATATGATCATCGAGACCAGCAACCAGGTTGGGGCTCGGAGCGGTCAAACCGTGGAGGTGGCTTTCGAGCAGGAGTCGCAAGGCAAGGCCATGCTCGTTCTGTACATCATCCCCCTGCTCGGGCTTCTGGCCGGAGCCTTCATCGGCAACTGGCTCAATCCGCTGAACAATGCGGACGCCTCCTCGGCCGCAATGAGCTTTCTGTTCGTGATTTTTTCCTTTATCGGCATACGTGTCTACACTAAACGCCGCACCCGGAACCATCCCTCCTTCCAGCCCCGTATCGTCAGCATTCTTCCCGGCTGAGCTCCGTGGATCGCGCCTTCCTCGTATGAACCATCATGCAGAAATGAGAGCCGGTCAGCCGGCCCGCAGATTGAATGCAACCTTCTTCCAAAGGTGATATACACGTCAGTAGTAGCTCTTGTTCAAGCTCGAGCTGAGACTGGGCAAACTGAGTGCCGGGTTCAATCAAGTTGTCGAAAAGAATTAATCTTCCTTTTCGTCCTTAAATTGCCAATACCTCAGATTTGCCGCTGGCAAATCTGACTGGACAAGGCTGCAAAGTTGTATTACCGCTGAGACCTCTTGTTGGGAAGCATGATCCAATTCGAGATCAGTAAGGCCATCAGGGTATAAAGAGACAACAGCCTAGACCCCGCGGAACAGGCGGACCCTCCCGATAGTGGCCTTGATCCCCGAGAAGGCAGATCCCAGCAGAACGTATCAGCCCATGGCTAATCGCTGCGGCTGAGCCAAACCGTTAGCGGTCCACGGAATCCCGACCCGGAGAGTGCGCAATGGCTAAGCGAAAAGTGAAGGAGCATATCATCAACCGGCCCTGGTGCAAGGGATGCGGCATCTGCGCCCATTTCTGCCCCAAATCCGTGCTCGAGATCGATGCGGAAGAAAAGGCCGTTGCAGCGCGCCCCGAGGATTGCATAGGCTGCAAGCTCTGCGAGCGGCGCTGCCCGGATCTGGCCTTGGAAATCAAACTGGAGCAAGAGGAAGATGAGCCAGAACATCAAATTCATTCAGGGTAACGAGGTCTGCGTCGAAGCCGCCCTATACGCAGGCCTGGACTTCTTTGCCGGATACCCCATCACTCCCTCCTCGGAGATCGCCGAGCACATGTCCTCCAGGCTACCCGGCATCGGCGGCAGGTTTTTGCAGATGGAGGACGAGATCTCTTCTCTGTGCGCCATTATCGGCGCCTCGCTCACCGGACACAAGGTGATGACCGCCACCAGCGGCCCGGGGTTCTCCCTTATGCAGGAGGCTCTAGGCTTCGCCATCATGGCCGAGATACCCTGCGTCATCGTTGATGTGCAGCGGGGAGGACCCTCCACCGGGCTTCCGACACACGGCAGCCAGGGCGACGTCTATCAGGCCCGCTGGGGCACCCACGGAGACCATGCCATCATCGCCCTCACCGCTTCCAACCATCAGGACCTCTTCAAGATCACCGTGGATGCCTTCAATCTGGCCGAGACCTACCGTACGCCGGTCATTCTGCTCATGGACGAGATCTCCGGGCATACCCGGGAACGGGTCACCCTCCCCGATCGCGGCGAGATACCGGTCATCCAACGCCTGCGCACCTCGGTTCCCGAAGGCGTGGACTACCACCCCTATCTCCCCCGGGAGGACGGACGGCTCCCCATGTCCGACTTCGGTGGCAAGCACCGCTACAATGTCACGGGGCTGTTCCATGATATGTGGGGCTTCCCCACCAGCGATCCCAAGGTGATTCACTCCCTGATCCACCATCTGGTGGACAAGATCGAAAACTACGCCGACCAGATAACCAGGCACAAAGAGCATTTCCTGGAGGACGCGGACACAGTGCTCATCTCCTACGGATCCACCGCTCGCACGGCCTTGCATGTGGTGAAGAACAGACGCAGCCGGGGGGAGCGCATCGGCCTTCTGGAGCTGCAGACCCTGTGGCCCTTTCCCTCCGAGCTCGTCCGGGCCAGATGCAGGCAGGCCCACTATATTCTGGTGGTGGAGATGAACATGGGACAGGTGCTGCATGAGGTAAAAAAGGCGGTGCACAGCCCGGACCGGGTCTTCCTGGCCAACCGCGTCGACGGAGAGTTCATCACTCCGACCGATATTCGCAACATCCTGCGCTTGATCCAGGGACGAGGAGTCTAGTCATGTCCGCCAAAGATTACATCCGAGAGCGTTTTTTCCCCCACATCTGGTGTCCGGGGTGCGGTCACGGCACCGTATTGAACAACATGCTGCGCTCCGTGGAGGAGCTGGGGCTAAAAAAGCGGGAGATCGTCATGGTTTCCGGGATCGGCTGCTCCTCCCGGATCTCGGGGTATGTAGACTTCCATTCCCTGCACACCCTGCATGGCCGGGCATTGGCCTTTGCCACCGGGGTGAAGATGAGCCAGCCCAATCTCACCGTCATGGTTCCCATGGGCGACGGAGACGCGCTGGCCATTGGCGGCAATCACTTCATCCACGCCTGCCGCCGCAACATAGACATCACGGCCATCATCATGAACAACCGGATCTACGGCATGACCGGGGGGCAGTACTCCCCGGCCTCGGGAACCGGCATCAAAGCCACCACTGCGCCCTTTGAGACCATCGACCCTCCCTTTGACGTGGTCAATCTCTCCCTGGCCTCCGGGGCAACCTTTGTGGCCCGAACCACGGCCTACCACCCCCAGGAGATCACCAAGTACATCTCCAAGGCGCTCCAGCATAAGGGCTTTTCCGTGGTCGAGATCCTCTCCCAGTGCCCGACCCATTTCGGACGGAGGAACCGCCTCGGGGACGCCAGCAACATGCTGGAGTTCTTCAAGGAGAACACCACGCCCATCGGTTCCAAGGCGAAGCAGGAAAACGAGGAGCTCATAGAGCGCGGCATATTTCTGGAGCGCCAAGCGCCTGAATACTGTGCCGCCTACGAAGAGAGCATCATCAAGGCCCAGAGAGGATAGCGGTCATGGAACGATGCAGACTTGTCTTTTCCGGATCCGGCGGCCAGGGACTGATCACCGCGGCCATCATTCTGGCCGAAGCCGCGGTCATCCAGGAGGGGCTCAACGCCATTCAGTCCCAAACCTACGGGGCGGCGGCCAGGGGAGGGGTTACCAGATCCGACGTCATCATCTCGGATTCGGAGATCAACTTTCCCAAGGTCACCCAACCCAACATCCTGGTCTGCCTCACTCAGGAGGCCTACACCAGCTACTACTCCATCATCCGGCCCGGAGGGCTGCTCATCACGGACAGCTTCCTGGTCCACTCCCAGCACAAGGCGGACGCCAGAAAGTTCAATCTGCCGCTATACAGATCCGTCCAGGAGAGAATCGGCAAAACCATAGTGCTCAACATCTGCATGCTCGGAGCCCTGCAGGCCCTGACCGAAATCGTCAAACCCGACTCCCTGCTGAACGTCATCCGGCAGAGGGTTCCGGAGCGATTCTTCGAGATGAACCAAAACGCCCTGTATCTGGGCATGGAGCTGGCCAGAGAGCAGATGGGCTCCGAGGCACCGGCCCCCTACACCACAGCCTCATAAAAAAAGCCTGTCCGGCCAGGCCGGACAGGCTTTTTTAGACTGTCCACCAAAAAGCTTGCAGCTCCGGCGGGGATTATCTCATCCTTCCTCGCCGCACTCCAGAACAAGCTCTTTCTCGCCCTCCTGTCCGGACTTGAGACTGACGTAGACCTTGCCGCCTTTGTTCAGCTGGCCAAAGAGTATCTCGTCGGTGAGCTTGTCCTTGAGCTCGGACTGCATCATGCGGGCCAAGGGACGGGCCCCGTAATCCTCATCAAAACCCTGCTTGGCTAGCCAGGCCCTGGCCTCGGGGCTTAGCTCCACCTCTATCTTCTTGTCTTGGAGCTGCTCATTGAGCTCCTTGACATACTTGTCCACGATGCGCTCCATGAGGTGCTCGCTCAGGGACCTGAAGGGGATGATCCCGTCCAGCCGGTTTCTGAACTCGGGGGAGAAGTGCTTCTCTGCAGCCTTGACCCCTTTATGGGCCTTGCTCTCGTTCTGATCCCGGCCAAAGCCGATGCTCTGGGTACTGATCTCCCGAGCCCCCACATTGGAGGTCATGAGCAGGATAACGTTTCGGAAATCCGCCTTGCGCCCGGTGTTGTCCGTCAGGGTGGCGTAGTCCATGACCTGGAGCAGGACATTGAACAAATCCGGATGGGCCTTCTCGATCTCGTCCAGAAGGAGCACGCAATAAGGGTGCTTGCGGATATTGTCCGTAAGCAGCCCGCCCTGATCGAAACCGACATATCCCGGAGGAGCGCCGATCAATCTGGCTACGGCGTGCTGCTCCATGTACTCGCTCATGTCGAAGCGGAGGAAGTGAACCCCCAGCATATTGGCCAGCTGTCTGGCCAGCTCGGTCTTCCCCACTCCGGTGGGCCCAACGAGCAGGAAGTTGCCCACCGGCTTGTTCTCCTCGCGCAATCCGGCCCGGGACCGTTTGATGGCCCGGCACATCTGCTGCACGGCTTCATCCTGGCCGTAAATGACCTGGAGGAGCTCCTCTTCCAGATTCTGCAGCTTCTCCCTGTCCGAGCTGCTCACCCGCCGAATGGGGACCTTGGCCATGCCGGCCACGATGTTCTCGATGTCCTTGGGGGTTATGCGCTTCTTCTTCTTGTTCCCCGCCTTAAGGGCGGTCAAAGCGCCGCTTTCGTCCACCACGTCGATGGCCTTGTCCGGCAGGTACTTGTCCGGAAGATGGCGCGAAGTAAGCTCCACGGCGGCCTTGATGGCGCTCTTGCTGTACTGCACGCCGTGGTACTCCTCGTAGTAAGGGCGCAGCCCGTGCAGAATGGCTACGCTGTCGTCCTGACTGGGCTCGGCGATCTCGATCTTCTGAAACCGGCGGGACAAAGCCCGGTCCTTTTCAAAGAGATTCTTGTACTCCTCATAGGTAGTGGAGCCAATGCAGCGCAGCTCGCCTGCCGCCAGGACGGGCTTGAGGATGTTGGAGGCGTCCATGGAGCCGCCGCTGGTAGCTCCGGCTCCGACGATGGTATGGATCTCGTCGATGAAAAGGATGGCGTCGGAGCCCATCTTCTTCAGCTCGTTGATAATCCCTTTGAGGCGCGATTCAAAATCGCCCCTGAACTTGGTCCCGGCCAACAGGGAGCCCATATCCAGAGCAAAAACTTCGGTCTGCTGAAATCGCTCCGGTACCTCCCCCTTGGCGATCCGCAGAGCCAGCCCTTCTGCCATGGCGGTTTTGCCCACGCCTGGATCGCCGACGAAAAGGGGGTTGTTCTTGCGGCGGCGGGAGAGGATCTGGACGGTCCGCTGCAGCTCCTCGGCCCGCCCTATGAGCGGATCGATCAGGCCGCATCTGGCCCGTTCCACCAGGTTCTGGGTATATTTTTGCAGATAGGAGTTGGTATCCTTCTGGCAGGAGTTGCAGCCCTCCTGCTCCTTCTGCTGCTCCTCCATGCCGGAATGGGAGATCTGTTCCAGAACGTCGAGTCGTTCTATGCCCTGGGCCTTGAGATAGTACACCGCATAAGCGTCCTCTTCCTCCATGACCGAGGCCAGGAAATCTCCCAGCTCGACCTTGGACTTCTCAGCAGATTGCACATGGACAATGGCTCGCTGCAGCACCCGTTGCACGCTCAGGGTCTGAATGACCTCCTTGGTCTGGGCATTGGGGTAGACCTCCAGGTGTTCGATGAAATAGCGCTCCAGCTGATTGCGCAACCGGCTTATATTGGCCCCGCAGCTCTGAAGCAGACTCTTGCCTTTCTTATCCAGGATAAAGGCATAGAGTACGTGCTCCAGAGTGAGGAACTCATGATGTCTGGCTCTGACTTCCCGGACCGCCAGAGCGAAAATTTTCTCTAAATCTCTGCTTAACATATCAAACCTCTTCCATAGAGCATTTTAGAGGGTATCCTTCCTTTCTGGCCATGTTATGCACCAAGGCCACTTTTGTTTCTGCTACTTCCGCCGTATAGATGCCACACACTCCGATTCCGTTACGATGAACCGTCAGCATGATCTGAACCGCTTCGCCCTCTTGCTTGCTGAATACCGACTTGAGGACGTGCACCACAAACTCCATGGTGGTGTAATCGTCGTTGTGCAGCAGGACCTTGTACTTCGGTGGCTCTTGGAGCTCTTCTTCAGTATAGACATCCGGTTCGAGCCCGGGTTTTTCCCATGGCGTGGTCATGGCCTTAACTCCTTAAAACCATGCCAGACCAGGCTATATGGAATCTCGGCTTATTGGTTTGAAAATACGAGCCTTTATTCAAGGGCCATTCTCTGTACATAGGATATAATAAGATTTCTGGGAAAGCTGTAAAGCCCGACCAGCCGTCACGAATATCCAGCCTCTATTTCGTTGCAGGCTAGCAAATTCCGGGATAACTTTCAATCAGGTTTGATTTGTCCGACTCGGAAAAAACAAAGGAATCCTCCGGGCCGAGCCCGTTTCGGGCTCGATACTCCCGGTTCAGCTGATGGTAATTCTTGGCCGTCCTTGGGCAGTCCGCGATTTCCAGCCGCTCTGCAAGATCGAGGATAGATTCCCGCTCCCCCTCGATCTCCACGAATCGCCCAAAGGGCAGGACATCCAGGCATACCTGGCAGCCCTCCAGCTCCCACTCCTCGCGCACCTTTTCGTAGCTAAAGGACAGAATATAGCCCAAGGACCTCAGGAGCTCGCGCATCTGATCGCAGCGCTCAACCGGAGTCTCATGCTCCTCCCAGGCCTTGACGTCATCGGGATGGGAATCAGCGGTAGGCTTCTTCAGGCAGATAACACCGCTCTGTGAGCCGGTGCTTCGAAGCCGGAGCAAGATATTTTCCTGACGCAATCTATAATCCGGGGTGTCAAAGACCAGATTGGATTCGAACCTCCTATGCAAGAAAAATGCCCCTAAATCCTCGAGCTTGCGCCTGAGCCGCTGAAAGTCGGAGCAGTAGAACTTGATTTCCACTTCAAGGGTCATAATACGAGGTTCCAATCCCTTTCCAGAGCCCGGTTCCCAGATGCGACTGCAAAAAATCGTTTTGCAGTCGCAGTGGTCAGAAGTCAGTGGCCAGAAGTCAGTAAAAACAAAGTGTTAAAAGAAAGAGCTTGCTCCTGGATCCCTTAAGCTGGACTTTTTGCAGGTGCGTCTTCCCAGTCTATGATTTTAAAATATATTACAACTGGCAGCGGATGGCAAGACAGCCCTGCCAAGTCCCTTTATTGCAGGGACTTTCAGGCGGAATCGATTTCTTGACACTGCTTGTCGCAGAGGGATATATTGCCGGGGTCAGCAAGCAGAGCTGCTTAGTTGATGAGCTATGTCAGGCAGACGCCACCCAGGCTCATTCCGGGTGGCGTCTTTTTTTTGCCCGGAGGCGACATCCGAGCTGGAGCCGGAAAGACCGCTTTTGAAGGAGGCTTATCATGTCCAGGCGATTGGCCGTTATCGATAATTACGACTCCTTCACCTACAACCTGGTGCAGCTCTTCCTCCCCTTTGTGCAGGAAATCGCTGTCTACAGAAACGACGAGGTGGATCTTGCCGGTCTCAAGTCCACACGGCCCAGCCACCTGCTCATCAGCCCCGGTCCCAAGGATCCCTCCAGCAGCGGTATTTCCATTCCGGCCATCCGTGCCTTCCAGGGCCGAATCCCCATTCTCGGCGTCTGTCTGGGTATGCAGTGCCTAAACGAGCTCTTCGGTGGAAGAACGCTGCGGGCCGCGCTCCCGATTCACGGCAAAACGAGCCTGGTTCATCACCAGGGACAGAACCTGTTTCGCAATCTCCCCAGCCCTTTTCGCGCCGCCCGCTACCATTCCCTGCGGGCAGAGCCGGGACCGCAAAGCCCTTTACAAGTGGAGGCCTGGAGCGAAGACGGAGTGATCATGGCCCTTTCTCTGCCCCGAAAGCTGCTTTACGGGCTGCAGTTCCATCCGGAGAGCTTTCTCACCGAGCACGGATCCTTAATGGTCCGGGCCTTTCTGCAAACCCAGATATCAGCGGAGAGCCTCTATGCATAAGCTTCTTCAGGAGCTGGGACCCATCAGCCGCATCCACCGCCAGCCCCTGGAGCTGAGCGAAGCCTTTCCGGATTTCGCAGCCAGGTTCGCCTCCCGCACCGGGAGCGTAGCTTTACTCAGCGGCTCCGACTCCGACTGCGCAGCCTACCACCTTCTGGCTGTGGAGCCCTGGCTGACCATACGCGGCAGGGACCGCGAGCTTTCGCTTCAGGCAGGCGAGGCGCAGTACACCTTGAGCTGCAGCCCCTGGGAGGGGCTGCGCTCGGTTCTCGACTTCTTTTCCCTGCCAAAGGAGCCCAACTCTTTTCCAGTGGACTGCGGCCTTTTCGGCTATCTGGCCTACGACCTCAAGGACAGCCTGGAACGGCTCCCCCGCACCGCAATCGACGATCTCCGGCTGCCCCATATCCTCCTCTACGCCCCGAGATTTCTCGTGGCTCAGCACCGCTTAAGCGGTCAAACCCATCTTTTGGTACCGATTCATGCCAACGACCCTGCACCGGAGTGCAACCCCCAGTCCCGAGTGGAATACTTCCGCGAGCTGTGCCGCTCCGAGCCTCCTGTAAACCGTCCTTCGGAGATTTCCGGCCAGCTGCGTTCCGGCTTTAGCCGCCTGTCCTACACCGCAGCCGTAGAGCGCATCAAGGAATACATCAGGGCTGGACACATCTATCAGGTCAATATGTCGCAGCGCTTCGAGCTCGGCTTTAGCGGCAGAGGGTACGATCTTTTCCGCAGCCTGTTCGACCTCAACCCGGCTCCTTTTTACGGGTTCATTCAGGCCGGAGACCACGAAATCATCTCCACCTCGCCGGAGCGCTTCCTGCAAAGGCGGGGCAGCCGGGTGGAAACCAGGCCCATAAAGGGAACCAGGCCCAGGGGCGAGACGCAAGAGGCCGACCGGAAGCTGGCCCGGGAGCTGCGGAGCAGCCCCAAGGACGACGCGGAGCTGTCCATGATCGTGGACCTGCTGCGCAACGACCTGGGCAAGGTCTGCGGCTCCGGCTCGATCACAGTAAGCGAGCACAAGCGGATCGAGCCCTACCAGAACGTTTTCCATCTGGTCTCCATTGTTCAGGGAAGGCTGGCTCAGGGCAAAGACAGCGTCGATCTCCTCCGGGCCGCCTTCCCCGGAGGCTCTATTACCGGCTGTCCCAAGGTGCGGGCCATGGAAATCATTGATGAGCTCGAGCCGCAGCAACGCCATATTTACACTGGATCCATCGGCTATATTGGCTTCCGGGAGACTCTGGATCTCTCCATCGCCATCCGCACCGCCACCCTGATCAACGATCGGCTCCTCTACTCGGTGGGGGGCGGGGTGGTATTTGATTCCGATCCTGAGGAGGAGTACCAGGAAACCCTGCACAAAGGCCGCAGCCTGCAGGAGATTTTCACCGCAAGAACCCACGGGAGAGTCGCCGAGCCCCGGGTTTGGCACAACGGAACCCTGAAGCCGGCCTCCGAGGCCGCTGTCTCTGCACTGTCCCCTGGAGCCCAGTATGGATGGGGGCTTTTCGAAACCATCAGAGCGGTCCGCGGCGAGATCCTTTTCCTGGATCGCCATCTGGAGCGATTTCTCTCTTCCTGGAAGGAGATCTTCCCCTCCCCGCCTCCCAGCTTGAGCTGGGCCGAGATCATCCGCCAGGTGCTGGAGGCCAACTCCCTTTTGCAGTCTACCGCGGCAGTCAAGATCCTGGCCTGCAAAGGAAGCCGCAGCCAGGCCCCTGTGGACGACGTCCTCCTGGTGCAGGCCAGGAGGTACCAGCACCGGCTGGAGTCTTTGAGCCGCTCCGGCCTGCGCCTGCAGACCTATCCCGAGCCGAGGCAGACCCCCCTTGCAAGCCACAAGTCCTTGAACTACTTGTACTATGAGCTTGCCAGGCGCTACGCCGCGGAGCACGGAGCGGACGAAGCCCTGATCCTCAATCCGGACGGCTCGATTTCCGAAACCAACTCCGCCAATCTACTGCTCATCCATGGCCCTGCCTGTATCGTCCCCGCCTCCAGGCACGTCCTGCCCGGCATCGCTCAGTCCGCAGCCCTGGCCATGCTGTCCCGGGAAGGCTACCGCATCGAGCGCCGAGCCGTCTTTCCCCGGGAGCTCTGCAGCCTGGAACTGACGCTCCTGACCAACTCCCTCATGGGTGCGGTCCCTGCGGACAGCCTGGACGAGGAGCAACTGCCCTTTTCCGCAGACGATCTTTGCTCCCGGCTCAACGCCGAACTTCTTGGCCCTACATCAGATGTGCCTTCGTCAAATGTGACGTAATGGAGTTGACCCCGAATCGACAATAGAGATAAGGGTAGGACCCATGAAAGTTCTCATCCTCGGTGCCGGGGCTTTGGGGAGCCTGTTCGGGGCCAGGCTTCATGCCGGGGGCGCTTCGGTGGTCCTCTTCTCCGTTGACCGGGCACATATCCAGGCCATTGCCCAAAAGGGCCTTTTCCTGGAGGAGCTATCCGGCGAGGTGCAGACTGTGCATCCCCCTGCAGTATCCCAGCCCTCACAGATACCCTTTAGCCCCGACCTGGTGCTGGTGCTCGTCAAATCCCAGGCCACTCAAGCCGCCCTTGCCTCCGTAGCCGGGCTGTGCAGCCCCTCCACCCTGTATCTGACCCTGCAAAACGGCATCGGCAACATAGAACGTATGGGCCAATCCGTGCCTCGGGAGCGGATACTGGCCGGAATAACCGCCCAGGGTGCCACTCTTGTCGCTCCCGGGCGCATTCGGCATGGCGGAAACGGGGCGACCTATGTCGGGGAGATAAACCGGGAGCCGGGGCAAAGGGTCCAGGAGATCGTCGCACTCTTCAACCGTTCCGGACTGGAGGCCCTGGCCACGGAACAAACCCTGCACCACATCTGGCGCAAGCTGCTGATCAATGTGGGAATCAACGCCGTAACCGGGCTGAGCGGTGCGGCCAACGGCTGGATCGAGCAGAACGATTCGGCAAGGCAGCTGGCTGTAGCAGCGGTAAGGGAAGGGCTGGCCGTGGCCAGGGCCCAGGGAATCGATCTTGAAGACTCCGTCCTGGAGGAGGTGATCCAGGTGGCCGGTAAGACTGCAGCCAACACCTCCTCCATGCTCCAGGACGTTCTGCAGCGCCGGCCTACGGAGATCGAGGCCATTAACGGGGCTATTGTGGACTATGCGGAAAGGCAGGGGCTCCAAGCGCCGGTGAACTGGACCCTGACCCAGCTCATACGGACGCTGCAGGCCGCCTATCTCCAGCCGCAGGGATAAAGCAGGCTGTGAGGTTATAAACCGCACCCTGAAGACAGAGTGTCCTTTATATGATAGAATCCCTTTGAATCAAAGGAGCAATCATGGCTCAAAGGCTGACCATTCCGGATATCCTGCAGAGCAAAAGCCTGCGCAAGCTGAGCATGCTCACCGCTTACGACTACCCCACGGCAAGCATTGTGGACAGCTGCGGCATCGATATGATCCTCGTGGGCGACTCCCTGGCCATGGTGGTTCTGGGGCACGAAGACACCCTGAGCGTCACCATGGAGGAAATGCTCCACCACACCCGGGCCGTGGTTCGGGGTGCCGGCCGCTGCCTCGTGATCGGGGACCTGCCCTTTATGTCCTATCAGGTAAGCGTGGAGCAGGCGGTAGCCAACGCGGGACGGTTTCTCAAGGAGGCCGGGGCCCAAGCGGTGAAGCTGGAAGGAGGAAGCTCCGTGGTTCCCCAGATCCAGTCCATCACCAAAGCCGGGATTCCGGTTCAGGGGCATCTGGGGCTCACGCCGCAGAGCGCCGGCCAGCTGGGCGGCTTCAAGGTCCAGGGGACCACAGCCGAGAAGGCCACCCAGCTGATCGCCGATGCCCACGCCCTGGTGGAAGCCGGATGCTTCAGCCTGGTCCTGGAGGCGATTCCCTCTGAAGTGGCGGCCCGAATAAGCCGGGAAATTCCCATCCCCACCATCGGGATCGGAGCCGGGCCCGAGTGCGACGGCCAGGTTTTGGTGCTGCACGATCTCCTGGGGCTCTTTGATCGATTCCGCCCCAAGTTCGTCAAGCAGTACGCAGCCCTGGGAGAGGAGACTGCAGAGGCGGTGCGCAGATTCAAGTCCGAAGTGGAGCAGGGCGCCTTCCCTGGGAGCGAGCACTCCTTTTTCCTCAAACCGGAAGAACGGGAACGGTTGTCTCCATGAACAGACAGGATCTGGAATTCTTGGCCTCCCTGCTGCCCAAGCATCCCAACATCCTGGACAAAGGCAGGTTCTTCAATGCGGCCGTGCTCATACCCCTCGTGGAGCACAGCGGAGAGTATCACTTCCTGTTTCAGAAGCGGGCCGAGCACATCAGGCAGGGAGGGGAAATCTGCTTCCCCGGGGGCGAGCACGAACCGGAAGCAGACTCCAGCTGCAAAGAGACCGCTCTGCGGGAAACCGAGGAAGAGCTGGGTTTAAGCCGGGAGCGGATCCGGGTTATCGGTCGTCTGGACACCTTTGTTTCGCCGCGGGGCATCACTGTGGACAGCTTCCCTGCAGTTCTGGATATCAACGGCCTGGAGGAGCTGGAGCTGGACTCCAGCGAGGTGGAAAGAGTCTTTTTGCTGCCGGTATCCTGGTTCGAGCAAAACAGCCCTCAGGTCTACCGGCTTCGGCTGGAGATCAAGCCCTCCTACCAGGACGAATCCGGACAGGAGGTGACCTTGCTGCCTGTCCGGGAGCTGGGGCTTCCTTCGCGCTATCTCGGACCGTGGACCGGCTTGGAGCACAAGGTGTTCATCTACAATACCCCGGAAAAGGAGGTCATCTGGGGCATCACCGCAGAGCTCATCCAGGGCGTCCTCAACGCCTTGCGCCTGGCCCGGCAGGAGCAAGAACAAAAATAAAAAGGCCCGTCCCGGCCTTTCCGGCCTGAGCGAGCCTTACTGCTGCCTTTACTGAAATCCCGGCTTAGGCCATGGTCTTCATCAGCTCTCCAGCCATCTCCTCCTCGGTTCGAACCACTGCGGCGTTGGCCGAATAGGTGGCCCTGTTCTGCATCATGGTGACCATTTCCTGGGCCACATCTGTACCGCTGGGGTCCCTTTCCCGGTTCTGAGCCTTTTCCTGCGCGGCCTGCTCGCCTTCCGGGCTCAACTCCAGGCTGTCCCCGCCTGTCTGGGGCTGAGCCTCATCCGAGGCGCGGATATCCGCGACCTGAACTCCTTGACGCTCCGGCCTCTCCTCGAGACCCACCCGGCTCGGATCAAAGCCGTCGGTATTCATGTTGGCCACATTGTTCGCCGCGACCTGCTGCCGTGCGGCATAGCTCTGAAACGCGGTCTGACTGGAAATGGTATTCATGGTGCTGCATCCTCCTCTTAGCCTGAAATCCGACACGGAACGTCACCTTGATGAACAGAATGTGACGGGCCGCTCCAGCGGACTCATGCCATTGCCCTCACTGGTTTTCCATACGCCCTTGTACCGGCAGGGCCCTCCAAAAATCTCCATACTCAGCGCGACTGGAAGCCGCGCTGAGTATGGAGAAATCAATAAGTACCATGCAAGCACCAGGCCAAAGAACCGCCCCCGCCCTGAACAGTACGGCGGCTTAGCCGGGCTCAGTTGCCGGTAGCCATCTCGATGCAGGCGAAGGCATTGTGGTTGTGTATCGACTCGAAGCTCTCCACCTCCGCCTTGAACCATTTCACCTGCTTGTGCCTCTTGAGCTTCTCGGCCACATTGCGCACCACGTCCTCGACAAAGGCCGGGTTGGCAAAGGCGTTTTCGGTTACGAACTTCTCGTCGATGCGCTTGAGAAGGGCGTGTACCGGAGAGGAAGCCGACTCCTGAGCCATATGGATGAGATCTTCCAGCCAGAGGAGGCCGTCGAAGCGGACCCGCATTCGGATCATTGCACGCTGGCTGTGCGCCCCCTGCTCGCTGATGGCCATGGAGCAGGGGCAAACGGTCATCACCGGCACCTCGAGGTCCAGGAACATGCGCGGCTTGTTTGCCTCCAGCTCCCCGGAAAAGGAGCACTGGTAGTCCATCATGGCCACGCTGCCGCTTTTGGGCGCGCTCTGCTCCATGAAGAAGGGGAAAGCAATGCTCAGATGGGCCCGCCTGGCCTCCAGTCTGGCCTGGACATCGCTCAAAAGCTGCTTGAAGCTGTGATAATCCAGAACGCCGGACCACTCCTGGAGTGCTTCGATGAAGCGGCTCATATGGGTTCCCTTGAAGGATCCGGGCAGATCGACATAGAGATCCACCTGGGCCACGGTATGCTGCACCCCGTTATTCTTGTTGCGCACCACGAGGGGATAGCGGAGGTTCTTGACCCCGACCCGATCAATGGAGATGGAAACCCCGGCGGGGCTGTTCTGGACGTCCTGCATTCAGCTCAAGTCCTTCCCGGTGGTGGACAGACTGAGTTTGCCGTGCTTGATCCCCCGCGTAGAGGTCAGACGCTGGGAGATCTCGCGAATGCTTCTCACCGGGCCCCGCAGCACGAGCACCTCCATACAGTTGTGCTCATCGATATGGACATGGAGCGAGGTGATAATGATATCCAGGGCCTGGTGCTGGATCTCGGTCATCTTCTGGGCCAGATCGCTCTGGTGGTGGTTGTAGACCAGGGTGAGCGTTCCGGTGACCTCCTCGTTTTGATCCTCCCACTGCTTCTGGACGAGATCCTTGCGAATCAGATCCCGAATGGCCTCGGAACGGGTCTGGTAGCACCGCTCCTCGCAGAGGCGGTCGAACTTCTCCAGAAGCTCTGAGTCCAATGAGATTCCGAATCTGATTGTCTGTCCCACGGATTCACTCCTTGCCTTTCCGGCTCTCCGGCGGCTCAAAAATCTGCCTCTCCTGCTCGAGCCTCAGAGCCTGATGCGCGGGTCGGCTACGATGTACAGCACATCGGAAACAAAGGTTCCTATCAGCACCAAGACAGCAGTGATGAAGTTCAGGCTCAAAATGACCGGGTAGTCCCGGGCCAAAATCGCTTCATAGGCCATGCGCCCTATGCCCGGCCAGGAAAAGATGGTTTCGATGATCACCGAGCCTCCGATGAGCCCGGGGATGATCAGGCCGAACATGGTCACGAAGGGCAGCAGGGCGTTGCGCAGGGCATGCTTGTAGTGCACCTGATCGCTGGACAGCCCTTTGGCCCGGGCAGTTCGAATATAGTCCTGACCCTCCACCTCGAGCATCTGATTGCGCACATAGCGCGAGAGCACGGCGATGCCGGCCGAGGCGCCGAGCACCGCGGGGAGCAGCACGTGCCACACGCGGTCCATGAAGGCATGGAGCCAGCTGTCCGGACGAAGGCCGAAGGTATCCATGCCGATGACCGGAACCTGGAGCCAGCTGACCACCAGGATGATGAGTACGTAGGCAAAGAAAAAGCCCGGTATCGAGATCAGGAGATAGGCGAAAAACGTTGTCGTCCGGTCGAACCAGCCTCCCCTGGCGATGGCCGAATGTATACCAAGAGGGAAGGATAAAGTCCAGGTTAGGAGGGTACCGACTATGAACAGCGGCAGGCTGTTGCAGAAGCGGTCCCAAATCTTGGCCAAAACCGACTGGTTATCCTTCCAGGAAACGCTCTTTCCAGTCAGAAAGTCCCTATAGAACAGATAATACTGCGCATACAGCGGCTCGTCGAGGTGAAACTGCTTCTGGAAACGCTCCATAACCTCGGGGGTGAACTTGGGGTTGAGCGGATCGATCTGGCTCGGCTTGCCGGGAGCCAAATGGATAATGAGAAAGGAGATGATGGAGACGAAAAACAGGGTCACTGTTTTTTGGATAACGCTTCTGCCGATAAAACCGAGCATCAAAGCTTACCTTCCGGAGGCGAAGTCCGGCGCTTCGGGCAGCTTGACCCACTTGTTGAAATAGAAGGTGTAGTCCCCCGTCGGCGTCGGGGTGATCTTTTTGTACACCACCTCCCCCTCCTCGTCCACCTCCTTGATTACGATCCGCTTGTCCAGAACCGCGGTCCATTTGCCGACATAGAGAAAGGTGTACGGCTGCTGCTTGGCGATGATCTCATGCAGCCGGTGGCAGTATTCCACCTGCTGCTGTTTATCGTACTCCCGTCTGATATTCAAAATGAGCTCATCCGCCCGCTCATTCTCAAAGCCCACGAAGTTCAGCTCGTAAGGATCGGTCTGGCTGGAGTGCCAGATCTGGTATAGATCCGGCTCGATGCCCATCACCCAACCCAGGACGATGGCATCGAAATCGAGCTTGTTCACCCGTTCCTGAATGAACACGGACCATTCCAAAGTGTCGGTTCGCACGTCCACTCCGATCTCGCGCCAGGCATCCTGGACTATGGCCAAAATGGCCTTGCGGATGTCATTGCCGGTATTGGTGATCAGGGTGAACTGCAGCCTTTTTCCGTCCTTCTCGAGCCAACCCGCCTCATTGCGGCTCCATCCGGCCTTGCTGAGCAGATCCAGAGCCGCTTGGGGATCAAAGCCTATGGGAGAGACGGAATGGTTGTAGTAGTCCGTCTGTTTGACAAAAGGGCCGGTGATGGGTTCGCCCTGGCCATAGAGCACGTACTCGATAATCTGCCCCACATCGATGGCCAGGGACAGAGCCCTTCTGACCCGGACGTCGTCGAACGGCTTGCGGCGGAGATTGTAGCCGATGTAGGTATACCCGAACGAGGTCCCGGAGAAACTCTGGTACCGCTCGTCGTTCTTCAGCCGCTCCACCTGGTGCGGCTGAACGGAGTAGGAGTCCAGGGTGCCGGCGTAGAACTCCATCTCCTGGGTCAGGGTATCTGGAATGATCCGGAAGATATAGCGCTTATAGTTGGGAGCCCCTTCCCAGTAGTCCTCAAACCGATGGAGCACAATCTGCTGGCCGGATTCCCAGCTAACGAACTGGAAAGGCCCGCAGCCCACTGGATTTCGATTGAAGCGGCTGTCCCGCAGGCTGAACTTCTCCGGGTCGCGTCCACGCTCCCTGGCCTCGCGGCGCAGGGCCTGCTCATTCAATAGATGCTCCGGCAGGATGCCCATGCTCCAGGAGGCCAGGGCCGGAGAGTAGAGCTGGGCGTAAACCACCTTGACCGTCAGCCGGTCCAGGATCTCCACCCGCTTGATGGGCTCGAAGTCGGCGATCCGCGGCGAAAGATTGTCCGGGTTGGTCAGGGCCTGATAGGTAAACTTGACGTCGCCTGCATCCAAGGGATGTCCGTCGTGGAAGTGGACCCCGGAGCGCAGATGGAAGACGATAACCGGGTTGTGCTCTGTGGCCGGAAGCAGCTTGGCAGCCAAGCGCTTTTTCTCCTCCGCAGCAAGCTCGGTATCGGCTTGGACATATGCTTCCGGATTCCAGGCTTGGGACAGGTCCTCGCCGAGAACGGTCCACAGGCGGCTGAAGAGCTTTTGATCCACCCGACCGAGACGCAGCTTTATCCGGGCCGGGGCGCTGACCCGCGCCGCAACCGGCTCCTCCAGACCTTTGAGACTGACCTCCTGGGAAAACTGGCGCGGCTTTTCAACCTCCAGATGCCGAATATTCTCCAGACTGCTCCGCAGCCCTGCCTCAAGCTCTTCGGCTTTCTGCCTGATCCGCCGGATGCGCCGCAAAACCGATCTAGCCCGCTGCAGGGAGCTTTCCTGATCCGAGGTGTCGGGCGCCACATACATAAAGGCAACTTCCGAGAGGTCCCAGCTTTTGGCCAGCCTGCCCCGCAGGCTGAGATCCCGGTCCCGGTCCAGAAGGCCTTCGAAAACCTTGTTCTCGATCTCGCTGCTGGCCGAATCCGAGGAGAGGATGGGATTGAGCAGGCTCGCATCGCCGCTGGAGGCGGTGATGTACTCCTGGAGCCGTTCCGGATTGCCCCGGGTCTGCTCCTCGTAGGTAGGCACCCAGAAGTAGGACTGCAGCAGGATGAGAAGGAGCAAAAGCGGGCCGAAGATGAGTAGACGCTTGATGAGCATGGGCCTTGTGGTGCGGGTCTGTGGAGACCCCTTTCAGCGGGACGTTTCCCTTTCCATTTCGGTCCCTATACAACCTCCCCCGAGTCATGTCCAGGGATTCCCTCCTCTTTGAGGAGAAAAATCTTGTCCCCAAGCATCCATTCACCACCTCGCTGAATCCGCGAGGTGGTGGATGGATGCCTTGATTCTCCTTCAATAAAATTACAATTAAGTCAGCGTGGCCGAAGGCTGCGCAGGCGTCTGAGCTCCTCTGGGGCCAGAGATCGCAATTGGCCGAGATATAGTGAATTTTTCATAAAAAATATGATTCCTCATTGCTTTTTTCAATACCTCAAGCTAAGTTCTTTGGACAGTATAAGCTTTATCAATCTTTCCAGGGCCATCAATAGGCCCGCTACTCGTTGTTCTGTCTCATTGCATCGTTTTGCCGAATCGTTCAATCCGCTATCGAAAGGAGGGGGCATATGGATCAGTCAGGACACAATGTAAACCAATTACCCGGGGGCGTATCGCGGCGGAGTTTTCTGAAGTTCTGTACGGTGCTGGCCGCCGGCATGGGGCTGCCGCTCAGTGCCGGGGAGAAGATCGCCGGGGCGGTAACCAGCCCCCGGCGTCCTCCGGTCATCTGGATCTCTGGACAGGGCTGCACCGGATGCACCGAGACACTCCTCAGGCCAACGCACCCCTCTCTGGAGCACCTGCTTCTCAACCTCATCTCCCTGGACTACAACGAAACCCTGAACTCCGGCGCCGGACACCAGGCGGAGAAGTTCCTGCATAACTCCATCGAAGAGAACAGCGGCACGTTCGTCCTGGTCATCGAGGGCTCCATACCCACCAAGGACGGTGGCATCTACTGCAAGGTGGCCGGACGTCCCTTCGTGGATATCGCCACCGAGTACGCAGCCAAGGCCGGGGCCATCATCGCCATCGGATCCTGCGCCGCCTGGGGCGGCATTCCGTCCTCCAATCCCAATCCCACCGGAGCCAAGGGGGCGCCGGAGGTGCTTCAAGACAAAACCGTGCTCACTGTACCGGGCTGTCCGCCCAACGGATACAACTTCCTTTCCACCGTGGTCTACTATCTGACCTACCAAAAGCTTCCGGAGCTGGACCAGCTGGGACGGCCAAAGTTCGCTTACAGCCGCCTCATCCACGAGAACTGCGAGCGCAGGCCCCACTTCGACGCCGGCCGCTTTGCAGAGGAGTTCGGCGATGAAGGACATCAAAGGGGCTACTGCCTGTACAAGCTGGGCTGCAAAGGGCCGGTGACCTATAACAACTGCTCCACGCTGCAGTTCAACGACGTAGGCACCTGGCCGGTGAATACCGGCCATCCCTGCTTCGGCTGCAGCGAGCACAACGTCGGCTTCCATGTTCCCCAGTTCGTGGAGGCCGATCTGAGCCAGGAGAGCCTCTATACCCCTGCGGCGACCCCGGCCTCGGTGAGGTACGAGCGGGGCGGTTCGGTTTCCGCCGGAGCCGCAGCCCTGGCCGGAGCAGCGGTAGGCGCAGCTGCAGGAGCCGGCGCAGTGGCCGCCAGGCGGCTTAAATCCGACGACTCTCAGGGCCAGGAATAAGGGGGAGGCATATGGACATCAAGCGGCGAAATTTTTTGAAAGGGGCGGCCGTCGGCGGTGTGCTTCTGGCTGCTGGCTCGGCTTCTGATGCCGGAGCTGCCGCCAAGGGCCGTCCCTCCAACGCCCTGGGCATTCTCTACGATTCCAATCTGTGCATCGGCTGCCAGGCCTGCATGACGGCCTGCAAAAAGGCCAACAATATGCCGGCGGAGCATGCCGGCCGCTTCAACTACTGGGACAATCCCATCGATCTTTCGGACAAGACCCTGAACATCATCAAGATGCACCGCAAAGGCGACGAGTTCGCCTTTGTCAAACGGCAATGCATGCACTGCCTGGAGCCGGCCTGCGCTTCTGCCTGTCCGGTCTCGGCTCTGCGAAAGGATCCCCAAACCGGAGTCGTGACCTACGATCCTTCAGCCTGCATCGGCTGCCGCTACTGTCAGGTGGTCTGTCCCTACAACGTTCCCAAGTTCGAATGGAGCTCCCCGTTCCCCAAGATCGTCAAGTGCCAGCTCTGCGACCATCTCTTCGATCAGGGCCATTACGCCGCCTGCTGCGAGTTCTGTCCCACCGGGGCCTCGCTCTTCGGCCCGGTAGAGCTGCTCAAAGAAGAGGCCATTCGCAGGCTGGCCCTCAAGCCCGGGAAGTACGAGGAGTTTCCGATCAACCACATCGAGTCCGGTACCAGAAAGCCCCATTTGGTAAAGCCTTACCTGGATCACATATACGGGGCCGAGGAGCTGGGCGGATCGCAGTGCATGATCCTGTCCGGCACCGATTTCAAGCTCCTCGGTCTTCCAGGATTGCGTGAAAAATCCTATGTCAGCGACCTCGACGCGGTGACCAAAGGCATCTACAAGTACATGCTCCTGCCCGTGGCCGCCCTGGGAGGTCTCGTCTACCTCGTCCGCAAGCGGGGAGTTCATGACTGATACAACCCCGGGATTGGCAACCAACCCGAGAGACAAGGAGTAAAACCTATGTCCCAAGCACGACCACTGGGAGGCAGGGTGCTCACCATTCCCTTCATCCTGGGGATAATTGTTCTCCTCCTGGCCTTCCTGTTCATCGTCAAGCGTTTCGTGTACGGCCTCGGCCCGGTTTCCGGGATGAACGACGGCTTTCCCTGGGGGCTGTGGATCACCTACGACGTCAACGTCGGCACGGCCCTGGCCTGCGGCGGCTACGCCATGGCCATCCTCATCTACATCTTCAACAAGGGCGAGTACTCACCGCTTTTGAAGCCGGCCATACTCACCAGCGTGCTCGGCTACACCCTGGCCGCGGTCTCCATCTTCATCGACATCGGCCGCTACTGGAACATGCACAACATATTCCTGCCCTGGCACGCCAACGTGCACTCGGCCATGCTCGAGGTAGCGGCCTGCATTGCAGCCTACATCCTGGTCCTCTGGATCGAGTTCGCGCCGGTCTTCCTCAAGAGACTGAAGATCCCCAATCTGGAGGTCAAGCTGAACAGGATGCTCTTCTTCTTCATCGCCCTGGGCATTCTCCTGCCGACCATGCACCAGTCCTCCCTGGGGTCGCTTATGGTCCTGGCCGGATCAAAGCTTTCTCCGCTTTACTGGAGCAAGCTCCTGCCCTTCTACTTCCTGGTGGCCGCCATTCTTCTGGGCTACGCCATCGTCATCTTCGAGACCTCGGTCTCCGGGGTGGCCTTTAAGAATCCCCAGGAGATCAAGCTGCTGCGCAGGCTTTCCGGGATCGTACCCTGGATCGTGGGCATCTTTCTGCTGTTCCGCTTCCAGGACATCATCGCCCGGGACGCATTGCACCTCATGTTTCAGGGAGATCTGACCGGGAACATGTTCCTGCTGGAGAACCTGCTGCTGGTTGCGGCGCTCATCTGGCTCCTGCCGGCCGCCAACCGGAGAAACGCCAAAAAGGTGCTCTGGGGAGCCATGCTCATTTTGTTCGGCGCTGGGCTCTACCGGTTCAACGCCTACATTACCGGCTTTGACCCCGGAAACGGATGGCACTACTTCCCCACGGTGGCGGAGCTGCTCATCACCTTCGGCATCATCGCCATCGAGATCCTGGGCTACCTGTTGATCGTCAAGCGCTTCCCGGTTCTCCATCTGCCGGAAAGGAGCGGCAGCACCGCCTGATCCGGCCTGGGAGACGACCCAGAATGCTTTTTACTTATCTCTTGATTTTTTTCTTAACTCTGAAATTTCCTTCTTCGCTATGCGCCATGCGCTCTGCGCTATGCGTACAAACTGTGAACCGTGAACTGTGAACTTTGAACTCTAAAGTTATGAAGACAACGAAGGAGTCAGTATATGGCCAAGAGAATCACGGTCGATCCTATCACCAGGATTGAAGGGCACCTGCGCATCGATTGCGAGATCGAAAACGGCTCAGTCAGCAACGCCTGGTCTTCCGGACAGATGTGGCGGGGGATAGAAGTCATCTTGCAGGGGCTGGACCCCAGAGAGGCCTGGATCTATACCCAGCGCATCTGCGGGGTGTGCACCACGGTGCACGCTATTGCCTCGGTCCGGGCCGTGGAGAACGCCCTGGGGCTGGAGATCCCCATCAACGCCCAGCACATCAGGAATCTGATCATCGCGGCCCACGGAGTCTTCGATCATATCGTCCACTTCTACCACCTTTCCGCCCTGGACTGGGTGGACATCGTCTCCGCACTCAAGGCGAACCCCAAGGCGGCGTCCCGCCTGGCCGGCCAGCTTTCGGACTGGCCACGCAACAGCGAGAGGGACCTCAAAGGGGTGCAGGAAAAGCTGCAGGGCTTTGTCAACAGCGGGCAGCTCGGCGTTTTCGGCAGCGGCTACTGGGGCCACCCGGCAATGCAGCTCACCCCGGAAGTCAATCTGCTGGCTACAGCCCACTACCTGCAGGCCCTGGAGTACCAGCGCAAGATCAACCGCGTGGTGGCACTGCTGGGAAGCAAGACGCCGCACATCCAGAACCTGGCCGTAGGCGGGGTGGCCAACCCCGTGGACCCCAACAGCCAGGCCCCGCTGACCATGGAGCAGCTCTACCACATCAAGACTCTCATCGACGGGATCAACGACTTCGTCAAGCAGGTCTACCTGGTGGATGTGGCCGCCGTGGGCGCCTTCTACTCCGACTGGACCAAGTACGGCGCCGGGGTGACCAACTACCTGAGCGTGCCGGATATGCCCACGGACACCCAGGGCTCCAAGTTCCTCCTGCCCGGCGGATTTATTGAAAACGGCGATCTGAGCGGCTTCCAGCCCATCGACTCCTTCGAGGACCCCTTCTTCGGTGAGAACGTCAAGGAGGCCATTACCCACTCCTGGTACGAGGGCGACTGGGACCGCCATCCCTACCTCGAGGAGACCGTGCCCAGCTACACCGACTTCCAGGACAACGGGAAGTACTCCTGGGTCAAGGCCCCCACCTTCAAGGGCAAGCCGGCCCAGGTGGGTCCCCTGGCCAACGTGCTCTGCATGTACGCCGCCGGACACGAGCCGACCAAGAAGTATACCCAGATGGCTCTGGATATTGCCGGCCAAGTGGCCGGATCCAAGATACCGCTGAACGCCCTTCACTCCACCATCGGCCGCCACGCCGCCCGGGCTGTCCGCTGCGCCGTGCTCAACGACACCCTGTCCGATCTCTGGCAGGCCCTGGTGGACAACATCGGCAAGGGGGACTACGAGGTCTTCAATCCGCCGCAGTTCCCCAAGGGCGAGATCAAGGGCTTCGGCTTCCATGAGGCCCCGCGCGGCACCCTGTCCCATTGGGTGGTCATCAGGGACGGCAAGATCGCCAACTACCAGGCCGTGGTCCCCTCCACCTGGAACGCCGGACCGAGAAACGCCGAGGACGCACTGGGTCCCTACGAGGCATCGCTCATCGGCAACCCCATCGCCGATCCGGAAAAGCCCCTCGAGGTCCTCCGCACGGTGCACTCCTTCGACCCCTGCCTGGCCTGCGCCATCCACATGCACGACGAAGAGCGGCAAAACATAGTCCAGGTCAAGGCATTATAGAGCTTCTTGCGGCCAGCTGGCCGCAAGAAGCTCCATAATCTGGAATGAAAAGCGAAAAGAGCAGCGCAGCTGGCAGGCTGCGCTGCTCTTTTCGAAAAGCTCAATGGCAAAAGATATGAATCGTCGATTTGAGGAGCACGGTGCGGCGATGGATCAGGGGCAAGCCCTCAACGTCCTCGTCCTCGGGGTGGGAAACATCCTCCTCTCGGACGAAGGGGCCGGAGTACGGGCCGTGGAGCGGCTGCAGCAGCGCTACTGCCTTCCGGAGGGCCTGGAGGTGGTAGACGGCGGCACGAGCGGGCTGGATCTTTTGCCCCTCATCGAGGGCCGCAGCCATCTGTTCATCATGGATGCCCTGGCATCCAAGGGCCAACAGCCGGGTGAGGTGCAGCGGCTCGACCTCTCCGCCTCCCCCGGCTATTTCAGGCAGAAAATCTCTCCCCACCAGCTGGGTCTGAGCGACGTCTTCGCCGTGGCCGAGCTTTCCGGAACCCTCCCGCAACGGATACTGCTTTTCGGCATCGAGCCCCAGGAGCTGTCCACGGGGCTCTCCCTATCCCCGGAAGTGGCCGCCGGGCTGGACGCTGCAGTGGATCTCCTTCTCTGCGAGCTGCAAGCCCTCGGCCTCCGGCTCGAACCGCGCTGAAACGCCTTTTGCTGTCCCAGCCGCAGGCATGATCGGCCGGGAGCTTGGCTCTTAAAATCGCGGATCGTTTTCTCCCTCCAGGCGCTCCGGAAGCACCCGCTCCAGAAACTGGGCGTAGACCCGCCAGGCATGAGGGCCGTAGCCCCCGGCCATGAGACAGGCCGCCGGCAGGCCGCGGCGCTGCAGAAAGCGATAGATGGTCATATCCCGCTCCAGCAGCTGCTCCAGGCTGAGCTGCAGCTTCCTGGCCGACTCGAGCTCGTCGAGCTCGTAGGGATCCGCTCCGGAGACGACCACGACAAGATCGGGCCTGGGATAGGACGCCAGCTCCTCCAGGCCTTGACGTAGCTTGGGGAGATACTCCCCTTCCTGCCCGCTGGCTATGGGCAGGTCGATGTCACTGGGAACAAAGGAGGGGTTGGGCCGCCCCTCGGCATCCCGCTCCTCGCCGTCCAGGGGCCAGCCATGGGCCATATGCAGGCTCAGGGTGGTGATGGAGGGATCATGCCGGGTGATGGCGGCCGTGCCGTCTCCCTTATGGGCATCCACGTCGATGATCCAGGCCCGCTGCACGAGCTCCTCGGCCTGGAGCTTGCGCAAGGCGACCAGGATATCGTTGATCAGGCAGAAGCCTGCGCCCTGATCCGCATGGGCGTGGTGCATGCCGCCGCCGAAATAGAAGCAGAAGCCCTGACCCAGGGCCAGACGGCAGCATTGGCAGGATCCGGCTACTCGCTGCAGAATGCGCTCCAAAAGAAGAGACAGCGGCTGCGTTGCCAGCCCCGGATCGTAGCGGCGATAGCTCCCGGAGGCATCGATGAGCTCGTAGGTGCGCAGGATCTCCTCCTCCAGGCCGCTGCCGAAGAGCCGGGCCACATACTCCGGAGTATGAGCCCGCAGCAGATCCTCGCGGCCGATACTTTCCTCGATGCGAGGCACGTGCCACCTGGAAACGCTAGCTGCGAGACCCTGGCTCTGGCAGAGATGTCGGAACAGCGCTTTGGCCTTGCTTTCAAAAACGGGTATCTGGATCCCGAAATCGTAGAAGCTCAGGGGATGGGTTTCGTCATAGAGAATCATTGCCGTCCTTCCTTTTCCTCCGCTGAATCCGCTGCATTCCGGCTCGTATGAAACTTCACTTTCCCCGGCACTCAGTTTGACTGCAGCCTTCTTCCATCTGAGGCTTCACAACTGAGCAGTTGCTATTGATCAAGCTTGTGCTGAGACTTGGCAAACTGAGTGCCGGGATCTCCAGTTGAACAATGGCGCTATTTGGTATGGTTCATACGAGCCCTTATCTTTGCAGCATGTTCAGCCCGAGCATAGCCGTGGACCAGACGATATCCACAGGCATCTGGTTTCGCCACAGCGAGTCCAGCAACACCGACCCCTCTGCGGAGGGGAACTCCTCGTCGCTGAACCACAGCACGAGCAGCAGCGGAAACTTGGGAAAAACCGGTATCTCCAGTGCCATGTCCCCATAATCGAGCTCGCGTCCTCCCAGCTCCTTCCCCCTCTCCAGCAGGCCCCGGCCGCTGTGATCGAACCGCTTGGCCAGGGAATCCGCCGGCAGGACATGGGTGCCCTGGGTGAAAAAATCCCCTCCCGGCATCTCGGAGGGCTTGATGAGCTCTCCGCTCAGCGGAGAGCTGGGTGCGTGGATCAGATATCTCAAAATAGAGAGCCTGGAGTAGTCGCGAAAATCCTCCAGGAGCACTTGACCGCCAGCCGATTGGCTTGAAAGCCTCTTCTGATCCAGCCGAACCTCGATGCTCTGACCCAGACAGGACAAAAAATAGCAGCTCGTCTGGGGATCGAAGACCGCCTGGGAACGTTGGGCAACGATATCTGGTTCGAGGGCTTCCAAGGCCTCCCAGGCCTCTCGCTCACCGCCGCCGATCACATACTCAGCCATAGATGCTCCCTTGCTCTTATCAAACTCTGGATATTGCAGTTCTCTTTTTAAACCCGCTCATCAGAAGCCTCACTGCCCAGAGCCGCGATTGTCAAACGGTGCTTTGGCAGTGTAGCATTTGCGCATCACTGTAGAATTACCTGCGAGGCCTGTCATCCATGCTGCGAAACAAAGCTCGAGTCTGTTCACTCCCCCTTGTTCCCGGCTTGAGCCTTCTTCTGCTCCTTGCGGTCTGCATCAAGCCGCAGCCAGCCGCAGCCGGACCCCTGCTCTCCCTTCCCCTGTTCGGCTTAGCGGCAAAAGGCGTTTCCGTGGGGACAAAAGAAGGCAGGCCTTCGCTCAGCAAGGAGATACGCCTCGGCCTGAGATTTGAGGATCAAACCGGAAAGCAGATCTTCGACGGAGAGCTCATCGCCAATATCGTCCTGCCTCTCACCCCTGGCAGCCATTTCATGCTCCGCCTGCCGAAGGCGGAAATAAACACTCCCTGGTTTTCCTGCATCCTGGAAGGGAAAGCCTCGGGCAGGCTGGAAAAAAGCTCCGTGGCCATCGATAGGCTCGCTCTTCACCTCTCGCAGGTCAAGCTCATTTCGGCCCATGGAGCCCTGTCGATTCCGGAGGCCGCGATATCGGCCGCGGCACGCGTTCATCTTGGCCAGGGGAGGATGGAGCTCCGAGAGCTGTCTATTGAGCTGGAGCAACGGCAAATAGCCAAGGGCAGCTGCACCGTGAGCCACGAGTCCGGGCTGAGCCTGGAGCTCGGCGCCCCGCTCCACCCCATGCTGTCCCTGCTCCGGGAGCTTATGCCTGACCTGCCGCTCCCTCCGGCCTCAAATAGCACCCAGGACTCTCCTGCCCTGCACCTGCAGCTCACCACCCCTTTGCCCGGGGCCGAGGAAGCGCCGGCTCCGAGCCTGCAGATCCGAACCACGCAGAGAACCGCTTTCTCCTTTCCCAAGCAGGGTCTCGAGCTCTCGCTTCCTCCAAGCATCCTGCGCTGCAGCGGCAAACCACTGCAAAAGTCCTGGAAGCGCTTCGCAGTGGAAGCCGGCTTTGCTGCGCAGGACTCCCTTTCCCTGGGACCGCTCACCTTGAACGAAACCCGGCTGCGCCTGAAAGGCCGGTATACCAGAGACGGCTTCCAGGCGGAGCATGCAGAGCTGAAAACCGGTCCTGGAACCTTGCGCGCACTGGACCGTACCCTGCCCCTGTATCCGCTGCGGATTACAGCCGACGAGATAAGCCTATCCCGGGAAATCAACCGCATAGAAACTATAGATCTGAGCCTGGACCGGATCGGAAGATTCCAGGGCTCCTTGCAGCAGGGCAAGGAGCTCCGGGTCAACCTGAACGGCACAGGCCTTCAGCTCTCCGGCCTCCTCGACCTGGTGCAGCCTTTGGCCGACTGGGATCCCGGTCTCTGGTCCCCGCAGGGGTCCTGGAGCCTTTCGGCCGAGCTGAACCGGGGAACGACGGGGAGTCAAGCCAGGATCGACCTTGACCTGGAGAAGCTGGGCTTCAGCTCCCCGGACGGCAGCCTGCTGGCCCAAAATGTGAGCCCCAGCATCGATCTTGACCTGAAGCGCCAATCCGGCCTGCATCTCAATGCAACCATGCGTCTGAACAGCGGGGAGGCCTTATGGGGCACCAGGTACTTCAATTTATCGAAAGAACCGTTTACACTCCAGTTCAGCAACACCTCTACCGGAAACGCCTCCGGGGGAAATGTCCAGCTGCAGGCCCGCTGGTCCGATTACTGCCGGCTGCATATCCGGGGCGAGCCGGTGCTCCCGGAGTATAGCCCGCCCTGGACAGGACGGGTAGAGCTCCTGGACCTGAGCCTGTCCAGGCTCGCGGGCCTGATCGGCGATCCTGAAGATTGCCAGGTTAAAGGGCAGGCCTCTTTTAGGGGCCGCATTTCCGGCAGTCCCAAAGGCGGAAGCCTGGAGGGCAGCCTGAAGACGGGAAAGATCCAGGCTGCATCCGAAGCAGGCGGCTGGAGCCTGAACAACGCCGCTCTTTTCCTGCCGGTACAGCTTAGCTTTGGCTCGCCTCCCGGCGAGGTCCTTTCCGGCAAGGAAGCAGTTCGCTGGGGCCGGCTCCATCCCGGCGACATCCGCCTCCAGGGGGAAAAGGTGGAAGCCTCCCCGGTATCCCTGGCTCTGAGGCCGGAAGGGCTTATCATCCGCGACCCGGTGTCCGTTTCCTTGCCCGGCTTGAAGGCCCAGCTGAGCGGAGTGAACGTTGCAAAGCCCCTGAGCTCGGACTTCGAGCTCCAAGGGAGACTCAATGTGGAGCGCATCGATCTGGCCAGGCTCAGCGGGGAGGCGGTTCCTCTCCAGGGAGAAGTTCACGGAACCCTGCCCCTGCTGCGCCTGAATCGCCGTCGGCTGACCAGCAACGGAACCCTGCAGGGCTCGCTGTTCGGCGGCGAGCTGAGCATCACAGATATCGCCGCTCTCAGGCCCCTTGAGCCGAGCCGGGAGTACGGAGCAACCGTCCGGGTTCGGAAGATGCCCCTGGAACCGGTAAGCCGGGCCCTCAATGTAGGCCGCATCACCGGGCTCCTCAATCTGGAGGTGGAGAACCTGCGCCTGGCTTACGGACAGCCGGTCCATTTCTCCGTCCGGGCGGAGTCAGTGCCGTCCGACAAGGTCTCGCAGCGTATCAGCCTCAAGGCGGTGAACACCCTGTCCATCCTGGGTACCGGCAGCGGTCTGTCCGGAATCGGCATCCAGTTCTACACCAACTTTTTCCGGGAGTTTCCCTATAAGCACATCGGTATGGCCTGCACCCTGAACAACGATGTTTTCTCCCTCCGGGGCCTCATTCAGGAGGATGGCCTGGAGTACCTGGTCAAACGCTCCCTGTTCGGCATCAACGTGGTCAACACCAGACCGCGCAACCGGATCGCCTTTTCGGACATGCTGCAGCGACTGGAACGAATCGGCTCCCAGCCGGGATCCGACACGGGCAAGACTCCGGAGTCCGGCATCTCCGGGAATTAAACACCACCAAAAACCTTGAAGGAGGAGATCCATGCTCCATCGCACCTGGCTTCGCCTATCGTCCCTTATGCTCGTCTGCTGCCTGGCCGCCTGCGTCACGGTGAACATCTACTTCCCGGCCGCAGAGGTCAAAAAAACTGCCGACGAGTTCGTCGACGATGTCTACAAAAAGGATAGACCGGAAACCAAGAACGACCAGTCCTCGCTCTATCGCTTTCTGGACTGGCTGGGGCCGAACCAGGCCCGGGCCCAAGAGGCCTCGCAAGTCAGCAACGCGGCCATACGCGGCCTCAAAGCCCAGATCAGGGAGCACCACGCCAAGCTGGAGCCCTACTATAAGTCAGGAGCCATCGGCATCACCAACGGCGGGTACCTGACCATCAGGGACAAGTCCAAGCTTTCCCTGTCCGAGCTGGGCAAGGTGAGACAGCTTGTGGAAAAGGACAACCAGGCCAGAAGCCAGCTGTACAAGGAGGTGGTCAAGGCGCTCGATCTGGAGCAGAACCAGATCTCCCGGGTGGAGTCGATCTTCGCCGACACCTGGCGGGGCAAGGCCTCTTCAGGCTGGTGGATCCAAAAGGACAACGGTTCCTGGGTGCGCAAGTAGCCCGGCAGCCTTGCTGTTCAGCCCTGGTTTCCGGCCGCGAAAAAACGGTCGCTGATCCGCAGGACCTGCTTGCGCATGTGGTCCAGGAATACTCAGCTGCACGGTGTTGCAATCTTGAACCGCTTTTGCCACAACCGGTTGGAAAGCGGCTCGGCAACGAATTTGCAATCGCTATTCCGGCATACGGCTTTCCCTGTTGTAATGACCTGAACAAATAACGCTTTCATCCCAAAGGCTTTGCCATGGCTGCAGACGGTTCCCAGAACGGATACGAACCTGTTTTCGTCGCTCGCCAGCCCATTTTCGACAAGAACATGCGCATCTGGGGATACGAGCTGCTCTTCCGCCACAGCGGAGAGCTGGAGCAGGCGGCGTTTGAAGATCCCAGCATCGCTACCTCCCAGGTGATTATGGACGGACTGAGCCTGGCTCGGGAAGGGGTCCCGGAAAACAAAAAGATGTTCATCAACTTCCCCAAAGAGCTCATTCTGGACGGCTCCCCGTCCGTCCTTCCCAAGGGCCATGTCATCGAGCTTTTGGAAGATATCCGGCCCGATCCGGAGATCATCGAAAAATGCGACGAGCTCAAGGGCAAGTATCTCCTGGCGGTGGACGACTACACCGGCCAGCCGGAGTACGACGAGCTCCTGGAGCGGGCGCACATCATCAAGGTGGACGTCCTGAACATGGACGTAGAGGACATGGCCGATATCGCACAGCGGCTGAGACCTCTGAAACGCGTCCTGCTGGCGGAAAAGGTGGAGTCGCAGAATGTCTTCGAGCAGGCCAAAAAGCTCGGCTTCTTGCTGTTTCAGGGATTCTTCTTCAGCAAGCCGCTCCTTGTCTCCGGCAGGAAGCTGTCCACTAGCCAGGTCTCCAGGCTGAGATTGCTCCAGGAGCTCGAGGGCAAGGAGTACGATCCCCGGTCCTTGAGCTCGGTGCTCAAGACCGACGTATCCTTAAGCTATCGTCTGCTCAAGTATGTCAACTCGCCTGGAATCGGGCTGCCGACCAAGATCAGCTCCGTGCTCCACGCCATCAACCTTCTCGGAGAACGGCAGATACGGCAATGGCTGCGCATCCTCATCATGGCCGATCTCAACCCCTCGGACCGCGGCCAGGAGATGGTCCGGCTGTGCGCCATCCGGGGACGCTTTCTGCAGAACATGTCGGAGAAGCACGGCCTGGATCAATCCCCGGAGACCATGTTCCTCATCGGCCTGTTCTCCGCTCTGGACACCATTCTGGACCAGCCCATGAAGTCCATTCTCAAAGAGCTGCCCCTGAACGCCGAGATCAAGCAAACCCTGCTCGGAGAAGATACGGACTCCGTTCCCTGGCTGGAAATGGTTAAAAGCCTGCAAAAGGCGGACTGGGCGCGTCTGCAGGAGCTGGCTCGAGATCTCGGAGTAGATGCGGAAGATGCGGCCCACACCTACAACCAGGCCTCGAGCTGGTCGCTGGAGCTTTTGAAGCAGGCCAGGTCCACCAAGGAACAGGCCTGAGCCAATGGCCTTTCCTCGTATGAGCTCAGTGTCGGGCTGCTATCCGGTTCGCAGGAACGCTACGACTTGTGGCGGCGCAGACGCTCCGCCGCCCGGATGCAGGCCTCCTTCTCGCTGATATTCTTGTCCCGCTCACGTTCCAGCTTGATCAAGCGCTCCACAGAGTCGCGGTCCCCGAAACACATCCGCAGCAGCCGCTCCTTTTCCCTGCCACCGGACAAACGACCGAAAATCCCGAATCTGCTGCCGAGCTTTCGAAGCAATACTGCGGCAAGCAGGATTCCTGCCAGCACAATGATGAGGACAAGGCTCCAGTTCATGGCATGTTCCTGGATATATATTGCAGATGGTTGCTGTCCGATCCGCAGCAGCCTCCTGGAATGGGTATGCCGTATTTTTGGCTGCAGTCAATCATAGGCTTGTACCAGTCGAAGAATCGCTTCCGCAAGTATTTCCTCCCATCCGTCGGAAAGCAATCCCAGGCGGAAAAGCCTCGGCCTGATAGCCGGTGAGCCGCGCCAGGGCCTGCTCCATCCGCTGGCGCTGCTCCTGGGTGAAGAGCTCGATTTCCAGGATGAGGGCCAAAACCGCCCAGGTGGAGTTGAGGAGCACGTTCTGAGCCACCTCGTTCGGGTCATAGGGAAAGCTGTAGCCCTCCGGCATCCCGTTGGCCAGCATGGCCTCCACCTTGCGGAACAGGGCCTGATGCTTCACCTCCTCGTCGCAGAAGCGGATGAGCGACTCCAGGGCCACCTGATCTCCGAACCAGTGATCCCTGGTGATCTCGAGAATCTTGGCCGTGATGAATCGCTCCACGAAGCCGAACATGTTGGCGTAGGTCCGGCCCTGAATTTGGCTGAGGAATCGCTTCTCCTCATCATTCAGAAAATCGAGCTGATGGACCTTGGAGATGCCGTCCGGCAAAAGCTTCTTGCTGAAGTCGAACTCTCTGTCCCGGATGACGTCGGTGTCGATATCCCAGCGAACGCGCTTGGACACCTCGAGGCACTTGGCATATCGCTCGGTATTCGTCTGCACGCTTATTTGCTCCATGATCGGTTCCTCAATGCCCACCGCGTGGACGGCAAAAAAATGGTTGAGAGCGTTGCCCCGATGAACACGGCACCTGGAAAAGAGAAGCTTCATCCATGGGAAAATCCCAAGGGCTCGAGATAAGGCTCCCCTCAGGGAGCAATTAATGTATAGAAGGGCTTTGTCAACTCCGGAAAACTGAGATACGATGCATTGGACTGCGGTCCGTTGCCTTGCGGCAAAGGGCGCCTGGCGGCTCTGTCTCAGCCCTTGTTCATATGGTTGCAAGCTGCTATGAACCCTCTGCCGGAGAAGATCTGCATCGGCTTCATACGAGTAAATCCAAAAAGGTATAACCAAGAAACACCACGAGAATCTTTTAAACACAACTTTTGCAGGTGCGTCATGCCAGAGAACAACAAAGAGAAGAGCTTTGCCGAGCTCTTGGAAGAGTCGGAGATGAGCGTTGGCTCCGAGGTCAAGGTCGGTGACCGGATTACGGGGGAGATCATCAAAATAGGGAAGGATGCCGTGTACATAGATACCGGTACCAAGATAGACGGAGTGGCCGACAAGGACGAGCTCCTTACCCCGGAAGGCGAGCTCCCCTACCAGGAAGGGGATAGCGTGGAGCTGTTCGTGGTTTCGCGCAAGCAAAACGAGATCCGTCTGGCCCGCTCCATAGGAGCCGAAGGCGGAATCGAGCAGCTGCAGCAGGCCATGGAGAGGAAAATTCCCGTGGAAGGAAGAGTCAAGGAAACCTGCAAAGGCGGCTTCCGCGTGAGCATCATGCAGAAAACCGCCTTCTGCCCCTTGAGCCAGAGCGATATCCGCCCTGTGGACAATCCGGAATCCCTGGTCGGGGAGACCTTTCGCTTCCTCATTACCCGGCTCGAGGAAGGCGGCCGGAACATTGTGGTCTCCAGAAGGGCCCTTTTGGAAAAGGAGCAGGCCGAGTCCCTGGAACAGCTGGTGGCCCAGCACCAGCCGGGCGACATCCTCGAGGGCAAGGTGACCCGGCTGGCCCCCTACGGTGCCTTCGTCGAGGTGGCTCCCGGGCTGGAGGGCCTGGTGCACATCAGCGAGATGAGCTGGTCCAAGTCCCTTTCTCCGGAGGAGATCGTCTCCGTGGGAGACACGGTTCAAGTCAAGCTCCTCAATATTGAGGATCAGGGGAAAAAGCGGGGCCGGATCGAGCTTTCCATGAAGCAGACCGAAGCCGATCCCTGGGACGATGCCGGCTCCAGCTTTCAGGCCGGAAGCCTGGTCCAGGGTACGGTTACCCGCACAGCGCCGTACGGGGTGTTTGTGGAAATCGCCCCCGGCATCGAGGGCTTGGTCCATATCAGCGAGATGAGCTACCTCAAGCGGGTGCACAAGCCCGAGGAGGAGGTATCTCCCGGGGACCGCATTCCGGTAATGATCAAGAACGTGGACCCCGAGGCCAAACGCATCGCTCTCAGCATGCGCGATGCAGAGGGCGATCCCTGGCTGGGCGTCTCCCAGCGCTACCAGCAGGGTCAGGTCGTCGAGGGAGTGGCTGAGAATCAGGAGAAGTTCGGTCTGTTTGTCCGTCTGGAACCTGGGGTGGTCGGCCTGATTCCCTCCTCCAAGATCGAGCGGGCTACAGACCCGGCCGTGAAGAAAATCAAGCCCGGAGACTCGCTCCAGGTGGCCATCGAATCCATCGACGAAGAAAAACGGCGCATTACCCTGTCTCCGGCCGAGGACACCCTCCGGAACGAAGACCTGCAGTCCTACACCTCCAAAAATACGGAGCTGGGCTCGCTGGGCCAAAAGCTCAAGCTGGCCCTGCAGGAGAAAAAGGAGTCCTGAATCTGCTCGGAGATGACCTCAGATAGACAATAAGGAGGAAGCCATGTCCCTCAAGCTCGTAGGCATCGGAGGCATGGGGCTCATGCTCAGCCCCTCGGCCAAGCATCTTTCTTCGCAAGCCCCGGCCCGGTTCATCCGGATGCATGACCGCAAGAGCATGGATCAGAGGCGCGAGGCCTGCCGGCAGGCTTGGAAAGAGCACGGAGCGGAGCTAGTTCCTGATTTCGCCAGCCTCGTCGGAGACGGCCGCTTCGACGGCCTGGTCATCTGTGCCGGCAAGAACGGGGACGATCTGGAGATCATCCGCTCCATTCTCCCCCTGCTCAAGGAGCGGTGCTCCAAGCCGCCCTTTATTCTGCATCTCTCCACGGTGAGCACTGGCTTTGTGGAGGCGGCCAGTCAGGCCCTTCAGGCCGAAGGGATCAGCTACGCCAACTATCCGCTCACCGGAGGCCCGGCCGGGGCCGAGGCCGGAACCATGCTCATCCTGGCCAGCGGAAATCCTTCCCTGTACCAAATGCTGGAGCCCACTCTTCAGGCCATCGGCAATCCCAAGTACTTCGGCGAACGTACCAGCGCCGGGGCCGAGGTCAAGCTCATCGGCCAGCTCATGGTGTTCAACGGCCTCACCGGCATCTCCTCCGCTGCCGCGCTCAAGTCGGCCTGTTTTCAGGAGCCGATTTCCGGGCCCGAGCAGGCCGCCTTTTTCGACTTTTTGAACGGCGGTGCCGGTGGAACCCGCCAGTGGGACGTGGCCCTGAGCAAGGGGGTACGGGACGACGTCTGGGACGAGGGCTTCATGATCCAGCACGCTGTGGTGGACGCCATCTACGCCGCCAAGCTGTGCCTGGAAAAAGGGGTCGCCAACCTGGCGGTCATGCCCATGGTGGCCACGGCCCTTGGTTTCGCCTACATCGCAACAACCCATCCCGGGGAACCATTGGCCACCCACGCCCTGGCCCGGGAGATGCTTCAAGAGTACGCCGCAGGGGTGGACGAGTTCATGCAGGACAAGATCGATTACTCCGATCCGCTGGGCAGCCTGCATAGGGCCATAGAGTCCCTTCCTCACAGCATAAGGGACAGCGTCCTTCTCGAGGTGGATGCGGCGAGCTTTGCCTAAAAAACCTCCCCTGGCGCCGCGCAGCTCCAGGGGAGATTTTTTGATCTGCCCGGCACTCAGTTTGAATGCAACCTTCTTCCAAAGGTGATATACGCCTGAGCAGTAGCTCTTATTTAAGTTCGAACTGAAACTGGGCAAACTGAGTGCCGGGTCGACTCCGGCTACAGTGTCTTTCAACCAACATTTTGAAAAATACGATTTTTTCTTCCATAAAATTACCATTAAGTCAGATTTGCCGGAGGCAAAGCTGACTCGTCGATGAGCCGGGCGAAGGCCTCTTCGTCGAGCACGGCCACCCCTTTCTGCCGGGCCTGATTGAGCTTGGAGCCCGCGCCCGGACCGGCCACCAGGTAATCCGTCTTGCTGCTCACGCTGCCAGTGACCTTGCCGCCGAGCTCCTGGACCTTACGCCCCGCCTGCTCCCTGGTCCAGTGCTCCAGGCTGCCGGTAAAGACAAACGTCTTGCCCTCAAGCGGCCGGGCCTTCCTTTGCTCCTCAAATAGCGGGTTTTCCGGCTCTACCCCGCTTTGCCGCAACCTCTTCAGGACCTCCCGGTTTCCGGGGTTGGAGAAAAAGGAGCGTATACTCTTGGCCACCTCGGGTCCGACTTCCGGAATGGCCTGGAGCTCCTCGCTCGTGGCCTGCATGAGCTCGTCGATGTTCCGGAAGTGCCTGGCCAGCACCCCGGAGAGATGCTCGCCCACATGGGGAATGCCCAGGGCGTAGAGGAAACGCTCCAAGGGCTGGTCCTTGCTGGACTCGATCTCTCGGAGCAAGTTTTCAGCCGCCTTGTCCGCATATCCCTCCAGCTGCAAGAGGTCCTTTTTGCGCAGGGAATACAGGTCGGGGATCGTTCGCACCAGCCCGCTGTTCATGAGCTGATCTGTACGGCGTCCGGCCAGCCCCTCGATGTCCATGCCCCTTTTGGAGCCGAAATGAACGATCCGCTCCCGCACCTGGGCCGGGCATTCGATGTTGGTGCACAAGCTCTGCTTCCTGTCCTCGCTGGTAACCACCGGTCCCTGGCAGGCCGGGCACCGCTGTGGCATGACAAAGCGCTTTTCCGACCCGGTGCGCCTTTCCGGCAGCGGCTTGACCACCTGCGGAATGACGTCCCCGGCCCGTTCCACAATGACGCTATCTCCAATGCGGACATCCTTCTCCTCGACCTGGCTAAGATTGTGCAGCGAAGCTCGCTGCACTTCCACGCCCCCGATGTTCACCGCTTCCAGCTTGGCCACCGGAGTGATGGCTCCGGTGCGTCCCACCTGGACGGTGATATCCTTGATCCGGGTCCTCTCCTGACGGGAGGGAAACTTGTAGGCAATGGCCCATCTCGGATCGCGCTGCCTCACTCCCAGAGCCCTCTGCGCGGCGCGGTCATTGACCTTGATCACCGTCCCGTCGATCTCGAAGGGAAGCCCGTCGCGCTGCTCCAAGAGCTCCTCGTAGAAGGCCAGGGCCTCCTCGATATTGCTGCACAGGCGCTGCTGGGAACGGTTCACCTTGAGCCCCCACAGGGGCAGGGTTTGAAGGATTTCCCATTGCTCCTGGAACCGGATCCCTCCCGCCTCCGCCACTTCGTAAAGAAAGATGTGCAGCGGGCGCTGGGCCGTGATTTTGGGATCCAGCTGACGCACAGACCCGGCGGCTGCATTGCGGGGATTGGCGAACGGGTTTTCGCCCCGGGCAATGCGGTCCTGATTGAGCTTGTTGAACTCGTCCTTGCGCATGTAGATCTCGCCCCGCACCACCAGCCGAGAGGGTACCGAGCGCTCCCGGCTGAGCTCAAGAAGCTGCAGGGGCACCTCGCGCATGGTCTTCACGTTGGCCAGGATATCCTCTCCGGTGGTGCCGTCGCCTCGTGTAGAGGCCGAGGTCAGCTCCCCGGAGTCGTAGATGAGCTCCACAGCCAGCCCGTCGTATTTGGGCTCGGCAGTGAAGGCTACCTCGCTCAGGCCCAGCTCCTTGCGGCAGGTGGCGGCGAAATCCCGCACCTCCTTGGCGGCATAGGCAGCCTTGAGGCTGAGCATGGGGCTGGGATGCCGCACCAGCCCCAGCTCTTCCCGCGGCGGCCCCCCTACCTGCTGGGTGGGAGAAGTGGGGCTTTGGATGGAGGGAAAGCGCTGCTCCAGGCTTTCCAGCTGCTGCATGAGCCGGTCGTACTCGCTATCCGTGATGAGCGGATCGTCCAGAACGTAGTAGCGGTAGTTGTGATAGCGGATCGACTCCCGCAGCTTCTCCGCAGCCTCCCGGGCCTCTTCTTGGGTTTCGATCGCTTGGAGATCCACCTCTGGTTGCATGGCCATCTCTGCCTTCTCCTGTAAGTCCGTATCACTCCGCGAGGAATTTTAGCCTTCAACGTTTGAACAGCCGGCGCAGCTCCTTCAAGCTCCGGGTGTTGACCACATCACCGGGCTCCAGCCAGCCCCGCCTGGCTACGCTCACCCCGAACCGGATGAGCCGCAGATCGGCCCTGCGGTGAGCGTCGGTGGAGATAGCCATTTTGACGCCCAGCTCCTTGGCCGCCTTGCAGTAGGTATCGGTGAGATCAAGGCGGTCCGGCTGGCTGTTGATCTCGATCATGCAGCCCTGCCGCCCGGCCTCCTTGAGCACGCGATCCATATCGATGTCGTAGGCGGCGCGGCTGCCCAGGAGCCGACCGCTGGGATGGCCCAGAATGGTGAAGCTCGGATTGGCCATGGCCCGGATTACCCGCTCGGTCTGCTGCTCCCTGGAAAGCCTGAACTTGGAGTGCACCGAGCAGACGCAAAAGTCGAGCCGTTGCAGTATCCAGTCCGGCAGATCGAGGCTCCCGTCCTCCAGGATGTCCACCTCGGTGGACTTGAGCAGAGTGGTACCTTGGATGCGCTCGTTCACCTCGTCAATGGCCTCGATCTGGCGGGCCAGCCGGTCCGGGTCCAGCCCCTGGGCCATGGTCAAATGCTGCGTATGGTCGGTAATGCCCAGGTACTCGTAGCCCAGCTCTCTGGCCGCCTTAGCCATC
>CAZQPF010000002.1:51115-99600 GCA_964595165.1 uncultured Desulfohalobiaceae bacterium
TCTCCTCCAGGGAGTCCTTGCCGTCCGTGGCATCGGTGTGGGCGTGGAGGTCGCCCCGCAGATCGTCACCGTGGAGCAGCTGGGGCAGCTTTCCTTCCAGTGCGGCCTGGATCTCCCCGCGGTCCTCGCGCAGCTCCGGCTCCACGTAGGCCAGATCCATGGCCGCATAGACCTCGGTTTCGGTGCGGGCGGCCACCATGCTCTCCCCCTGGAAGACCCCGTACTCGTTCACCTTGTAGCCTTTGTCCAGCCCGAGCTTGCGAACGGCTATGTTGTGCGCCTTGGAGCCGGTGAAGTAATGCAGGGCCGCGCCATAGCTCTCCTCGGGCACCACGCGGAGATCCACCTGGATGCCGGAACGCAGCACCACCGAGGCGCGCGTGTCCCCGTGGGACAGCACCTCCACAACGTCCTCATGATTGACGAAATAATCCGTGGCCCGGCTGTTCTTCCCGGCCGTCACCAGGATGTCCAGATCACCCACCGTCTCCTTCCGCCGGCGGTAGCTCCCGGCCACGGTCACCTGGTCCACCCCATGGATACCCTGGAGAAAGGACTCCAGCGAGGCGGCCACATCCTCCACCTTGGCCAGGCTGAACCGCTTTTCCTCGCCTTGGAAGCGCTCCAGCTCCTCGAGAATGGACTGTTCCGTCCTCGCACCGAAGCCGGAAAGGCTTTTGATCCTGCCCTCCTGAGCGGCTCTCTTGAGCTCCTCGGCGCTGGTGATGCCCAGCTTCTCGTGCAGGGCCTGGATCCGCTTCGGGCCCAGGCCCTGGATGTTCTTCAGGGTGCGCAGGGCGGGGTCCACCCGCTCCTTGGCCTCCTCCAGGGCCTGGAGCTTACCGGTCTGCACCACCTCCTTGATCTTCTGGGCCAGGTCCTTGCCGATCCCCTGATAGCGGCTGAGGTCCTCCCCTTCCTGGACGAGATCGGCAACGCTTCTGGTCAGTCCGGACAGGGCCCGGGCGCCGTTGCGATAGGCCCGCACCCGAAAGGGGTTGGCTCCTTCTATGTCCAGGAGATCGGCCAGCTCGTAGAACATCCGCTCTACATCGCTGTTGTGAATGGGCATAAATGACGCATTCCTTTGAGCGCGGAGAAGCTATCACTGTGCTGCGAAGGGCGCTTACAAGATGCGACTGCAAAAACTTTTGCAGGTGCGGGTCACACAAAGAGTGTAACCCTGGAAGGCCGCTTGCTCAAGCCAGCGTGGCCTCTGGTTTTCCATAAAAAAAGCCCAGCCGTTCGAGGATCATGGCTGGGCATCTCTAGGCTTGGGACCCGATCGAGGCTCGATATTTCTGAAGGGCGGTGCGGCTCGGTGCTGAGAGCGCCGGGGCAAGGGCCGCTCTACTGCTTGCCTTCTATCCCGATGTCCCGGGCATCGACGCCTTGAGCATCGATGCGGGCCATATGAAGCGGGGCGCTGACCATAGAAGCGTCCTTTTCCAAGAATTTGGTCATCGCTCTTTGGACATTTTCGTAAGCCGCCTCGATGGTTGCCCCTTCCTGGATCTGCTTGGCCAGGGAGTACTCCAGGCCCATTTGGCGAGGCACGGTGTAGGCGGTTTTGATCTCCTCCCCCTCGAGCTGAGGATGCCTCTTCCGGTTCCAGATGAGGTGGATCTTGAAGGGCGCCTCTTCCGAAGAGGGGTCACGCCCGGCGAGGATAAAGTACATATGGTGCACCGGATCCACCGGAAGGCAGCTGCATTTCTCGGCCATTATCCGCTCGTACTCGGAGTTGAGGAAAGGCAGTGCCGCCTGGTAGACCTCGGTTATATCGTTTGCCCCCTCATCGCGGATGAACTTCTGCAGGGACTCGACGACATAGGCCGCATCCGCATCCCCGCCGGCCAGAACTGCAGTTTGCGACGACAGGGCCAAAAGGGGATTGATGGACACCTCCTGCATGTTTCCCTGCTCATCGAAGCTGAAGCCCTTGCTGTCCGCAGCCAGAACTATGCCGTCGCTTGCTTGCGCAGCTATGAGTTGCGTCATCTCAGCCCTCCCTGTGCTGATCTTCGGAGTAGGCGTACTCGAAGTCGATCATCTTCTGGGCGTTTTCCATGGCCTGCTCCTCACTATCCCCGCCGGCCTGCACGTGCTTCACCTCGCGGCCTTCCGGATCGACGATGACATAGGAGTAGCGCGAGCAGTGCTCGTCGTAGGGCTCGATACGTATGGTGTAGTTCTTGTAGCTTACATTGGTGGCCATAAGCAACCTCCTCTGCTTTAGGGATAATCACTTCCACTCACCCGGCTCTTCGCTCAAGGCGAGATCCAGATCCTTACTGATAGCGATAAGCACCTCCTGTCCTCTTTCCTCCACATAGAAGTTCTTTTCCGGATCCATGCCCACATCCAGGCACACATCCCGCCAGTGCCTGGCGTTCTCGTCGATGAGTGGCTGCACTCTTTCCTGATTCTTTTCGGTTCTCACGAACCGCGTTACGTATACCCAGCTCATAAGCTGCCTCCAAGATGTTTTTACGGTTGCTGCCAAGGATAGGCAGAGACAGATCATTGCCCTGCAGACCGTTCAGCGCGGCGCCGACTCAGCTGTTGATCGCAATGGCATCTGCAATGAGCCCTTGCCATAACCTAGATCGGCAACCGGCTCATACGCTTATGGTATAGGGTACACCAACTGCGGCAAAAGGGAAGGGGAGAACAGAGGTATAGATAGGTGATACCGGAAAAAGGCCTTAGATCCTGACTGAGGAAACTGCCAGAAGCCCTTTTTGCTGTTGCTGTGGCTAATGCGACGGGTGTATGTAAAAACAGTCAGTTACAAGAACACAATAGCGCTTGAATCTATGGGCATGACTTCATGCATCTGCTTGCTGTAATGAAATGTAAATGTAACCATTGTGCTGCATACTGATACTGGAAGGACAGTCCTGCACTTTAAGCAACATAGGAGCCCGATATGTATAAAGTACTTTTCATCTGCACGCACAACAGCGCCCGGAGCCAGATCGCCGAGGCCTACCTCAAGGAGATGGGCGGAGAGGATTTTCTTGTGGAGAGCGCCGGGTTCAACCCTGGGCCTATCAACCCCGATGTGATCAGGGTCCTGCAGGAAGAGGGTCTCGACATCTCCCACAAGACCTCCCAGAAGGTGTTCGATCTCTTCAAGCAGGGAAAGATCTTCGACTTCGTCATCACCGTCTGCGAGCAGGAAGAAGGCCAATGCCCGATCTTCCCAGGGGTGACCCACAGGCTCCATCTCCCTTTCCCGGACCCGTCTCAGGTGACCGGCAGCGAGGAGGAAAGACTGGCCGCCATTCGATCTATCCGGGATCAGATCAAAGAGAAGATCAGAGAGTTCGCAAGCTGGGTGCAAAGCGGGAGGAAAGCTTCCCTGAGCGGGCAGTGGGAGCAGAGATCGTCTGCATAAGGAGCCTACCGCTCAGGCGAAAATAGGATCTATGGTCCTATCGAGCCTTCTTCTGAGACGCGAACGTACAGGCTTCATCAGGGCACCACGGCAAGCACTGCAAGAAGAAAACTCGTGTCACACCTTGAATAGCGGCCCATTCAGTCGGCAGACTCGGTGCAAATGCGATTCGAACTGATCGATGCTCCGTTCCCAGGTGAAGCGCAGGGCGTGCTCCCGGCAATCTCGAGGGTTGAGCTCCAAAGCGAGGTCCTCGCCCGTCTTGCGGCCCAGGAAGAGCGCATCCGGGTAAGCCTTTCGAAGATGCTCCAGGGCCGGCCCGTCCCCGATGACCACCTTGGTTCCAGAAAGCTCGAGGCGCAAAAAGGCTTCCACATTCTTCTCCACCGCCACCCGCCCCATATACATGGACACCGGACGCTCCACATCGAGCGCCGTCTTCTCCCGAGGCCGGAAGAGCTCGTGATCCACCCCCCGGGTCCAAAACACAAGATTGCGAAAGCCCCTCTCCTCGAGCTCCTTCTTCAGGCTCGGCGTGGAGACCATAACCCGGGCGGCCGGCCTGTGGAACCAGCGAAACAGCGGGTACAGCATGGAAGCGGGTATGCGAAACCGCTCTTGGATATACTCCGGAAACTTCGTCATAAAGGAGGTTGTGAAGGCCAGCTTTCGTTTGCGGCAGTACCGCCTGCCGGCCAGGCCGAGGGGACCCTCCACAGGAATGTGCACCGCCTCCGGGCCAAAGGAGTCCAGAATGCTGAAGAGCTGCGGCATGGGGCGCAGGGCGAGCCGTATCTCGGGATAGGTGGGACAGGGAAAGGTCCTGAACCGCTCCGGATGGGCCACCTCCAGGTGGTGACCCCGCTTCCGGAGCCCCCCTCCGACGGTCTGTAGGGTAAGAGCCGCTCCGCTCACCTGGGGTGGCCAAGCGTCTGTTACAAAGGTAATTCGCATTCAGAGGGCCTCTCGGATAAATGAACTACAAAACAACCCAACCTACAAAGCATAATCATACCTCGTACCCAAAGGCCTGCATCTCCGGAGCCAGCAGGCGTTGAAACACCCCGAGCTGCTTTGGAGACAGCTTCTCCTTGTAGCGCGTCACCGAGCGGGTGTGCACGGTGGAGGTGCGGCGGATCTTGTAGTCTCCTCCATTCAGCAGGGAGAATCTGGAAAACGGCAAGAGCCTCTCAGCCGAGAGGCCGAGATAGGCGAACAGATTGCGGATTACCTCCTCTGGCCTCGTCACGAGATCCTCATAGCGAACGAGATGCCATCCCTCCGGGGCGTCCAAGTAGCGTGCGGAGATCCGCTTCCATCTCTTGAGCAGCCAGAGGTCCACTCCAGCGGCCTTCGGGCCCGGCGGCCAGAGGAGATAGGCATATCCCGAGTCCAGGCTGGATAGGTAGCTGTCCCTCGGATCCCGGGTCAGCCAGATGAAGCGGTCGAAGCGCCTGGCAGCAAAACGCCACAGGGAGGAGCTCAAAAAGAGGAGGTCCATGGGCTTGAGACAGACGGCCTCAGATGGTTGCCGCAAAGCCCGGCCCAGGAGCAGGGGGACAAGAGAGCTCAGATCGCTCGAGGCCGAGATGGAGGAATGCTGGCCCAGGATGTGCTGCAGCAGCGTGCTGCCGCTCCGCATGGAGTAGCCGATGAGGATGCGCATAAATCTTCTCTTTCCGGAATATCAGCGGGGCAGAGCCGCACTGCTATGAGGTTCCGACTCCTGCTGTACGATGGAGTTTGGGCGGGCTCTCCGCCGCGTCTCTGCTTCTCGAGAGCGAGAGCCAAAACCCGGCCAGCAGGGCCAAGGAGAAAAGCACCGTCCTCCAGATAAGAGCCAGGGCCAGGGCGGCCTCGGCCTCGATCCCGCAAAGCCCCAGCGAGAAGACGAGGGCCGCCTCCATGGTGCCCATCCCGCCCGGTGCGAGGGCCATTGCCAGTCCGGCGATGGTCATGACGAACACGACATAGCTCTCGGCCAGGGAAAGGCTCAAGCCGCCAACCACATAGACGAGCCCCAGAAGCTCGAGAAACTGATGGAGCCAGACCGGAAGGGACACGGCGAAGAGCAGGAGCAGGAATGCGGGCCGGCCGCGGGCGGAGAGCTTGTCCAGCAGCGAGGCCAGAAACCTTCGGGCAGGTGCATAGGGAACAAGCGTGAGCGCCTTGTGAGCCAAGGCCGGTCTTATCCAATGCATCAGAAGAAAGGCCCAGACGAGGGCCACCCCGGTCGCCGGCAGCCAAGTGATGCGGTTGATCCCGCTCTGGGCGACAGCCCCAAGGAGGAGGACCAAAAAGAGGTTCACGTCGGCGAAGCGCTCCCAGAAGACGACCTCCAGGCCTTCCACTCCTGAAGCCGTCCGGCTCTTTTTAAGATAGAAGACCTTGCCCATCTCGCCCAGAGAGGCCGGGGAGACGCTGTTCAGAAAAAAGCCGGCCAGCGATGTCTTGAGGCACACTGCCCAGGGAACGCGCCGGGCGCAGAGCACCCATAAGCGGGTGGCCAGCAGGGCAAAGCAAGAGGATATCCATAGGGCGAAGCCGATCGTTCCGGGCAGACTGCAGCGTTCGAGGCTTCGGCTGAGCGCCTGGAGATCCAGATGGGAGAGCGCATACCAGCACAGGCCGCCCAGAAGCGCGGCCTTCAAGGCTAAGGGCCAGCGTCGGTGCATCTATTCGCTTAAACGGCCTCGCCGGACTGGGTGTAAAAGGCCCAGTGATCCAGGAAGGCCGTCTCAAAGGACCGGTCCTGGCAGTACCCCCGCGCCGCCTCCTTCATCCGGGCCAGCAGAGCGGGATCGTCCGCCAGCTGGAGAACGGTCCGAGCCAGGGATCTCGGGCTGTCCACCGGAACCACGAAGCCGGTTTCATTGTGACGCATGTTCTCCTGCGGCCCGCCCTGATCGGAAACGATCACCGGGAGCCCGGAGGCCTGGGCCTCGAGAACCACGTTGCCGAAGGTATCGGTTCCTGAAGGAAAGACGAAGATGTCGCTCGAGGCGTAGGCCTGGACCAGGTCCTCATCATGGAGCTCCCCGGTGAAGAGCACATCCTCTCCGGCCAACGCCGCCTGCATCTCGGAAAGATAGGGTCCCGAGCCGACCACGATGAGCTTGAGATCCCGCCTCTGCCTGAGGTGCTGCCGGTAGGCCTCGGTGAGCACGTCGAGATTCTTTTCCTTGGACACCCGCCCCACGTAGATGATTTTGGTCTTGCCGGAGGAGTCCGCGAAGTACTTGCCCCAGAAGCCGTTTCGCTTGGCCGGATGGAACTTCTCGGTATCGATGCCCCTTGGATAGGTGGACACCTTCTCCCGAGGAAGACCCCGCTCCACAAGCTCGGTTGCAATGACCTGCGAAGGAACGAACACCCGGTCCATCTGGTTGTAGTACCAGAGCATGCCTTTCCAGACGAGCTCCTCCAAGTCCCGGTCCTGGGTTCGTTCCAGAACGTACTGGGGCAGCGCAGTATGGTAGGTGGCATAGATGGGAAGCTTGAGAATCCTGGCGATCCCGAGCGCGGCCAGCCCCACCGGCCCCGGCGTGGAGCTCAGGATATGGGTGAACCCTTTTTCGTAGCAGAAATGGAGCATCTCCAAAAACGGAGGATAGTGCAGCTCCTGCTCCGGGTACTCCGGAAGCTGAAAGGAACCCTGCGAAGAAAAACTGATAGCACCTTCGGTCTCGATGTCCTGCCCGCAGGTGAGTACAAAGTAGGGGATGTTCCTGGACCGGGCCACGCTGAGCTGCTGCTGCAGGGTCAGGGCGACCCCGTTGAGCTCCTGGAAGGTGTCGGTGAACACAGCCAGCTTGGTGCTCGAGGCCTCCTGAGTGCCGAAGGCCTCTTGCCGGAAGTGCTGCAGGCAGAGCTGGCCGAACTTCCGGTCTTTGCGGAAGATGGCGTAGGAGAGAAAGTACGGAGCGAGCAGGGTGTAGATCGTGCCGGCCGAGCCCAGGGAATGAAAGATGTTGAACAGCCTCGCTCCGGACATGCTCTGAATAACGGAGTCCGCGAAGTGGGTGCTTACCTTTCCCGAAACCTCGTTCACGAGATCGAACCAGTCGTCCTCCAGCTCAAAGCTCCCCGGATCGATCCGCACCCGATGCTTGAGATCCGGGTTGTGAACCACCTTCTCCCTCGCCTCGGAGAGCAGGATATCGATGTCCCCCTCCCAGGAACGGCCAACCAGCTTTTGAAAAGTCTTGCGGCTGGAAAGCCACCCGGTCAAACGGCTGCCCAGGGACTCCTCGCGCAGGGGCTTGCCAGTCAAAATGGCGTCGGCGAACTGCATGAACGTATCCTTTCCCACCGCCCGCTCCAGACGAAACGTGTCCTTGTAGAACTGGTAGGCGATGCCATACAGGTTGTGGGCCATGGTCCGCGGCGTGGCCGATTTCCCATAAATGCGGGTCTGCCCGGAAAGAACGGCTCGGAAGAACTCATCCTTGCTTGTGGCTTGCGGCGCGAAGGTATGCAGGCGGGCGATGTTCAGAGAGGAGTGATCGTCCGAGCCGCCGACCACGCTCTTCTTCCAGGGCTCGGAGGCCAGGGGCGCGAGGTCGTGCTTGTCCGCCATCCGCTCCATAGAGGCCCGGTCAAGCTCCCGCAGGATGCAGCGCAAGACTACGTTCTGATGCGCTTCCCGCGAGCCGTTGAGCTCAAAGCTCTGAAACAGGAGGAGCAGCTGCTCCACGTGGCTCCAGCTCAGGAGATGATTGATGTCGTAGAGGGGGTGGGCCACCACATGGACGATGCCGCTGTGGTGAAGGTACCGGGCCAGGTCGTAGACGTTCCCCCGGACCTTCTGGATCTCCAGGTGCTGCTCCTCGGTGATATCCAGCGCGAGCACATGGATCTTGCAGCGATCAGTCGGGAAATAGGTTGTGATCTCCTCGCTGAGAAAGGTATCTTCCAGATGGGCGATCTCCAGGCTGCCGGCCAGGGAGTTATGATCGGATATCGTTACGAGATCCATGCCTCTTTTCTTGGCCCGCTCATAGATGAGCCTCGGTTCGGTATAGCTTTCCGGACAGTTAAGCTTTTGCAGAACCCACTGGGAAGGACGCGTGGAGTGCTTGGAATGCACGTGGAGATCGACGCGCATCCCCTGCGGCCTGCCTTTCTGTTGCTCCTTCATGCTCAGCTCCTTTGGCTTGGCCTCTTGCGAGGTGTGGCAAACAAATCCGTCCGACGCTGTGGATGATGAGGAGGTCTCTACTCCATGAGAATCGTCTCACCGGCTTTGACCTTGTCCCCGGGCCGAACGCGGACGCAAAGGTTCGCATGCCTGGTGCAGACGAGGTCCACCTGGGACCCGACACGGATCATGCCGAACACGTCTCCCCGCCGGACCTCCTGACCGACCCGAACAAAGGAATCGATCCCCCGCACGCTCCCGCCCGCGATCTGGACAACGTAGAGAAACATCTCCCTGCCCCGGAACACGGTGCGCAGCTTGGTCACCGTCCTTTCGTTGGCCAGCAGGTGGGGGCTGTTCTCGTAGAGGGGAAGCCGCTGCAGCAGACAGCGCCAGTGCATGGAGCCCATGTGGCTGTTGGCGGTTCGAGGCTCGGTGTGCACCACGGACTCCACCGTCCCGGAGAGCGGCGCCCGATTGTAGTGCACGTTGAAGGGGCTCATGAAGATCCCCACGAGCATCTTGGGCTGCTCCACATGCTCCCTGACGATCTCTCCCGCTTCCATGGAGCGGCCGTTTTTCAGACTGACGGCCGGCTCTCCCTCGACCAGACGCTTGACATAGACCACCGTTCCGTCCGCCGGGCTGAGAATGCTCTCCCCGGGAGGAATGATCCGCCTGGGATTGCGAAAGAACCAGACATAGCGCCAGAAGAGATACGCCCCGAGAATGAGGGCTAGGAAAACAGCACATGAGCCAACCGCCGCGTAGGCTGACATAGCGCACCCTCCAGCACCCTGACGATGGCCAGGCCCGAGGAGAAGGGAAAATCAAGAACCTCGAAGCAGTCCTTCTGCTTCTTGATCGATTTGAGGCAGCGCTTGACGCCGCTGTGCCGCAAGAGCTCCCGCACGTAGATGTTCGTGTCGTGGAGCAGGATGTACCCCTTCTTGCGGGTGTTCAGGAGCACGTTGCAGAAGTCGTTCTGGACGTGCTTCAGCGAATGGTTGCCGTCAATAAAGGCGAGATCGATGGGCGGAAGATCCCAGCTGGAGTACCCAGAGAAAAACTCATGGCTCGTCATCTTGAAATGGCGGACTTGCTCCGAGACGCCGAATCCGTCGAAATGGGCCCGGACCTTGTCCTCCGATGACCAGCGGCCCTTGCCGCCGATGGTTTGAAAGGGACCGTCCTTGAGCAGATGATAGGAAGGGTCGACGAAGCTCAGCGATCCGTCTCGGTTGTCCTTGAGGCCCAGAGCGAGGCAGACGACGCTGAAGCCGTACCCGGACCCAATCACGACAACATGCTTGGGCTGGAGAATACGCACCAGAGAGTAGTAAAGAAAACCGAACCCGATGTTGAGTTCCTGTTTGTCTTCGTTGTGCCCAAGCGGCTTGGCCTGTTTAAAGATCCTGTGCAGCATTGCTTCATCCAAGCTGAATCGTGTCATGGGATGGCAGCCTGTATCGTTCGTCGCTCTCTTGAGTTTGTTTGCCTTCTCAACACCGGGGAATAGAGCCTATGCCTCCCTTCCGGCTGCAACCTGCATCGTCGTGCTTCGGACTACAGCCTCTGCATGACGTTCGTGTCACGGGAGCAATAAAATCACTTCACGTTTTGTTGTCGAATCATTGACAAAAAAAAGAGCTCGTTGTGGCTTTAGACAGCCACAACGAGCTCTTTAAAGATTGAACTCTTGCCCATATCGGTTTACTCTGTCTCGCATGAGGCAAAAACCGCCAGCAGGAAGAAGGGAACAAAGCCGGGCCCAGAGGCTGTAGGACATGGGAGGCAAAAAGTCCATCACGGAGCCTGTAAACGGGGAAAACGCAAACTCCGCTCAGCAGATCCCCCCGGACTTCGAGATCAGCTCCCGGGGCGACCGCACAGCGGTCCTTCGACTCAAGGGCTCCTGGACGATAAAGCATCCCCTGCCCGGACTGGACAGAGAGCTGAAGCGCTACCGGGCCGAGAACGACGTGGATTGCCTGGTTGTGGACATTAAGGAGCTTACGGACTGGGACAGCCGCCTGGTGAGCCTGCTGCTCCGGCTTCGGCAGGCCTGCACCCAGGAAAAAATAGATCTTCAAACCGGCAATCTTACCCAGGGGCTCCGCCGGCTCCTGGACATGGCCCTCCAAGGGTCCGGATCCCAGGCCCGAACCACGGAAACGGCCGGCTTGCTTTCCTGGGGAGCTGTCAGCTCTCATGCCTGGAGTCTGTACAACGGCCTTCTCGACTTCCTGGACTTTTTCGGTCAATGCGTCAGGGCCACCCTGGCCTTTTTCACCGGATTCGCCTCTTTCCGCAAACGGGATGTCCTCAATCTGGTTCGGGAATGCGGCGTGGATGCCCTGCCCATCGTTACCCTGATCAATCTCCTGGTGGGGCTCATTCTCGCCTTCGCCGGAGCAATCCAGCTGGAGAACTTCGGCGCCCAGATCTACGTGGCCGATCTGGTGACCATCTCCATGACCCGGGAGATGGGGGCCATCATGACCGGCATTATCATGGCCGGACGGACGGGTGCCGCCTTTGCTGCCCATCTGGGAACCATGACCGTCAACGAGGAGATCGACGCCCTGCAGACCTTTGGCTTCTCTCCGATCGAGTTCCTGGTGGTTCCCAGAATCATCGCCCTGGTGCTCATGATGCCCCTTTTGTGCCTCTATGCCGATATTATGGGCATGCTCGGCGGACTGGCTGTTGGCGTGGGCATGCTGGATCTGACCTTTGCCCAGTATATAAACGAGACCCAGCTCGTCTTCACCTACACCAATCTCGGTCTGGGGCTTTTCAAAAGCGCTGTTTTCGGCCTGCTCATCGCCCTGGCCGGCTGCTATCGGGGATTAAAATCCGGACGCAGCGCCGCCAGCGTGGGCCTGGCTGCCACCTCCTCAGTGGTCGCGGCCATTGTGGCCATCATCGCCTGCGACGGGCTTTTCGCCGTGCTGTGCAATATCCTTGGAATCTAAATGCGGCTCATACGAGTCAGCGCAGCCTCAGGCTGCGCTGACTCAATGTTCATCCCAGGAAGCTATGTCCGCCTCTGCGTCTAACAAGACCACCCAAAAGAGCTCTCAAGGGGCGCACCTCACGGTGGAGGACCTTACCATCAGCTACGGGCAGAACGTGGTCCTTCGGGAAGTGAGCTTCAGCGTGCCCCGAGGCGACATCTTCGTCATCATGGGCGGAAGCGGCAGCGGCAAGTCCACCCTGCTCAAGGCCATGATCGGCTTGAAACCTCCTCAGCGTGGAGATATTTATTTCGGCGACGTGAGCTTCTGGAACTCCTCTTTGCAGGTCCAGAAAGCTCTGCTGCGCCGCACCGGGATTTTATACCAGCGCGGCGCGCTGTGGAGCTCCATGACCCTGGCGGAGAACATCGCCCTGCCACTGGAGCAGTACACCGATCTTTCCAGCCGGGAAATACAAGAGCTCGTGGCTCTCAAGCTCTCCCTGGTGGGGCTGGCCGGCCTTGAGGACCGCTACCCTGCCGAGCTCAGCGGAGGAATGCAGAAGCGGGCCGGACTGGCCAGAGCCATGGCCCTGGACCCGGAGTACCTGCTCTTTGACGAGCCCTCGGCCGGCCTTGATCCGGTCAAGGCCAAGGCCCTGGACGATCTGATCCTTGAGCTGCGGGACAGCCTGGGGACCACGGTTCTGGTGGTGACCCACGAGCTGGCCAGCATTTTCGCCATTGCCGACAACGCCATACTGCTGGACGGGGAGGAAAAGACCATCCTGGCGCAGGGAAAGCCGCAGGAGCTCCTGCAGTCCAGCCAGGACTACCGGGTACGCAGATTCTTGACCAGAGACAGCGAGGAACCGCGAGGAGGATCATGAGACGCCAATGGACATCCATACTCATCGGAGCCTTTCTGCTCGGCTCTCTGGCAGTGGCCGTCGTCTTCGTCGTCTTCTTCGGCCAGAGCGGGTTCTGGAAGAACAGAGCAACCTTCGTGCTCTACTTCGAGAACTCGGTGAGCGGTTTGACCGAGGGGGCTCCGGTTCAGTTCCGGGGCGTTCGCATAGGCAAGGTCAAGGAAATACGCCTGGTGGCCAATCCGGATACCATGTCGGTGAGCATTCCGGTGTTTATTGAGATCAACTCCGACCGGGTGGAATGGCTGGAGAGCGGCTACACTCCGGAAAAGCTGGTCAGCAGCCTCGTGGACCGCGGCCTGCGAGCCCAGCTCGCGCTCCAGAGCTTTATCACCGGACAGTGCATGATCGAGCTCGATTTCAGGCCCGAATCTCCCAAACGGCTCCTGGAGAAGCAAGAGCGCTATCCGGAGATCCCCACTGCGCCGTCCCGACTTCAGGAGCTTTCCCAAACCGTGGAGCGATTGCCGGTGAACGAGCTCGTCTCCAAGCTCACTTCGGCCATAGAGGGCATCGAGCGAACCGTGAACTCGCCACACATCGTAAACAGCATCGAGACCTTGAACACCACTTTGCAGGAGATGCGGGGGCTTATCAACGAGCTTCAGACCCGCATCCCAAGGCTCTTCGGCTCTCTGGACAGCACTCTGGACACCACAAATGGGTTTATGAATCGAACCGAGAAGCGAGTCTCCGGCCTCAGCCAAGAGGCCAATGCCACTCTGCGGCAGGTTCGCCTCTCCTTCCGGCAGCTGCAGCAAACCCTGAACCTGGAGTCCGGGCCCGCTGCCGGCGTGCTGGACAGCGTCTCCTCGACCCTGCAAAGGACACGAGGCACCCTGGAGCAGGCCGAAAGGTCCATGGCCGCACTGGAAGGGCTGGCCGGAGAGAACTCCAATCTCCGCTACCAGCTGTCGAAAGCCCTGGAAGAGATCTCCGCCGCGGCGAGATCCATCCGCTCCCTGGCCAACACCCTGGAGCGGCGGCCGGAATCGATCTTCAGAGGAAAGGGAAACTAAAGGGAGGAACCATGGATATGCGCCGAAGAAGACAAGCCCGCTGCCTGGCCCTTATTCTCTTGCTGGCTCTGGCGTCCGGCTGCGCCGCCTCGGCACCGACCAACTACTACCTGCTCAGCCCTATGGAAACCCAAAGCAAAGGCTCTGCAAGGGACTATCGGGATAGAAGCTGCGCAGCTGTTGGCATCGGGCCGGTGGAGCTCCCTGCCTATCTCGACCGGGCGGAAATGATGACCCGGGTGAACCGAAACAAGCTCACGCTCAACGAGCTGCACCACTGGGCCGAGCCGCTGCAGGAGAACTTCAAGCGCGTCCTGGCCGACAACCTGGACACCCGCCTCTGCACCTCGAACATTGCGGTCTTTCCCTGGCGGAGCTCCCCCCCGATCAACTACCGCATCGAGGCGGACATCATCCGTTTCGAGCCCACGCCGAAGGATACCGCGGTGCTTCTCCTGCGCTGGTCGCTCTTTGATCAGCAAGCAAAGCGCATCGTCCACTCCCGCCGCGCCCGCTACACCGAACCGATCACCGAACAAGGCCATGCCGCGGCAGCAGCGGCCTTAAGCCGGGCCACGGCCGAGCTCTCCCGGGATATGGCCCAGGTCATACGCCGGCAGGTCCAAAGCAAGCAGCAGGAAGGCGGGGAGCAATGATGAAGCTCGAAGTCAGCGCAGCCTGGGGCTGTGCTGACTTAGCATATTCTGGGCAGCTGCTCCCCTTCGAGCATGGTCAAGAAGCGCTTGCCGCCGATGGCGGTCCGGAGCATCACCCGGCCCGGCTCTCCGGAGGCCGCATCCCCGATACGCCTGGCCTCGGCGCCCAGGGGATGGGAGCGTAGGACCTGCAAGGCCTCATCCGCCTCCGCCGCCGGCACCAAACAGACAAGCTTGCCCTCGTTTGCGAGGTAGAGCGGATCAAGCCCCAATAGGGAGCATCCTTCCTGTACTGCGGGCTTCACCGGCAGCTCGGATTCATGGACCAGCAGCTCCACTCCGGACTGCTGGCCGATCTCGTTCAGGGTGGTGGCCAGCCCCCCCCGGGTGGGATCCCGCAAGACATGGACGCTTCCCACCCGCTCCAGGAGGAGCTGCACCAGGCCGTTCAAAGGTGCTGAATCGCTTTTGATCTCGGCTTCAAAGGATAACCCGGCCCTGGAGGCCATAATGGTCAAGCCGTGATCCCCCAGGGTTCCGCTAACCAGGATCGCATCCCCGGGTTTGGCTGAGCTGCCCGAAAGGGGCCTGTCCAGCAGCAGCCGCCCCAACCCGGTGGTATTGACGAACAGCTTATCCGTCGCCCCACGGGGAACAACTTTTGTATCTCCGCTCACAACCTGCACTCCAGCCGCGGCAGCAGCGCGGCCCATGGAGCTCACCACGGCCTCCAAATCTTCAAAAGGCAAGCCTTCTTCAAGCACGAACCCGCAGGTGAGATACTCCGGCTTGGCCCCGAGCATGGCTACATCGTTGACCGTGCCGTGCACGGCCAGAGATCCGATATCGCCGCCGGGAAAGAAGAGCGGGTCCACGGTGAAGGTGTCCGTGCTGACCACGGTCTGCGGCCAGGTCTGAATGCAGGCTGCGTCGTCCAGGCTGCTCAGGACCGGATTGCCCAGATGCCTGAGGAAGATGTCCTTGATCATCCGGTAGGAAGCCTGTCCTCCACTTCCGTGATCCAGAAGTACGCGGCGGCTCACCTGCAGCCTCCTTGGCTGGTTGCTTGAAAGGTATCATCCATAGTAAAACTCCGCGGCGCAGCTCCCTTCGGAGGAGACCATACAGGGACCTACAGGGCTGCTCGGGGTGCAGGCCGAGCCGAAAAGCGGACAGCTTCGGGGCCGCTCCAGGCCCTGCAGCACTCGGCCGCATCTGCAGCCCGGAGGCTCCTCCGCTTCAGGCCAGGGCTTATTAAAGCGTCTCAGGGCATCGAAATGAGCGAAAGACTCCTTGAGGGCCAGTGCGCTCTCAGGAATCCAGCCCAGTCCCCTCCACAGTCCGTCCCGAATATCGAAAACCTCTTGCAGGACTTGCTGCGCTTTTCTGTTGCCAGCCTGGCTCACCGCCCGGGTGTACTGGATATCCACCCGCGGATGGGAGCTCGCGCGCTGCTCCAGGAGGAGATCCAAAGATTGCAGAATATCCAGGGGCTCAAACCCGCCGATCACCGCCGGGATAGCAAACTCCTCCGCCAGAAAGCGATACGGACTGGAGCCAATGACGGTGGAAACATGGCCCGGCAGCAGGAAGCCGTGGATCTCGATCCGCGTATCGCGGACCAGATGGCGCAGTGCCGGGGGAACCAGCTTGTGGCAGGACAAAAGGCTGAAGTTGCCAAGCCCCGTGTCCCGCGCCTGTTTCAGAGTCGCAGCTACCGTCGGAGCAGTGGTTTCAAACCCGATGCCCAAAAAGACGATTTCCCGGTCCGGGTAGCTGTGCGCAAGCTCCAGAGCCTCGAAAGGGGAGTAGCAGATGCGCACGTCGGCGCCTTCCGACTTGGCCGTTTTCAGGCTTCTGCCGCGTGCATCCGGCACGCGAAGCATATCCCCAAAGGTGGCCAGAACCACCCTGGGCTCCAGTGCGAGCTCGATGCAGGCCGCAACTTCGCGCGCATGGGTGACGCATACCGGACATCCCGGACCGGTGACGTGCTCCAGGCCGGCAGGAAAGATGGATCGGAGCCCGCTCTGAAAGATGGCTACCGTATGCGTGCCGCAGACCTCCATGAAACGAAACGGGGTCTGTAAGCGCCCGCCGATCCGCTCCACCAGGCGGCGGCAGAGATCCGGATCACGGAACCGGGGGAGAATATCTTGACGCATGGTCTCGGTACCAGGCAAAGAAAACGTTGGGAAGTGGCGATCACTTGAGGAACGGCTGCAAGTGCTTTACTTCTTGCACAATATAAGGCTAAAGTCTACTCCATGATCTTCCTGAGCACCGAGCATCCCGATTCCTTCATCCCCTCCCCTCTGCCAGCTGTGGACACCGGATTCGCCCCCAGCGACGAGGCCTGCTTTGAGCTCTGGGAAGAATACCGCATGCTGGAGCACATCAAGCAGCACAGCCTCCTGGTAGCGCATGTGGCCGGGACCATAGCCGGCTTGGCAAAAAACAAGGGCTGGGAAGTGGATGTTCAGCTGGTGCGGGCTTCGGCCCTGCTCCACGATCTGGGCAAGACCTACACCGTCCGCCATGGGGGCAATCACTGCCAGATCGGAGCCTCCTGGGCCATGGCCCTGACCCGCAACCCGGCCATCGCTCAAGGGGTAATCCATCATATCTACTGGCCGGGCGAGGTGGATGTCCAGCGCCATACGCTCCCCCTGGCCATCATCTATGCTGACAAGCGCATCAAGCACGATGCCGTAGTGTCTCTGGAAGAGAGGTTTCACGACCTTCTGGATCGCTACGCCGTATCCTTTGAGCGCATGCAGCTCATGTACCGCTCCTATGCCCAGGTACAGGAGATCGAACGTCAATTTTCGCAAAGACTGGAGGTGGATCTCAATGCGTATCCTTTTGATCGGCGGAGGGTGGTCCAATGAGCGCGAAGTCTCCCTGAACGGAGTCCGCGCCATTCAACAGGCCCTGGGGCAGCTGGGCCACGAGGTGGAGCTCTTTGATCCGGCCGAGGACTTCTCACGGCTTTCAGAGAGGGCTGCGGCCAATGACTTCGCCTTTATCAACCTCCACGGCGCTCCAGGGGAGGACGGGCTCATCCAGGCCATCCTGGAGCAGGCGGAATGCCCCTACCAGGGAACCGGGCCGGCGGGATCCATGCTCGCTCTGAACAAGGCCGCGGCCAAAGCCATTTTCAGGCGTTGCTTGGTTCCCACGCCCCAATGGGAGTTTCTCCCCATGCCGCCCCGTGAGGACTGGGAGCCGAGCCTGAATTGCCCTCTGTTCGCCAAGCCGAACTCCGGAGGTTCGAGCCTGGATGTGACCAAAATCGAGGGCAAAGCGGAGCTGCAATCCTTCTTGGACCGCCTCTTTGCGCGAGGCGAGGAAGTTCTCCTGGAGGAGATGATCTCCGGTCGGGAGGTCACCTGCGCGGTGCTGGGATCGGAACCGCTGCCGCCCATCCTTATCGAGCCTGCCGGCTCCTCGCAGTTTTTCGATTACTACAGCAAGTACACTCCCCAGGCGGCCAAGGAGATCTGCCCCGCTCCCATATCGGAAGAGCTGACCGCCAGGATTAAGGAGCTTGCTCTGCGCTGCCACACCTCGCTTGGCTTGCAGGGCTACAGCCGCACGGACTTCATCGTCCGCGGGGAAGTGCCTTTCGCCCTCGAGGTCAACACTTTGCCGGGCATGACCGCCACGAGCCTCTTGCCGCAGTCGGCTCATGCCGCCGGCTATTCTTTCAAGGATCTTATCGCCAAGCTTATCGAGCTGGGGCTGCAACGCTAAACAAGACACAAGGAACCCTTTCCCTATGCTCCGTTTCGGCCTGATCATTGTTGTCTTCATTCTTCTCGCCATCTACATCTTTCGCCTTGGCTGGACAGGAAAAATATCCGGAAGCTTTCGCACGGTAAGCCTCATTCTTGTGGCATTGCTCCTTATGTTGACCGGTGTGGGCATGTACTACAACATGACCCATTACTCGGTGCAAACCGTGCAGGAGGAGTTCAGCGAGCGGCGCCAAGAAATTCTGGCCCAAATCGAGGAGCTTCTCTCCAGGCAAAACTACACCCGGGCCAGGGAGCTGGCCGCGAAGTACCAGTCCCAGGTTCAGGACAGGGCACTGGATCGGCTGTACAGGGAAAGCCGCAAAAACGAGCTCCAGGAGAAGGCCAAGCGGACTGAGCCCTCGGATCACGCCGCCCTTGCGGAGATCTACTCCAAGCTGGCCGAGCTGACGCGGGAGGCAACCTTCAGACAAAAGGCCCGGCAGGAAAGAGAAAGCCTGCGGGCGCAAAAGGAGCAAGCCCTGCTGCAAAAGGTAAAATCCCTGGGCCCGGAGGCACTGGGCAGACGTATGCTGGGCTACAAGCGGCTCAGAAAGCTCAACCCCCGGCAGCCTCGCTACCAACAACAGTACGAGACTCTCTTGCGCCGAAAGGAAGACCTCCTGCAGAACACTCCCTGGTCCGATATCTGCGATTCCACCAGCCTGGACCAATGCGCCCATATCGGCTACTTGGCGCAATATACCGACAGAACCGGCGACAACGGAAAGGATCAGCTAAAGGTTCTGGGTGAAATTCTGGGTATCAGCCAGAGATCCAAGGGGACACTCATCTCCAAAGATGGTACCGTAGCCCCTGAAGACGGCCAGTACTACATCGTGTCCAACGCCACCGCTATCAGGCTTATCAAGACAGAATTCGTGCAGGCCGTGGATCCCTTTCAGTGATCGGTTCAGAACAGCAGCATCGTGCGGCCGTCTTCACCACTGTTGTGCATTGACACATAAAAACAGACCAGCCGAGCAGATGCCCGGCTAGGCTTGAACCGTGGCTGCTACGGAATCCATTCCAGAATCTGCTGCATAATCATCGCCAACAGGAGCGGCTATGCCAAATACCACCCACACCATCTGCCTGGCCGGGGAGGCGGGCCAGGGGCTGGACACCATGGGGCAGCTCCTGGCCAAGGTCCTGGTTCGCTCCGGCTACCACATCCTGGTGATGCAGAGCTACATGTCGCGCATAAGGGGCGGCCACAACTACTTCTTAATTCGAACCGGGCCGCAGGAAATCCACAGCCCGGGCGAGGAGATCGACCTCCTGGTAGCCCTGAACCAGGAGAGCGTCTCGCTCCGACAGGAGGAGCTCTCCGAATCCGCTCTGGTTATCGTCAACCGGGAGCACAGCCAAGGCCTGGACCTCAACCATCTGGCCGTTCCCTTTGCGGAGCTCGCTGAGAAGCCAATCTCGCAGAATGTCGTTGCCTTGGGCTGCATCGCCGCTTTGCTCGGTCTCAAGCAGGATATCGTTTCCGGTCTGATCCAGGAGACGCTGGGCAAGCACCACCAGGAGCTCCTGGAAGAGAACCTGGAGGCCCTGGCTCAGGGCTTTGAGTGGGCCCAAAAGCAACAGGCCGAGTTTCCAGCTTTGCCCAAAGCCAAGCACCAAGCCTCCCGGCTCACCCTGTCCGGAAACCAAGCCATCGGCCTTGGCGCCCTGGCCGCAGGAGTCAACTTCTGCTCCTTCTACCCCATGACCCCTTCCACCGGCGTGGCCCTCAACCTCGCGGCCCAGATGGAACATCTGGGGATAGTGGCCGAGCAGGCCGAAGACGAGATCGCAGCCGTTAATATGGCTATCGGGGCCTCCTTCTGCGGGGCGAGGAGCTTGGTGCCCACCTCCGGAGGCGGCTTTGCGCTCATGAGCGAAGGGATCAGCCTCGCCGGCATGACCGAAACCCCCTTGGTCATCGTGCTGGCCCAGCGCCCGGGGCCGGCAACCGGCCTGCCCACCCGAACGGAGCAGGGAGATCTCAACCTGGCCCTGTACAGCGGGCACGGGGAGTTTCCCCGGGCCGTTCTCGCTCCGGGAACTCCGGAGGAATGCTTTCATCTGACCTACCAGGCCCTCAATCTGGCTGAAAAGGCCCAGAGCCCGGTCATTGTTCTTACAGATCAGTATCTGGCCGACTCCTACCGCGCGGTGGAGCCCTTTGACCTGGAAGCTCTTCCCTTGCTGGAGCGTCCCCTGCTGGAGGCGGAATCGCCCTCCGACTACGCCCGTTTCGCCTGGAGCGAGAGCGGCGTTTCCCCCCGAGCCCTCCCGGGATTCGGCGATCAGCTCGTGGTTGCCGACAGCGACGAGCATACCCCGGAGGGGCACATAACCGAGGACCACGGCCTGCGGACGCGGATGGTGGACAAGAGGCGGCGCAAAGAGCAGATACTGATCAATGCGGTCCAGCCTCCTTCAGTGGAGGGACCGGACAATCCCGAGATTCTGCTCCTCTCCTGGGGCTCGAGCAAAGGGGCTATGCTGGAAGCGGCGGAAAGGCTGCGCCAAAGGGGGCAAAGCGTTGCCAGCATGCACTTCTCCCAGCTCTGGCCCCTCAATCCGGAGCACTTTCTAGGTGTCCTGCAACAGTCCGCCCGGGTGATCTGCATTGAGAGCAACGCCAAGGGGCAGCTGGCCGATCTGATCCGGCAGCAAACCGGCTTTCACATCCAGGAGCGAATCGGCCGCTACGACGGCCTGCCCCTTACCGCAGGCTACATCCTGGAACGGGTCTCTAGCAAAAGCTCATAAACAGGCGCAAAGGAGAACAAGCATCATGGTCAGCCCGGAAGATTTCGGGAGCTTCGAAACCGCCTGGTGTCCCGGCTGCGGAAACTTCGCCGTCTTGAAGACCGTTAAGCAGGCCCTGGCGGAAAAGGATATCTCCCCGCAGCAGGCGCTTTTCGTCTCCGGCATCGGCCAGGCGGCCAAATCCCCCCACTACATGCGTTGCAACCTGTTCAACGGGCTGCACGGCCGGGCTCTGCCGGTGGCCACCGGGGCCAAGCTGGCCAACCCCGAGCTCACGGTCATCGCCCAAAGCGGGGACGGCTGCAACTACGGGGAAGGCGGGAACCATTTCCTCGCGGCCATCAGACGCAATATCAACGTCACGCTCCTGGCCCACGACAACCAGATATACGGCTTGACCAAAGGCCAGGCCAGCCCGACCACGGAGAGGGGGCAGGTTACCAAGGCCCAGCCCTATGGCGCCCCCTCGGCACCTTTCAAGCCGCTCTCCATCGCCGTGGCCATGCAGGCCGGGTTTGTCGCCAGGGGGTTCTGCGGTATGCAGGAGCACCTCAAGTCCCTTATCCAGGCTGCCCTGGACCATCCCGGATTCGCTCTCGTGGACATTCTCCAGAACTGCGTATCCTTCAATCAGGTCAACACCTTCGCCTGGTACCAAAAGCGCTGCACCGAGCTGGACCAGTCCTACGATCCCACGAACTGGGAAGCGGCCATGCGCACCAGCCAAGAGTGGGGAGACAGGATACCCGTTGGCATCATCTATACCAACACGGAGCGGCCCCCTTTCGAAAGCCAGTTTCCCTTTGCCGGGAAAACGGCTTTGGCACGGCAGAAAAGGGAAAGCTCCGCTGTTGCCGAGGCCATGCAAACCTTCGCCTAGTCAGCGCAGCCTCCGGCTGCGCTGACTTATTGGCAATCTATTGAAGAAAAAGAGAATGAATATTTTTTCAACAACCTGCTTGAGCGAAACTGCAGCCCGGCACCAGATGGAAGAAGGTTGCATTCAAACTGAGTGCCGGGCTGGTCAATGGGAGAAACAGGAGGAGGCGCGTATGCTAGGTGCCGTGGCCGGAGATATCGTGGGCTCCCGCTTCGAGGGCCGGCCTACAAAAAGCAAGGACTTTGAGCTGTTCACCCCGGAGTGCACCTTCACCGACGACACAGTGCTCACGGTGGCCGTAGCCGAGTGCTTGCTGCACGATCGGCCCTTTGCCGAAGTGCTCAAGGAGTACTTTCGCCGCTATCCCTATGCCGGATACGGGGGAAGCTTCATGGCCTGGGCCGCTTCCGAGACCAGCGAGCCCTACAACAGCTTCGGCAACGGCTCGGCCATGCGGGTCTCTCCTGTAGGCTGGTACTATTCCTCTCTTGAGGAGGTCCTGCAGCAGGCCCAAAACAGCGCCGCAGTCACCCACAGCCATCCGGAAGGCATCAAAGGAGCTCAGGCGGTGGCGGTCTCCATTTTTTGGGCCAGACAGGGCTGGAGCAAAGCGGGAATCCGTCAGGAGGTGGGCAGCCGTTTCGGCTACAATCTGAAGCGGAGCCTGCAAGACATCCGACCCAGCTACTCATTTGACGTAACCTGTCAGGGCTCCGTTCCTGAGGCACTCATCTGCTTTCTGGAGTCGGAGGATTTTGAAGACTGCTTGCGCAATGCGGTCTCTTTGGGCGGCGACAGCGACACCCAGGCCTGTATGGCCGGAGCTGTTGCCGAGGCCTATTACGGGGCGGTTCCCCGGCCTATCGTCTCCGAGGCCCTGGATCGCTTGGACGGATCGCTGCGGGATAAGGTAACCGAGTTTTTATCCCGGATAGGCAAATAGCTTGAAAGTTCAAGGTTCACGGTTCACAGTTTGTACGCTTAGCGCAGAGCGCATGGCGCATAGCGAAGAAGGAAATTTCTGAGTTAAGAAAAAAATCAAGAGATAAGCCAAAAGCATTCACAGTCAAATGAGCTCGTCAATATCAGCTGTAGAAACAGTATGTTATTCAAAAATTCTTGACTGATGAGCAAATAGCAAGGGCGCCGCAAGCGGCGCCCTTGCTAGGCGAAGAACGGGCTGCGATGTCTTTATTGGCTGCCGGACTTCTTGCTCGAAGCCTTGGAGCCCGAAGACTTCGCAGTGGAGGACTTGGCGGTGGAAGACTTCTTGGCGGAGGACTTCGTGCCAGAGGGGTCGGCCGCTTGAGCCTCGGTTGAAGAGGCCTCCGCCTCCTGCTGCTTTTCCTGCTCCTTCTCTTCGGCTGCCTTCCGGGCCACGGCCTGAGCCTTTTCCTCCTCCTGCTGATCCTCTTTCATTTCCTGGTCCAGATGGAATCGCACCGGGCCCCGGATATTGTTCTCCCCGAAGCAGGTATGCAGGGCGCACTCCGAGGTGGGCAGGGACCAGGAGGTGGCTATGGCCACATGGCCCTTGGGGAAGGGGGAAACCTCGGCGTCTACGTAGTCCAGAGGCGCAAGGGCTGTATCCTTTTCCACGAGGCTGTCGTTCTCGCCGTAACAGATGAGCCATTTGATGCCCTTTTCCTGGATGCGCTTCATGTTGAGCTTGCGGTTGAAAGCCTTGAAGGGCAGGGTTCCGTCCTTGCTGATCGGGGTATTGTAGGAGGCGAAGCTCAGCTTGGTGATCTCCAGGGGGAGGTCGTGGCGCTGGTAGGTGAGCCAGTAGTTGAGCGCCGCCGCGGTCTTGCTGATCTTGCGCCCTTTTTTGTCCAGCTTGCGCATCATGGCCAGATCCCGGTAAAAGGAGACCACCGGCGCTTCATCCTCGATGCTCTTGATCTTGTACACCCAGGCCATGAGATCCCCGTCTGCTACCGTGTTGCCGTTGTCGAGCTTCTTCGTGCCGTAGGCCAGGTCGTTGAACCGGTGCGGCAGCTGGCCCAGAAACCGGGCGAAACCTTTGCTGCGCGTTCCGTCGATGGGAGCCACGCAGGTGATATGGGTGTCCACCAACCCGTCCAGCTCCCCGGAAAGGATGTTGGCCAGGGTCATAAGCCCGCCCTGGCAGTAGCCGTTGAGCGTGAGGGTCCGGTTGTGCCGCTCCTTGATCTTTTCGCAAAAGGACTTGGTATCCCGAATGTCATCCTCAAGGGTGATGTTCTGCACCCCGGGGTTATCGTCGATGCTCTTCAGAATGCGCACATAGGTCGGGATGCCGTGGTTGGCAAAGCAGTGGACGTAGCTCTTGTGCTCTGAAGGGAGGAAAGCGAGAATATCCGCACCGAGCACATACGGATGCACAATGAGAATCGGCTTGCCGTCCGAGCGTATCTCCACCTCCGGCTCGGTGGGCAGGACCTGGTACACAATGAAGCGTTCCGTTTCCGCGACCTTCTCGTATCCGCCCCGCTCGAAATGGAAGCCGAACTCCTCGGCGACTTCCTTGATCTCCTGCGGATAGTCCTGGGCCAGGGCTTCGGCGACTCTTGCCTTGCGGGAGATGAAGTCGAAAATATCCTCTCCGTTTTCATCCCCGTCGAAGGTGTTCAGCCAGGCCTGGAAGGCCTTGCTCAGATCGGGAACGTGGTAGTCGGTGACCGCTTCCAGGCTGTTCATCCGATTGCGCAGGAATATCTCCCAATTATACTGCAGCAGATTTTCATACTGCTTCAAGGTCTCCAGAGGATTCTCTCCCAGGGCTCTCTGGCTTTCCACTGTTGTAAAGTAGGACATGGCCTTGAACAGGGGACGCAGAAAGTCCTGTTCGTACTTCAGGAGGGCCACCCAGTAGTTCTGAGCCGCCCGGAGCATATCCCCAGTAGCATGAAGCATCTTCATTCCGGTATCCAGGCAGGGCTCCACCGTTTTGGCCAAGTCTGCACCCTTATTCTCTGGTTGCTCTGTCATATAGCGCTCACTCCTTCGTTTTTTTGGTATCCACCGCTATTGCTGTCCCAGCTTCACCAGGGACAATTCATACCAATTGGTTTCCAGGCTCCGTATATATTGTTTTGCCCATCCCAAGCCAAAAAGACAAGCCTTTAATCCGGCTGGCCGGGCGAAGCTACTCTTGAGAGCTGTCATCGCTTTTCTGAGTGGAGGAAGCTCTCGAGGAATAGAGCTGCTCCATCCATTCCGGGGGAGAAAGCTGCCTCAGCATGGATTCCTGCGTCTTGCCCGAAAAATCCATTCCCAGATCCAGCCATTGCTTGAAATAGCCGTCCAGCATGGAGCGATAGTTCATATAGACCTCGATGGTCTGCTGCAGGTACTTGTCGAAGAACTCGCTGAGCACATTGTCCCCGTAGCGGATAATGAGATGGAGCAAGGATACGGGGAGCAAGGCGTTCTCCTTGGATTGCTCCAGAATGATCTGGGTCAGTATGAAGGCCGTGACATCAGCCCCGGACTTGGCGTCCTGCACCTGGACCTCATAGCCGCGCTTCACCAGATCGGACAGCTGGTCCAGGGTGATATACTTGCTGTCCGAGGTGTTGTATAAGCGCCGATTGGCGTATTTCTTGATCAATATGTTTTGGCTCATCGCCCTGTCCTGGTCCTGTTTTTTTGCAGCGCACATTTGCGTTTGGCAAAGTCTGAAAATCAAATAACACAGAATGAAGCTCAAGGCAAATTTGCAATGCACAAAAAAAGATCCTCCACCGGAGGATACAGACCGCCAAAATCCCTCTTAAATCTGGGATCTTAAGACTAAAGCCAAGCCTGCAAGACCGCTAAAATCTTAAACGCACTGCAAATAAATTATATATAACGTTCTGAAAATTAACAATTTTATTTTTTTGTGCAACGCACAAAAAAGCCCTTGACAAGGCTCAATCGATGCCCTATTTTCTTACCCATCGCAAAACGCGGAAACAAACGTTACCTTAACAAGGAGGTTCTTATGATGATGGAAACGACAAAATTGATGCAGCCGGTAGTGGACGCCAACAAGATCGCCTTTCAGACCTGGTATCAGTCTGTCAGCGCCATGCAGGATCAGGCCGAGCAGGTGATGAACCATGTTTGGAACCAGACCCCTATGGTACCGGAAAGCAGCAAAAAGGCGTTCAACGAATGGATCAGTCTGCTCAGAAAAGAGCGGGAGAACATGAAAAAGACTGTCGATCAAGGCTTCGACAGTCTTGAACAGCTTCTCATCGGCAAGGAAAAAAAGCAGGAGGAGAAAGCGGAAAAGGCCAAATCCTCCGCTTCCTCGAGCAAAGCAGCTTCCGCCTAACAACAGGAACATGGGGATCGAGCTGGAGGCCATGGCCTCCAGCTCAAGGAGCGGCCCGGCCGGAAGAAGGATATTTCTCCAGGCCGGCTCATATCATCAAGACATTGCAATGAAAGGAGAGGACATCATGGAAGTAAACAAGTTCGCCAAGCAAATGATCGAGTTTCAAAAGGCCACTTTCAACAACACCTTCAACACCATCTCTATGCTCCAGGATCAATCCGAAAAGATGATCAACACCTTTCTGGAGCAAAATCCCATGCTTCCCAAGCAGAACAAGGACGCTTTCAACGAGTGGCTCAAGGTCTGCAAAAAAGCCCGCGACGATTACAAGAAAACCATTGACGAAAGCTTCAAGAATCTGGAAAGCTACTTCTCGGAAAGCTCCGGCAGCTAAAAAGATCGCACCCTGGGGATCGTTATCGGATACGATGTTCCTAACTTTTTGTCTCCAACAAAAAGCCACCATGACCGGGGAGCTTCCCAGCTCCCCGGTTTTTGAGTTCTGGCTTCAAAACCCTCTCACCACATCGACGGAGACCTCATGGACAGCCGCTTCCTCGAGCTTTGGGGTCACTTCCTGATTCAGGCCGCCAAGAACCAGCAGTTCCTGGAGCAGTTCGCACCCCAGTCTACGCAATCCCAGGACACGGGATGGGACTTCTCCCAATGGGTGCAGTACTGCTATCAGAACCTGTCCTCTTTCCAGTCCCTGTTCAACCAGAGTGCCGGCCTGGATCAGATGACCGAGCTTGGCAAGCAGTCGCTGCAATCCTGGCAGCAAGGGCTAAGCGCTTTCTACGAGCAGTGGAAGGAGTTCGCCGGCCTCTTCGGCCTGGTGCCCCAGGAGGAGTACGAGAAGCTGGCCAAGGAGCACGAGCAGCTCAAGCAACGAGTCGAGGAGCAGGAAAAAACCATCGAGCGGCTGCAGAAGCTGCTGGAGCAGAAAGGGATCTTCGATGTCGAGGAGGTATCAAGTGAGTTCAACAAGCTGCTTCAGGAGCAGAATGAGCAGTTCAAAAAGTTAATGCAGGCCTTTGATCAATCCTGGAAGTCCGGCTCTGGGAGCCGGGGATCCAAGTGAGCGCTTTCCTATAAGCCCCCGCCGCATCAGATGATATTTCCCAGCAGGTGGTCCATCACGGAGTCCTTGAGCCGGCCGTTATTGAACTCCTCCAGATCCTGCAAGCAGGCCTCGCAGAGGATCGCTTTTGAATCGGTGAAATGGATCTGCTCATAAGACACGCTTTCACCGCACCATTCGCATTCATTGCTCAAGAACTTGGCTCCCACGCCGTAAGCTTCCTGCTCCGAAGACTGCAGCCTGTCGCACCAGCGTACAGTGGCCAGGTACAAGACCTGCGACCCGGCCCGGCTCTTTTCCTCATCCGAGTCGGGCTCCTCGATAAGCAGATACAGGCGGATTCCAGGCTTGATATACTCTCTGGCCTGAAAGCAGACACCCCCTTCTCCCTTGTTCAGCAGCCATCCTTCCCGTTGCTGCGAGCCGCTCATCTCCGGCCAGGCAAAACGTATCCGGCCCTGAATGCTCTGGCGATTGAAAAATCGGTAACGCCGCTGTTCAAGGTTCGTGTTCGGGACCATAGCGAACTCCTTTCGGTTTAATGGTGATCCATAACTGAACCCTGTAAAACACAACCGATTAATTTTATTTTCTTCCATTAATTGCCAATGAGTCAGCGCAGCCTCCGGCTGCGCTGACTACTGGCCACTGATCTCTGACCACTGGGACTGCAAAAAGGATTTTTTGCAGTCGCATCTTCTCAGCCCCGCGGCGGGCTGACCATGGCCTCCCCATCGAGCACGGTCTTGCCGTCCTGATTGACGCAGGTGGTCTTCAGACGGATCCGTTTTTTCTCCTCCATGAGCTCGATGACCTCCGCTCGCGCGGTGATCGTATCGCCGATGTACACCGGAGCGAGAAAGGCCATCTCCTGCTTCATATAGATGGTTCCCGGCCCGGGCAGCTTCGTTCCGAGCACGGTAGAAACGAAGCTCGCAGCCAGCATGCCGTGGGCGATCCTCGACTTGAAGGCCGTCTCCTTGGCATAGGCCTCATTGATATGGGCCGGGTTGAAGTCGCCGCTCACTCCTGCGAAGAGGTACACGTCGGCTTCGGATACCGTTTTACTGAACTCGGCCGTCTCTCCCATCTTGAGCTCGGCGAACGTCTTGCCCTTCATACGCTTCCCTCCTTAAAACCAGAGCCGATGGCTCCAAATTTCCTCTTCCAGATCCTTCATATCCTCTTTGAGCTGGGAGTACAGCGTGGCGTTCTGGATAGCAATGCCTCCGATCTGGGCCAGAGACTGAATGAGCATGAGCTCGTCCTCGCTGAACTCCCTCTTGACGCCGGTGTACAGCCGAAGCGCCCCGAGTACACGGCTCTGGGCCATGATCGGCACCGAAAGGATGGAGACGATCCCCTCCTTTTTCTTGGAGTCCTTGTACTTCACCCGGTCGTCGGTCTGGGCGTCCTCGATGACTACGGTATTGCCCTCCAGGGTCTGGCGTACGCTCTCCTCCACCACGAGCCTATCCCGGGTGGCGTAGCCCTGGCTCAGACCATAGCCGGTGATGAACTGGAGCTTCTCCCGGTTTTCGTCGAACAGGAGGATGGAGGATCCTTTGACGTCGAGGTAGTCGGCAATGTCCGCGGCCAGAATGTGGAGCACGTTCTTCAGCTTGAGAATGGAGTTGATGCTGGTGGTGAAGTCAAGGAGCAAGCGATTGTTCTTGCGCAGCCGCTCAACGCTCCGGGCGTGCTCTATGGCGTACCCGGCCTGCTCCCCGAGGGCTGCAACGAAATCGATGTCCTCCTCGGAGAAGTCCCTGGGCTCCGAGGTATAGCTGGAAATAATGCCTATCACCCGCTCCACAGCCTTGACAGGCACTATGAGGATGGAGCCGATCCCTTCCTTGGCCTTGGCCTCGTGATGGTTGAGCTGGGGATCCTTGGTGGCGTCCTTGGCAAAGAGGTAGCCGTTTTGGCGCAGAACCGGAGCGATGAGGTCCGGCCCGGTCAGCCCGGAGCGCATGTACTCATCGGACAGCCCCTTATGATGCATGGGCACGATCTCGTTGGTGGCCTCATTGGTCAAATAGACCGAGGCCGCCTTGAGATTCAGAGTCTCGATGTCGGCGTCCACAATGAGCCGCACCAGGGTGTGCTCATCAAAGGTCGAGTTGAAGGACTTGCTTATCTTGCGCAGGGTTTGGAAGTAGTTATTGATCTCGGCCATATGCAGCTTCTCCTTGTTTTGAGCTTCTTGACAAAGCCGTCAGAACTCGCGTTCGCAAGATGCCATCGCACAGCACGCCTGCAACGGCCGGCATCAGGATGAGCCGCTGGACTGGGGTGCAGATACCGCCTCCTGCTTCGCGGTCTCCTTTTTGGTAGATTTGGAGGTCCCCTTCTTGGCTTGCGTCTTGCCAGTCCGAGCCTTGGTCTTCTTCTTGGGGACCGCGTCGCGCTCTTTGAGCCAGGAGCAGATCTTGGGCACAAACTCCTTCTGCGACTTGGAGCTGACGTAAATGCCGATATGGCCGGTTTTCATGGGGAAATCCTCTGTGTCCTTGCTGCCGACCTTCTTGGTGATGGTCTCGCAGGCTGCCGGCGGCACCAAGTGATCGTACAGGCCGTACATATTGAGGAGCGGCATGGTGATCTTCTTGAGGTCGACCTTTTCACCGCCGACCTCGAGCTCGTTGTTGATGAGCTTGTTCTCCTGGTAGCACTCCTTGATGAACTCCCGGAAGATCTCCCCTGGAACATCCGGGCTGTCGAAGATCCACTTCTCCATGCGCACGAAGTTCTCCACGAACTTCTTGTTGTCCATATTCTCCATAAAGCCGATATACTTGTCCAACATGAGCCGGGCCGGGTTCATGAGGAGGAAGTTGAGGTTGAGCATGTCTCCGGAAACGTTGCCCTGGAGATCCACGAGGCGATCCACGTCAAACCCCTTGTTGCCCCACCAGATGTGCAGCAGACCGGTATTGGTGTCAAAGTCGGTGGGAGTCACGGTGAGCATGAGGTTCTTGATCTTTTCCGGGTGCTGGGCCGCATAGATGGTGCACATGGTCCCGCCCATGCAGATGCCCATGAGATTGAGCTGCTCCAAGCCGTGCTTCTCCAGAACGTACTCCACTGCATTGTGGATATAGCCGTTTATGTGGTCGTCCAGACCGAGGAAGCGATCCTTCTTTGTGGGATAGCCCCAGTCGAGCATGTAGATATCCACGCCGTTGGCCAGCAGATTGCGCACCACGCTGCGATCGGGCTGCAAATCGAGCATGGTCTCCCGGTTGATCAGGGCATAGACCACCAGGAGCGGGTAGTTGTATTTGGAGCCTCCTTCCGGCTGGTAGTGCTTCAGCTGCACCCGGTCCTCGGTATACTCCACATCGTACGGGGTCGAGGCAATGGTGGTATCCAGGTCGCCGCTCAAGACCTCCTGAGCTCTTTTGGCCCGCTCCGTCATGGAGCGGGTGTACTCCACTATGCTTTCCATCACCTGTTCCACCGGAAATGAATGCTTGCTCATAGAGACAGGCCTCCTTGCCGTCGTTCTGGGAATGTTTGTAAAATCAGGTCTGTCTGTTTGCTTTTCGTTTTTGGAAGCTACTTCCTTCCTGAAGTCTCCAGCTCTTCCACCTTCTTCTCCAGCTCCTTCATCCGCCGGGACATAGACTTTACCTCCTTTTTGAGGAGGTAATTCTCTTTATAAACGGCCTCCATGTCGTTCTTGGTAGTTACCGGCAGGAACTGGAGCCCGTCCTGCATGACCTCCTCGTAGACGCTGTAGAACTCGAGATACCTGTTGACCACATTGTGAAAGGTTTTGATGAACTCCTGGGACTGGAGCAGGTTCATATAGTCCCCTTCGAGGATCTTGATCCACATGGAGTAGTACTCCTTGGCATCCTCGAAGTATCCGTCGCCTTCCGCCATCTCCTTGATCTTGTTCTGCATCTTGACCAGGGAGCTCTCCACCGGCTGAAGCATAAGCAAAGAGAACTCACTGGCCACGGCGGTGAACAGATTGAGCTTGTCCATGGCCTGGCTCATCCGTTCCTGATTGTACCGATTTATGCCCAGCTTGGGCATGTTGAGCATTTTGTGCATGCTCTGAGAGTAGGATTCCAGCAAGGCCTGCAGGGAGCTATCCGGACGATGCTCGGAGTGCTCGGAAAAGGATCGGCTCATTCCGTTCATGCCTTCCTGCACTATTTTGGTCACATCTTCGATCCAGGCCTGGGTGAGCTTCATGCCCATCTCCGGGGTCCGGTTCATGCCCTGGGCCAGATTGTCCGTCAATCCGGACTCAACCATGGCTCCCTGCATGGCCTCGAACATCTCCTGAAAGGATCTGGCGGTATAGGGCCGCAAAGAGCCCGCTTTAAAGCCGGGCTGAGCCCCGCTCTCGCCCTCGCCGCTGCCGAGCATCTCCTGCATCACGGTCTGCCAAAAATCAAAGCTGGACTGCACCATGGAGGAAAGCAAGGTCGCCTCCTGCTTATCCTGTTCTTGGGAGGTGTTCGCTGCTCCGGACATAGACTTTCTCTCCTTTGGGCCTTTAGTAGGGGTTGACCTGTGCTTAAACAGATTGGATCCGTTCCGATCTGGGATGCATTGTTCTTTCTTCCTTCCGCAGTTGCCTCTCATACCGCTGCATCCGGCTCTTGGTGGCTGCGGTAGCCTGGAAGCGGATTCCGGAGAAAATGTTTCTCTCCGCGCCCCTTAGAGGCCAATACTCCAGACTTTGCAGCTGGCAATCCATTATTTTTAATGTCTCACAAAACTGGTCTATTTGCAAATAGCTGCAGTCCAGCCTTTCTCTCACCAGATCATCAATGATCGTGCCCACCTGCCCCAGGTTCTGGGCCTGGGCCAGGTTCCAGGGAAGTAAATATCTATCCAAGTTGCTGGCCACGGTGCATTTGATATACTCTTCAGCGGAAAAGCGTTCATTGGGACCGGAGACGATCACTTCTCCGCCTTCCTTAAGGCAGCGCAGCATCTCCAGAACAGCCAGTGGCCGCTCGTACTCCGGAACGAGATTGAGGCAGGAGGCCGCAAGAATGAAGTCGCAGGAGGCCGTATGCAGAGGCAGACGGACCATATCCCCGGCCAGCCAGTGACACCTGGATTGCATTCCTTTTTCCTTCGCCCTTCTCGAGCCGTGGCTCAGGTTGATCAGCTCCCGATCCAGGCCGAACAGCTGAAAAAACTCTTCGGCCATGAGACCGGACAGCAGCCCCGAGATCCTAAAGACCATTCTGCCGTTGCCGGTGCCCAGATCGACAATACGCACCCCCCCGGGGCAGGGGCGCAAACGGCTATCCAGAAGGCTGTCCAGAACAAAAAGCTCTTCCTCGATGCGCAAAGGGTCGTGAACTATGAGGCTATACCATTCCTGATCGGTGGGGAAAGGAACATAGGGACGAACTCCAATGCTTCTCTCATATTCCGCGATGCGTTGCTTATACTCCTGCGGTCTGAACAGGGCCTCTTCGGCCTTTTCCGCCAAGCCGGAGGGAAAATGCGCCTCATAGGCTTCGTTGGCCCGTTGAACGGCTTCTTGTTCCAAAGCGGGGTGGTCATGGGAGTTGGCCCACTGGGCATAGATAACATTGCACTGGGCAATGAAGCTTTCCCAAAAGCTCAAGGAGCGGTTCAGCCGCTTCTCGTTCTTGGCCCTTTCCTTGGCCACAGCCTCTTTCAGCTGGGCGAGCTTTGAATGGGTCATAGCCTTTGCCCGATTATAAGGATCTGCTGGCCTTGAGCATATAACAACTTGAGAGCTCAGTTCACGGTTCACAGTTGTTTTCGCATGGCGCAAAACGCATGGCGCATAGCGAAGAAGGAAATTTCTGAGTTAAGAAAAAAATCAAGAGATAAGCCAACAGCGTTAGTGCTTGTCCAGCATACTCGCTCCATGCTTCTTTTGGCAAATGTTTTCCTTGAACTAGCCATGTGGTCCCCGGAAGAGGTGAATTATTCAAACAAAGATAAAATAAGTGATCTCGGTAGCTCCGAGGAGCTCTCCGGAATCATTGAAAACCGGATAGGAGCGGACATTCCATACCCGACCGTCAAAGGACTCTATAATCCCCTCTTCACAATCACCGGACTGAAAGGTTCTAGCCACCGGGCAGCCCTTGCAGGGCCGGCTGCGCTTGTGCCAGACCTCATAGCAATGCCGCCCGAGGAGCTCCCAGGGCTGCAGGCCCACGGTGATTCCGGCGGCCCTATTGGCGAACAGGATGCGCTGCCCTGTATCCTGAACCACGATGAGCTCGGAGATGGAGTCGAATATGTCTCGGTCCTGAAGAACGAGCCCGTTGGGAAAGGCAAAATGGGTATCCATGCTCATGACCGGCTACACCATCCAGGTTGCGGTTTTATGACAGCCGAAAAACATGCCTGGAACAGATAAGATAAGATGTATTGCTCCCTGCAACACGGCCTGCTGGCAACCTTCTCCATGAACAGAAGGGGAATGTACCTCTTTCTATCCGGAAAACCTATGGTGGAAGTCCCCTAAATAAACCGGGAAAAATTCCCAGGCCCATCCAAGCTTGGGAGGTGAGAGCTGTCTTCTTCTCGCGATGGCAAGACAGGAAAGGACGAAAGAGACCTCCATGAAATCTTAGCCGATCGGTGGCCAGACCTGCCTTGTCTTCCCAGGCACAAGTCTATAAACTAGCCGAATCGACTTTCCGAGGAGACCGGACAGGGCCCTGCTCCCCTCATTAAGACGACTGCAAAAAATCCTTTTGCAGTCGCAGTGGTCAGAAGCCGGTAGTCAGCTGTCTGTAAAAACAAAGAGTTATATGAAAGTACTTGCGATTGAATCATTCAGGCACGACTTTTTAAAAGGCAAAGAAGGAAAAGCAAGCCATGCTCAAGGCGGAGATCGCCGCCACCGGCGATGAGATACTCTGCGGCGATCTTGTGGATACCAACACCCCGTGGCTGGCTGACCGTCTCCTGCAGGCCGGCCTGAGGGTCACAAGGCATATCTGCGTCGGGGACGATCTGGATGAGCTCGTGGAGCTGCTCGGCCTCATGGCCTCAAGCTGCCAAGTGGCCGTGATCACCGGCGGCCTGGGCCCAACTCCGGACGACCTGAGCGCCAAGGCTGCAGCTCTGGCTTCCAATCAGGACCTGGTGCTCTTTGAGGAGGCACTGCAAAGCATCCGAAGCTTCTGGGAGAGGCTGTCCAGGGCCATGCCTGAATCGAACCGCAAGCAGGCCATTCTGCCGGATAAGAGCCAGGTACTCCCAAACCCTGTAGGAACCGCTCCAGGATTCAGCCTGCAGATCGACCGCTGCCGCTTCTACTTTTTGCCCGGCGTGCCCGGGGAGATGAAGCGCATGTTTTCCGAGTCGGTCCTGCCGGAGATCAAGGCTCGGCTTGGGGAAGATGTACGCCCCATGCGCATCAAGGTCCTTTCCACCTTCGGAGTGACCGAGTCCGGAGCTGCGGAGAAGCTCCGCGGCTTCGAGGATCGCTTCCCCAACATCAAGCTCGGCTACCGCTTCAGCTTCCCGGAGATCCATATCCGCCTCTACCAGGAGCCGGCAGAGAACGCGGATCCGGAGCTCCAGCTGCAACAGGCCGCGGACTGGGTTCAAGAGCGCCTGGGTGAAGCGGTCTTTTCACAAGAGGGGAAGGCCTTGGCCGAGGTCGTCGGCGATCTGCTGCGGGCCCGGGGACGAACCCTGGCCCTGGCCGAGAGCTGCACCGGAGGATACCTGGCCCACCTGATCACCAGCATCTCCGGGAGCTCGGACTACTTCCTCCTGTCCAGCGTCACTTACGCCAACGCGGCCAAGACCAGCCTCCTCGGGGTCAAGGCGGAGACCCTGCAGCGCTTTGGAGCAGTGCACGAGGAGACCGCCCAAGAGATGGCCCTGGGAGCCAAGCGGGCCGCTGGTGCGGACTTCGGCCTTTCCACCACCGGCATTGCCGGACCGAGCGGAGGCACTGCGGACAAGCCGGTGGGAACCGTATGCATCGGCCTGGCCACTCCGCATAAGGTCCTCAGCCGCCGGTTCACCCTGCACTACCCGCAACGTTCGGCCAATATCCGATTTTTTGCCTACCAGGCCTTGAACCTGCTCCGCTTGGAGCTCATCGGATCCCAGAGCCAAGAAGGCCATAACAAGACGGAACTGCAAAATATTGATTGAAGTCAGCGCAGCCTCCGGCGCGCTGACTTAATGTTGATTTTATTGAAGAAAAGAAAATCCATACTTTTCAAAGGCTTGATTGACAGACACTCAGCCGGGTTGATCAAGGAAGAAACTTCAGCCTTGAGCAACGGCACTCTCTTTTCGAACCGGTCGCAGGGCTCTCTTGCGCGCCCCCGCTGGGAGGTTCTCAGGTTTTCTTTGCCTCGCGAAATGGGGGAAACCGGACCGTGTCCCAGACCTCAAACGAAAAGACTGCGGGAGATTTTCATTCATGCAGCCTCGATGTTTATGGCAGGGCCTGAGAGTCCGGAGGGGGCAGGAATCCCCCATGAGCGAGGCTTAGAAAACCGAGGGCCGGAAGCCTGAAAGCGCAAGAGAGCCCTGCGACCGGTTCGCAGCTTTGCATGGAGTAGTACGAGAGTTGCCGGAGGCAAATCTGACAAGGAGCATCGCAGGCCATGAAAATCGAAGCCCACCAGGAAACGGATCACCGCCTCGTTCTGCGCAACCTCAAGGTCTCGGACTTCGAGGACCTCAAGGAGATCATGAAGCGGGTCTACCGCGTCATCGGCGACTACTGGACCAAGGAGGAGTTCACGGCCCATCTCACCCGCTTTCCCCAGGGCCAGGTCTGCATCGAGGACAACGGCAAGGTAGTGGCCGCTGCTCTAAGCCTGGTCATCAACTTCGAGGACTTCGGGGAGAACCACGACTACCACGAGGTCATCGGGGAAGGGTACCTCAAGAACCACGACCCGGACGGGGACTACCTCTACGGCATCGAGATCTTCGTTCATCCGGACTACCAGGGCATGCGCCTCGGCCGCAGGCTCTACGACGCGCGCAAGGAGATCTGCGAGAACCTCAATCTCAAGGGCATCCTCGTGGGCGGGCGCATACCGGGCTACGCCAAGTACGCAGACGAGTACCTGCCGCAGCAGTACATCCAGATGGTCAAGAACAAGGAGATCCACGACCCGGTGCTCACCTTCCAGCTGGCCAACGACTTCCACATCAAGAAGGTCATTCCCAACTACCTGCCTGAAGATGTGGAGTCCCGAGGCTACGCCGTCCTCCTGGAATGGAACAACATCTACTACGAGGAGCGAAGGCGGCTCATCGGACGCAAGAAGACCTACGTCCGCCTGGGCGTGGTGCAGTGGCAGATGCGGCTCTTCGAGTCCTTCGACGACTTTCTGCAGCAGGCCGAGTTCTTCGTGGACACTGTTTCCGGCTACAACTCGGACATCGTCCTTTTTCCGGAGCTGTTCAACGCCCCGCTCATCTCCGAGTTCGGAGACAAGAAGGCCCCGGAAGCCATGCGCGCCCTGGCCGAGTACACCGAGCCGCTGCGCCGGGCCCTGCAGGACATGGCCCTGGCCTACAACATCAATATCGTCTCCGGAAGCGTACCCGAGTACACCAACCACATGCTCTACAACGTCTGCTTCCTCTGCCGGAGGGACGGCTCCTGGGACAAGCAGTACAAGCTGCACATCACCCCGGAGGAGACGCAGAACTGGGGGCTTCGGGGCGGCAGCGAGCTCAAGGTCTTCGACACAGACGTGGGCAAGGTAGGCATCCTCATCTGCTACGATCTCGAGTTTCCCGAGCTGGCCCGCCTCCTCGTGGATCAGGGCATGCGCATCCTCCTCGTGCCCTACTGGACGGACACCAAGAACGCCTACCTTCGCATCCGGCGCTGCGCCCAGGCCCGGGCCATCGAGAACGAATGCTACGTGGCCATCTCCGGCAGCGTGGGCAATATTCCCAGGGTGGAGAACATGGATATCCAGTACTCCCAGGCGGCCGTATTCACCCCGTCGGACTTCGCTTTCCCCCACGACGCCGTGGCCGCGGAGGCCACGCCGAACACGGAGATGACCCTGGTGGCCGATCTGGACCTGGACCTGCTCAAGGAGCTCCGGCAGCAGGGCAGCGTGCGCAACCTGCAGAACCGCAGGCTCGATCTGTACAACCTGTTCTGGGTTCGGGGCTAAAGAGGACGGAAGCGCAGCTGCTCCTTTTGGAGCGTTCACGGCCGGGCCGGAAACCTAGGGATAGAAGGTCTCATGTCAAGTACGACTCCAGCGATCACCTGATCTTCCCTCTATCCTCTGTCCTCCGCCATCTGTCCTCTGTCACCTGCATCCCTCACGGCGAGCAGGAAGAAGAGGCAGGTGCGGTCCTGGGCCAGCACCGCTCCCTGCTCCACATCCACGAGCCAGGCCTGCGGGTTGGTGCGAAGGTCGCTGCTCCAGAGCCACTTTCTCCCCTCGATGCGCCACAGGGGTGAGAGGCAAAAGTCGTGCAGGGCCCGCTTGGGCTTGAGCAGGCTCATCAGCTCCTCCACTGTGGGCAGCCGCCAGGGCCTTTGCGCTGAAGACTGTTCCGGATGGCTGTTCAGGAGTCTCAGATACTCGGCGCACCGGTCCCAGGACTTGGGGAAGGCCGAAATATGCCGGTTCCAAACCAGGCTTGTGGCCCGGTCCAGGAAGCCAGGTCCAATGTCCTGGAAATCGTTGGCCACGGGCCGGAGGGGCTGATAGAGCTCGCTCAGGCCCGGGAAAGGCACCTCACGGACCGGCCCGGTCTTGATCGGCTCCTTGCGCAGGCACTTGCTGTCCAAGGGGGAAGGGCTTGCCTGCCCTGCCTCCGCCAAAAGGCAGGCCCGCCCTTTATGCTCCTCCCACGCCTCCTGGAGGCCTTCCACGGCCAGAAGCATATCCCAGGCGTCCTGGAATCGCTTCTCCGGGTCCCGGTGCAGGGCCTGATTGAAAAACTCTTCCCAATCCGGGCCCAGCAACGGATGCCCGGCCACATCCAGCCCCTCCTCCGGAAGGCGCCCGGTGACCAAGCGATACAGGAGCACGCCTGCAGAGTAGAGATCCGCCGGCTCCCCGGCCCGCTCCGGATCGGCCTCCTGCTCCGGCGCGGCATAAAACGGGGATCCGACCATCATATTCTTCGGAGTGCCGGAAACCTCGCCCCGCAGCTTGGAGAGGCCGAAATCGATGATCTTGATACCGTCCATCCGGGTCAAGAGCAGGTTGTACGGCTTGATATCCCGGTGCACAATGCCCGCCTCGTGGAGCCTGGCCAGGCCGTGCAGGGTCTGGGCCAGGAAGTGAAGAGACCTGTCCGGAGGCAGGGTCCGGGTGGGCTCCTCCATGCGGTAGGACTCGCCGATGAGGCAGCCGAGATTCATGCACAGGTACTCCTGGACCAGGAACGGCTCGCCGCGGTGCTCTCCCACGTCCCAGGCCGAGGCGATGGCCTCGTGCTCCATCTCGCCCATGATGCGGGCCTCGAGCCAGAACCGACGTTGCACCTCCTCCCAGCCCAGGAGCTGGAGGAGAAACTCGTTGGGCCGCAGCAGCTTGAGGGCCATGATCTTGTTCAGCTCGGGCCGGAGCACCTTGAACACCCGGCCCATGCCGCCGCGGCCGAGCAGGCCGAGCACCTGATAGCTTCCAATAAACATGGGGCTCACCTCAGGCGGTTGGCGTAGAACTCGGGAAATCCGAGATCCAGGATCTTTTGCACCGTCTTCTCCACATCGTAGGCCACACAGCGGACCTCGATCTCTGCGGCGGACTCGTCATAGAGCACGTACTTGGCCCGGTTGTCCCCGTCCCTGGGCTGGCCTACGCTGCCGATGTTGACCAGGCTCTTCTCGGAGCCCAGCCGATATATCCCCTGTCCCATCTCCCGGCGCTCCAGCTCGCCCCTGTGCAGCTCCGCGAGCTCCAGCTCGTGGGTATGCCCGACAAAAGCGATGGCCTCCTGCTGCTCCTGCATGGCCGCCTTGAGCTCCTGGTCCTCGAGCTCAAAAAGATAGGTCAGAATGGAGTCCGGGGGACAACCGTGAACCAGAAGCATCCCTTCTTCCCGCCGCAGACGGGGCCAGGCGGCTATGTACTCTCTCGCCTCCCATGAGAGCAGGGCTTCAATCTTTTCGAAATGCTCGCGGGTGGGCTCGTTGAAGTACTGCTTGGCCCGGCTCTGCACCAGGGCCAGCTCGTGATTGCCAAGAATGCAGGGAATTTTTTCCCCTGCCAACAAGCGCACCGAGGCATCTGACTCCGGACCGTAGCTGATAGCGTCGCCCAGGTAGTAAATCTTGCCTGGCTTCAGGCTGGCCACATCTTCCAGCACCCGCTCAAAGGCTTCCAGATTGCCGTGAATATCGGAGAGAAGGGCTATGGTCATCAAACCGCCTTTGGCCAAAGACCGCTGCACTTAATTATCCAGGCAGCTCCGGCTCATTGAAGATTCTGCCGGGCCAGATACCCCTTGATCCTAACCGATCGCAGCATGAGACCGAAGAAGACCGCCCCCAGAAAGGCGAACACCAGGTTCAATCCAAAGGCCAGGAGCATGGACCCCCAGTTGACTGTGGAGGTCTCCAGCACCTGCCGCATCCCCTGGAAAACATATGTCGAAGGCAGGGACAAGGCAACGGCCTGCAGCCAGCCTGGCAGGACATGCACCGGGTAGAACACGGCTGACAGGGGCTGAAGCAGAAAGGGCATGCCCCAGATGAGCGCCTCCGCGGCCCGCCCGTAGCGCAGGATGATGCCCATGGTGAACAGCCCCACAGCCCAGCCGAACAGCAGGAGATTGCCGTAGAAGGGAAGCAGTCCGATACCCACCTGCAAAAGATCGAACTGGTAGAGTATCAGGGCGAGCCCGGTGAGCACAGCGGTAGTGAGCACCGACTTGATGAAGCCCACCAGGCAAAGGGCGGAGATGAACTCCGGTATGCTCAAGGGGGAGATGAAGAGGTTGATGAAGTTGCGCACCCAGAACTCTTCGGTCATGGACAGGGAGATAGCCTGCTGGGACCGATAGAGGACGTCCCAGAGGATCATGGCCCCGATGAAGAACAGGACCGTATCCGACAGGGCCAGCTCCTTGAGGTACATGGTGATGTAGCCCCAGACAAAGAGGTCCATCACCGGCCAGAAAAAGACCTCCATGACCCTGGCCGGACTGCGGCGATGCAGATAGGCGTGGCGGAGTACAATAGCCCAGATTCGGTTCAGCATAGCGCGTAAACAGCTTTCAGGCTGCAGGTCCATGCAGCCTGAAAGCTGTTTTATGGGATAGCATGTTCTTTCGGTTCAAGATTCTCAAAAGTGAAGTATGCGGCGGCATCATGCTACAGCAGAGGCTGCGAGCAGCCTCATCACCTTCTCTGTCTTCCCGACTCCACAGTCAAAGCTTTTTGAGTAACATATTGTTTCAACTGCTGATATTGACGAACTGGCTTGACTGCGAAAGCATTTGGCTTATCTCTTTGATTTTTTTGTCTTAACTGTGAAGCTTGAACCGTGAACTGAACTCTCAAGCTCCCGATCCCTCCCCAGCCTCAGCCATGGAGATGAATACATCCTCCAGGGACTCGGCCCGGGCCTGGTGGACCATCTCCTGCGGCGAGCCGTCGCCGACGATCCTTCCTTTGGAAAGGAAGAGTATCCGCTCGCACATGCGCTGCACCTCCTGCATGTTGTGCGAGGTATAGATCATGGTCACCTGCCGCTCACGGTGCACCCGCAGAAGCGTATGCCGCACCTTGGCGGCAATGTTCGGATCCAGGCTGGCCGTGGGCTCGTCCAGGAAGAGCACTTCGGGATCGTTGAGCAGGGCCTTGCAGATATTGACCCGGGTCAGCTGCCCCGAGGACAGGGCACCGGTGAGCGAGTGCAGGGTGCGAGGGATCTCGAAGAGCTCCAGAAGCTCCAGGATTCGCCTGCGGGGACGATCCACCCCGTAGAGCCTGGCAAAGGTGATCATGTTCTCCCAGACGGACAGGTTGGTAGGCAGCGCGGTGTAGGCCGAGGAGAAGTTGACCCGGGCCAGGATATCGCGACGCTTTTGCTCCAGATCCTTGCCGAAAATGAGCACCCGGCCCGAGGTGGCCCTGGTCAGACCCAGGAGCAGATGCAGGGTGGTAGACTTCCCCGCCCCGTTCGGCCCGAGCAGACCCAGGATCTGCCCCCGGGGCACGGTAAAGGAGATATCGTCCACCGCCTTGAGCTTCTGAAAGTGCTTGCTCAGGCGGCTCACTTCAATCAGGGGCTGAGTCGGATCCGAAGCTGCTGCCATAGGGGCGAAAAGGAGTCCTGCTTAGGTTCTGCTTGTTGAATACGAACCCGAATCTCCGGTCAAATGCCGGTTGCTCGGTCCATCTCATTCCAGCTGGCCTTTTTTCAACCCCGGAATGCTCAGCTTTGCTTCGGCATAGTCCAGAAGGAAAGAGACCACGGTCACCGCGGCCAGATAGATCATGGCCGCGGCGAAAAAGGTCGGAAAAATCTTGAAGGTCCTGTAGCCGATCATCTTGGAAACTCCCAGCAGCTCCTCCACCCCGATGGTAAAGGAAAGGCTGGCGAATTTCAAAATCCCGATGCACTCATTGGACCAGGGGGCGATTACCACTCGAACGGCCTGGGGAATGACGATCTTGCGGAGAATCTGCAGCCGGTTCATGCCCAGGGACTCGGCTGCCAGGATCTGCTCGCCGCGTACGGTCTGAATGGCCCCCCGAAAGTACTGGGCCTGGTATCCGGAGGAGTTCAGGGTCAGGGTCAAAGCGGCTGCCGGGAAGGAAGGCAGGTCGACGCCCACACTGGGAAGCCCGAAGTAGATGAGGAAAAGCTGAACCAGAAGCGGCGTGCCTCGAAAGAACTCGGAGTAGGCAATGCAGCAGGCAGACACCGGCTTGTTGCCGTAAACCTGGCCCACGGCAAGGAGGAGCCCGAAGAAGATGCCCAGGGTGATGGCGATGATCCACAGCTCGAGGGTTACGGCAAAGGCCCGGACCAGCTCCGGCATGATGCTTATGATATACTCCATACCGAAGGGCCCTATTGATCCTCGATCTTGTGCAAAAACTGCCTGGTTCGTGCAAAAAGCGGATTGGAAAACTGCTCCGGGGGTCCCTGCTCGATAATCTTCCCCTTTTCCATGAATATGATCTCGTTGGCCACGGCCTGGGCAAAGCCCATCTCATGGCTCACCACGAGCATGGTCAGCCCTTCCCGGGCCAGCTCCTTCATGATTACCAGAACCTCCCCGATGAGCTCCGGATCAAGGGCAGAGGTAGGCTCATCGAACAGAACGAGCTTGGGCTTCATGCCCAAGGCCCGGGCGATGCCCAGCCTCTGCTTCTGGCCGCCGGAGAGCTCAGCCGGGTAGTTGAACCTCTTGTCCTTGAGGCCCACTTTCTCCAGAAGCGCTTCAGCCGACTCCCTGGCTTCCTTGGGCGGCACCCCTTTCACGGTGGTCGGTCCCAGGGTGACATTGTCCAGGACGTTTAGATGGGCAAAGAGATTGAAATGCTGAAAAACATATCCGATCTCCTGGCGGCAGATGTTCTTCGTCTTCTCCGTCACCTGCATCCCGTCCAGAAAGACCTTGCCTTTTTCAAAGGGGGTCAGCAGATTGATGCACTGCAGCAAAGTGCTTTTTCCGCCGCCGGAGGGGCCAATGATCACCTTGACCTCGTTGCTCTCCAGATCGAAGGAGATGCCGTCCAGGACCTTGCCCTGCCCCTTGTAGCTCTTCTCCAGATCCTGGACGCACAAAAGGGAGCTCTCGCTGCTCATTTTGCCCTCCTGGTGGTCACGCCGGGTATGGCCAGCCTTTCTTCCAGATAGCGCAGGAACTTGTTGCCGCTGGCGGTGATAATCAGATAGAACAGGGCCACGGTGAGAAAGATGGGTATGGCCATCCCGGTACGGTCCACAATCATCTTGGCCCGGGTCATCATCTCCACCACCCCGAGAACATAGACCAGGGAGGAGTCCTTGACCATGGTGGACCACTCGTTGGACCAGGCGGGAAGGGCCCGGCGCAGAGCCTGCGGCAGGACGACCTTGCGGATGATCTTCAGCCTCCCCATCCCCAGGGACTCGGCCGCATCGATCTGGTCCTTGCCCACGGACTGGAGCGATCCCCGGAAGATCTGCGACTGATAGGCCGAGCTCCGCAAGCCCAGAGCCAGCACGCCGGACATGAAGGCGTCCAGCTCGAGCCCAAGATACGGCGCCCCGAAGTAGATGAGAAAGATGGTGAACATTACCGGAATGCCGCGGACGATCCGCTCATAGACGTACATCAGCACAGCCAGAGCCCGCCAGCTGTAGACTTGGATGGATGCCACAGGCAGTCCCAGAACGAACCCCAGACTTATGGTAATAAAGATGATCTCCAGGGTCAGGGCGAGGCCTTTGAGGATGGCCGGAATGCTGTGCCAGGTCAGGCTCAAGGTTTGCAGCAGCTCGTGAATCACCGGCTCCTTTACGGGATTTGTCTCTATCTGAGGGAATCAGGCAGGCTTGCGATTCTGGGAACCATTCCCCGTTTCCCCTTCCGGTTCCATCCGGCAGGGGAAACGGGCCGCACTCTTACTCTTTTTCCGGTCCCGGCTCAGGGATGGCTGGAGGGAGCCCCCATTTGGAGTAAATCTCCGCCAGCTTGCCGGACTCGATCATCTTCTCCAGACCGGAGTTGAGAATGGGCAGCAGGCCGTTCGGATCGCCCTCCGGCACGGCCCAAGCCAGGTACTCGTTGCTGGATACGGTGCCCACGATCTTGAGCGGCATCTCTTTGACATAGCTCTTGGCTGTGGGCGCATCCACGAACACGGAATCGATCTTGCCCTTGATGACCGCTTGCAGGGCTGCCACGTAGCTGTCAAAGACCTTGAGCTCGGTGTCGAAGCCCTTTTGCACCAGATTCTCCCGCACCCAGGCCGCACCGGTGGTTCCGCTGTTGGCCGAGGTGACCGCTCCGTGGGTCAGCGCGGTGATGGGATTGAGATCGGAGTCCTGGTGCACCACAACGGCAAAGTCCACCCGGTATATGGGCCGGGTGAAGTCCATGACCTTCTTGCGTTCCTCGGTGATGGACATGCCCCCGAACATGCCGTCCACCTTCCCCTGGGAGGTGCTGGCGATGCAAGCGTCCCAGGGCATGTTCACCACCTCGAGGTCCACATTTTCCGACTTCTCGATGGCCCTGACCATGTCGATCTCGATCCCGGCGAAGTCGCCCTGCTCGTTTACAAACTCCCAAGGCTTATAAGCGGCGTGGGTCGCCAGCTTGTAGGCATCCTTGGCGGCAAGCACATGGGTTTGCAGGCCGATGAATGCCAAAACAGCCACCGCGGCCAGGATCAATGCACGTCGTCCCTTCATCATCCCCGAACCTCCTTGTATATGCGGGTTGAAGCAATACGATCGGCTGATCTCCCCGGCTGGAATGCCGCGGGGAGCAGCAGATCGTTAGAGGAAGAGTTGACATGGCCTGTAGGAGATGTCAAGGAGAGTATCCCTTCCCTGCTCAGGGCTGCCGCGGATCGAGGCCTTTTCAGCCCTCGCATTCCCGGCAGGCTGCCGGGCCTTTGCAAAGAGCTGCATCTATAAGGAGCATTCTGCCTGCGCATGGACATAAAAGGACGGAGCATGTTTGACAAAAGCCCTCATCTCTTTCCGGTCAAGGAAAAGTACGCCTACCTCTCCCACTGCAGCATCTCCCCTTTGTACGGAAAAGCCGCAGAAAAAGGGGCCGCGGCTCTGGCCGCCCAGAGCGAGAAAGGCATTCTGGGCAACATGGAGTACAAGGAGGTCCTGGACAGGTTGCGCAGCCACCTAAGCCGCATCCTGCTCACCGATCCGAATAACACGGCCTTTATCAAGAACACCTCCGAGGGCATGGGCATGATAGCCAACGGTCTGAACTTCCAGCCCGGGGACGAGGTTGTCAGCTATATCCATGAGTACCCGGCCAACCATTACCCCTGGAAGCTCCAGGAGAGCCGCGGCGTTACGGTGCGGCTCCTTCCCAACCGGGACATGAGCGGCGGAGTCAGCTGCAATCGGCCCTGCGGCTGGTCCATGGAGGACCTCAAGGATGCGCTCTCGCCAAAAACGAAGCTGGTGGCGCTGAGCCACGTCCAGTTCTCCAGCGGCTTCGCAGCTGATCTGCAAGAGATCGGAGGGCTGTGCCGGGAAAGGGGAATCGATCTGGTAGTGGACGCAGCCCAGAGCCTGGGCTGCCTGCCAGTCTACCCCGAGGAGTGCAACATCTCCGCATTGGTGGCTTCAGGGTGGAAGTGGCTCCTGGGGCCTGTGGGCACCGGGATCATGTATACCGCGCCCTCCTTCCGGAAACGCCTGGGCCACGTGCTCACCGGGGCCGAGCTCATGCGACAGGACTCGGACTATCTGAATCATACCTGGGACCCCCATTCCAGCTCCAGGCGCTTCGAGTACAGCACCTCGCACATATCTCTGGCCGCGGCCCTGGAAGCCTGCCTCCGGGAGATCCAGGCCCACTACGGCGTACCCGCCATCCGAGACGAGACCTTCAGGCTGCAGGATCTGCTCCTGCAGGGCCTCGACCCGGACAAGTACATGCCGGTTACCTATCCCTCCCGGCATCGATCGGGCATCCTTTCGGTCATCTGCCGCAAGCGGAAGCCGGAGGAGGTACAAAGCCTGCTGGCCGAGAAAGGAGTCATCGCCTCGGCTCGCAGCGGCTACCTGCGCTTGGCCCCCTTCTTCTACAACAGCGAACAGGAAATCGAGCAAGCCCTTGCAGCGCTGAATGCGCTGTAAGGCTTCGGAAGAGGCTGAGCGCTTCTCAGATGCACTTACAAAAAGGCGCAGGAGAAGGATTCAAGAGCAAGTGCTTTCTTGGAACTCCGCTTCCAACCCCTCACCCGGCACTCAGCTTCGGGATGAATAGCTGGAGCATACTTCAAAAACGTATGCCCTTTTATGGTCACCCTGAACTCAAATCTTCAAAGCTGAGTGCCGGGAGCTCCCCTTGGGAAGGGGAGCAGCCTTGAAGAGCTTCTTCCTTGATCAGCCAGGCCGCGAGGGCAACTGAAGACCGACTTCTGCGACTGCAAAACTGGTTTTTGCGGTCCCATCTTCTCAAGCTCCCCCTGCGGCTGCGACCCGGAATCCTGGATTAGAAGGCAAACATTTGCTGTAAAGCAGAGACAACCGCAAATTGCGCTTCGGAATCGATGCTCCCAAGATGCTTTATGAGCCTGGTTTTATCTACAGTTCGAATTTGATCCAATACGATTTGTCCTTGTTTATCTCCAAATGTACATGACACCCGTGTAGGGTAGTCCTTGCTTGCTGTGGTCATAGGGGCGATGATAACAGTTTGAATATGCCGGTTCATTTCATCTGGCGAAACAACTAAGCAAGGCCTAAGCTTCTGCATTTCAGAGCCAACTACAGGATCGAGATTCACTAAATAGACGCCAAAGCGTTTTACTACCACTGCCATTCTTCCTCATCCCAGGAATGTGAGATATCACTATCCACGATTATTGGCTCATCATCCCCCTCTTTCCCCATCCTTTTGAAGGCCTCCTCCCACCCCTCTCGAACCTTCCTGACAGGCCGAATAATGATTTGGTTGTTTTCAACCTCTATATCAACCTCTTCCTTAATCCCTGTTTGGTCGAGAATGGGCTTGGGAAGCCGCAAGCCTTGCGAGTTACCTATCTTGATCACGCGTCCTCTCATAGCATCCTCCTGTCAGCCTTTAAGTGCTTACTTTGTAATTACCTCAGTACTGCGTGTCAAGGCCAGGAAAAAGGATGCTGAGGGCCCAATGAATACTTATACCGACCGGCTGTCCAGACCCAGGCCTTTGCGCTTGGCCTCGATGCGCTGCAGGATGAGCCCGGCTGCCTCCTCGGGATCGGGCTCCACGGCAAAGCACGCTCCCAGGACATCCTCCAGTCCCTGGGTGAGCAGCTCGGTGACCTTCAAGCTTCCGGCCACCGGAGGCGTCGGCCCGAGCACGGTGTAGATGCCGGAAGCCACGCAGTAGGCTCCTATGGAGACCGCCTTTTCCGAGTACCACTCCGGAGCGGCTCCGGCCAGAGGAAGCGCGCTGATATCCTGATTCAAAGCCTTGGCCAGCTCCGCAGCCAGCACGAGGATGCGCACATTGTCCACACAGCTGCCGAAATGGAGCACCGGCGGGATGCCCAGGGCGGAGCAGATCTCCTTGAGGCCAGACCCGGCCTGCTCGGCTGCCTTGGCCTGCTCCAGCCCGGCTTTGGCGTTGGCCACTGCCGCGCATCCGGTATCCAAAACGAGCACGTCGTTTTGGATCAAGCGCTTGGTCAAAACAGTGTGGCCGTAGTCGTGGCGGATCTTGGGATTGTTGCAGCCGACCACCCCTACGGCTCCTCGGATCTTGCCGGCCTTGAGGGCCTCGAGCAGCGGATCCAGGCTTCCGCCCAGGGCCTGAAGCACCGACTCCACGGAAAAGCCGCCCACCAGATCCACGGGCTGGACCGGAATGTTCACCTTATCCGGATTTCTTTGCCCGAAGTTGTCCACCGCCCGGGCCACCAGCTTTTTGGCCAGGGCCTGCGCATTGTGCGGATGGAATTCCTGATGCTCCATGCCGGGAAACTTGGCCTTGTCGCTGGTGGAGATCATCTCGGTGTGGTAGCAGGAGGCCACCTGCCCCAGGGAAGGCATGATGCACTGGTAATCCACGAGCATCATCTCCATGGCTCCGGTGACCAGGGCCAGCTCGGTCATGAGGTGGTTGCCGGCCATGGGAACGCCGTGCCGCATGAGGAGCTCGTTGCCGGTGCAGCAGAGCCCCACCAGATTGATCCCGGATGCGCCGTTGTCCCTGGCCTTCTGCAGCAGCTCCTCGTCCTCGCAGGCCCGCCGGATCATTTCCGAGACGATGGGGTTGTGGCCGTGCACGGAGATGTTTACCTGGTCCTCCTTGAGAACCCCCAGGTTGACCCGTGAAGGGACCGGCTTGGGGGTGCCGAACAGGATGTCCGAGACCTCGGTGGCGATCATGGAGCCGCCCCAGCCGTCGGACAGGGCGTTGCGCAGGGATTGGAGCAGCAGGTTCTGCCAGTCGTTGTCCACGCCCATATGGGTGCGGTGCATCATCTCCGAGGTCTCCCTATCTATCCCCCGCGGGGTGAGCCCGAGATTGCTCCAAACCTTGCGCCGCTGTTCCGGCACCCGGGACAGGAGCCTGAGCTCCGGCTGCCTCGTGCCGTAGTCCTCCTGCATGGCCCAGGCCAGGTCCTTGGCGATCTCCTCCGGCTGTCTTCCTTCAGTAGCCACGCCGTACTCCGCGGCCACCTTCTGCAGCTTGGCCGCGTCCTGAATGGAGTAGCCGCTCGCCTTGCCCTCGGCCACCTGGGCCAGAACCTCCACGAGATCGCGGCCGTGGTCGGAATGGGCCGCCGCGCCCGAGGCGATCATGCGTCCCAGATTGCGGGCCACGATGATGTCCGCGTCCGCCCCGCAGACCCCGAGCTGCGGGCCCTCGCCAAAGGGATCGATACGGCAGGGTCCCATGGAGCAGTTGCGGCAGCCCAGCCCC
>CAZQPF010000003.1:0-95543 GCA_964595165.1 uncultured Desulfohalobiaceae bacterium
CGGCGGAAGGATAGTTCTGCATATCGTGCTTTTGGGATCCTTGCACCGGGCTATCCGGGTCTGCCGGGAATACGGCCTGCATCCGGAGGTGGCTCAGCTCCAAGTGAACATCTCCGAGCCGCTGGCCCAAGACTTCCGCTTCAAGCCTCTCAATCCGGTGTACATCGTGACCATAAGGAAGCCAGAATGCAGAAATCCACAGTCTACTTCATCGGGGCCGGCCCCGGGGATCCCGAGCTCCTGACCCTCAAGGGGCTGAAAATCATTCAGCGGGCCGATCTCGTTTTATATGCCGGCTCGCTCGTTCCAGAAGAGATTGTCCGCAAGGCCGGCCCAGAGGCTGAAGTGGCGGACTCCTCCTCCCTGACCCTGGAGGAAACCCACGCCCTCATGCTCAAGCATGTCCGGCGGCAGGGCGTGGTGGCCCGGGTGCACACCGGCGATCCTTCCCTGTTCGGAGCCGTGCGGGAGCAGATCGTCCTCTTGGAGCGGGAGGGCATCGCCTACGAGATCGTACCCGGAGTAACCGCCGCCTTTGCAGCGGCTGCCGCCGCCAAGGCCTCCTTCACCATTCCGGAGAGGACGCAGAGCCTCATTTTGACCCGCATCTCCGGACGAACCCCGGTTCCGGACGGAGAGGACCTGCAGGACCTGGCCCGTCACGGCTGCGCCCTGGTGCTCTATCTTTCCGCCGCCCGCGCCGGGGAAGCTCAAGACAAGCTCCTCAGCGGAGGCTACAGCGAACAGACCCCGGTCGTTCTGGCCTCCAGGGTTGGCTGGCCCGGGGAAAGGATCCTGTTCACCCGCCTCGGCCAGATGGCTGAGACTGCCGGGCGGGAGTCCATCACGCGGCAGGCCGTTTTCCTGGTGCTGCCGCATCAGGATAAAGAGGCACCCTTTTCCAGGCTCTACAGCCGTGACTTCGAGCACGGCTTCCGCCGAAAAGAATGAGCTCATGCCAGCATCCAAGCAAATACCTTCCCCCCTCGCCCTGTATGCCCTCACGGAAGAGGGTGCGGCCCTTGCCGCGGGCCTGGCCGGTAAGCTTCCCGGGGACCTCTATCTCCCCCGAAGCAAGGCTCTCCACCTGGCGGCCTCTCGCTTCACCAGCCTGGCAGAAGCGGTTGAGAAGAACTTCACCTTGTATAAGGCCCACGCCTTCGTGGCCGCCTGCGGCATTGTGGTCCGCAGCATCGCCCCGCTTCTCCGGGGAAAGGAGCGTGACCCGGCAGTGGTGGTTCTGGATCAGTCCGGAACCTATGTGGTCAGCCTCCTTTCCGGACATTTGGGCGGGGCCAACGACTTGGCCCGGGAGGTCGCCTCCCTTATCGGGGCCTGCCCGGTGATCACCACGGCCACGGACTCTGCCGGCCTTGCGGCCGTGGACGAGCTGGCCCGCAAAAAAGGGCTTCTGCCGGCAAACGCCCAGGCAGTGCGGGCAGTGAACTCAGCTCTCCTGGAAGGCAGGACCATCTGGCTCTACGATCCAGATGACCGCCTGGGATGGAGCCAGGAGGCGCCCCCCGGCTACCGGATTCGCCCGGTGAACCGTCTGCAGGACCTGCCCCCGAACGAGCCCGGATTGGCGGTCAGCTGGCGGGCTGAGGAACCTCAGGACCAAAGGCACCATCTCCTGCTGCGCCCCCGCTGCCTGGTGGTGGGCCTGGGTTGCCATCCCGGGGCTTCGGCCTCGGAGATCCTGGAGCTCATTGCTACGATCTTTGCAGAGCAGCACCTGAGCCTGGCGAGCATCGGATGCCTGACCTCCACCTCTAAAAGACAGGAGGAGCCCGGCCTTCGCGAGGCAGCTCAAGCCCTGCAGGTCCCTTTCGCCTGTGTGGAGCACGAGATGCTCTGCTCCGTTCGGGTTCCCAACCCCTCGCAACATGTAAAAAAGCACCTTGGAGTGGACGGCATATGCGAAGCAAGCGCTTTGATTCAAGCCGGGCAGGGCCAGCTGCTGCTGGCCAAGAGGAAGGGCAGGAACGTCACCCTGGCGGTGGCTCTGGAAAAGTGAGCCTTGTGGGCCTCGGCCCCGGAGACCCCTCCTACCTGGCGGGCAAGGCAGGGGAGGTGCTCTCCAAGGCCGAGGTTGTGGCGGGCTACAAGACCTATCTACAGCTCGTGCCCCAGGACCTCCTGCAGGGAAAGGAGACCGTCAGCACCGGCATGAAGAGCGAGATAGAACGTTGCGAGCGGGCCATAGACGCCGCCCTGGAAGGCCGCCGGGTAGCCGTGATCTGCAGCGGCGATCCCGGCATTTACGCCATGGCCGGCCTGGTTTTCGAGCTTCTGGAGCAACGGGGGCTATCGGAAAGCCTCCCGGTGGAGGTCATTCCCGGCATACCTGCCCTCTGCGCCGCCGCGGCCCTGCTGGGCGCCCCGCTGATGCACGACTTTGCCAGCGTCAGCCTGAGCGACCTCCTCACTCCCTGGGAGACTATCGAGCACAGAATCCGTGCCGCTGCCGAGGCGGATTTCGTTCTGGTGATCTACAACCCCAAATCCAAGCAGCGCAGCTGGCAGCTCGGGCAGGCCATCGAGCTCCTCCTGGAGTACCGGGAGCCGACAACTCCGGTGGGTATCGTGCGCAACGCCTATCGGGAGGGTGAAAGCGTCCGAATCACCACCCTGTCCAGGCTGGACGCCGCCAAGGTGGACATGCTGTGCACCCTGATTTGCGGCAACTCCCAAACCCGGATTCTCGGCTCGCACATGGTCACCCCGCGGGGCTACCTGGAGAAGTACGGCAGTACAAGTCAGCTTGGCCTCCGGCAAACCTGAGTTAATGCTCATTTCATTGAAGAAGAATTTTTTCAACCTCTTGATTAAACGACACTGCCGGGTTGACCCGGCACTCAGTTTCGTGATGAATAGCTGGAGCTACTGGCATAAACAAAGTAGGTGCTTCTTGTATACCCTGAGATAATTGCTTCAAAACTGAGTGCCGGGTTGATCAAGGAAGAAGCTCTGGAGCTGCTCCCCTTCCCAAGGGAGCTCCCCTCACTCAGTTTGCTCAGTTTTAGCTCGAGTTTGGATAAAAGCTGCATCTTTAGTTTAGTGTTATCAACCTCAAATCGAAGAAGAATGCAGTCAAACTGAGTGAGGGGTGAGGGGTTGGAAAGTCGACATACGAGCTCAGTCGGAGGCCGCGCTGACTTATTGGGGTTTACCAGCCTCTTTTCTGCGCTTCCAGCCCGGCATAAACCAGATCCATATCCAGGCTCCGGCGCACGATGTCCGCCAGCCGATCCAGCTTATCCTCAAGGTCGTAGCGGGCCTGGATCTCGCCCACAGGCTTCAATCCCTTGCGGACTCGGATGCTGTCGATGAACCACCTCCGGAAGCCGTCGGCGTCGAAGAGCCCGTGCAGATAGGTTCCCCAGACCCGGCTCCTGCTGGAAGCAAAGCCGATCTCCCGGCCTGTCTCGCTTGTGATGAGGCAGCGCAGATCCTCTTCGGTGCGATGGGTGTCCCCGTGATGAATCTCGTACCCCTTGAGCTCGCAATTTGAAACCAGGTGTCTGGCCTTTACCTGGGATAGGTGCTTCTCCCTGCCCAGCTCCGTAATGACCGGAAGGAGATTGAGCCCGGGAAGCGACTCGTGCTCCGACTCGATGCCGTAAGGGTCGGCCACCTTTTCCCCCAGCATCTGGAAGCCGCCGCAGATGCCCACCACCTCCGTACCCTCCTCAGCCAGGCGCAGAATGCCATGCCCAAACCCGGCGCTCTGCAGGTGCTGCATGTCGGTGAGGGTATTCTTGCTGCCCGGAATAATGAGCACATCCGGAGCGGTCTCCAGATCCTGGAGCTTGTTGACGATCTGGACCTCAACATCCGGCTCGATGAGCAAGGGATCCAGATCGGTGAAGTTGGAGATGTGCGGCAGATCGAGGCAGGCCACCCGCACCGGCGCATCCTCCTTGCCGCTCGCCCCCCGGCCCCAGCCGGCCTTAAAGGTGACGGAGTCCTCCTCTGGCAGGCCCAGGTCGGAGATATTGGGCACCACGCCCAAGAAGGGCTTGCCGGTTCTTTGCTGCACATACTCCATAGCCGGATCGAGCAGGGAGACGTCCCCCCGGAAGCGATTGATGACATAACCGGCCACCAGATCGCGTTCCCACTCCTCCAGCAGGGCCATGGTCCCTATGAAGGAAGCAAAGACGCCGCCGCGGTCGATATCCCCGGCCAGGAGCACCTGGGCCCCGGCGTATCCTGCCATGGCCATATTGGTCAGATCGTGCCTCTTGAGATTGATCTCCGCCGGGCTGCCGGCCCCTTCCAGAACGAGGATCTCGTAGCTTTGCGCCAAGCGGTCGTAAGCCCGGTGGGCCTCGATAACCGCCTGCTCCTTGTAGGCGTGGTAGGTTTTGACCCCCATGTTGCCCACTGGCCGGCCCATGAGGATAACCTGGGAGCCGGTATCCGAGCTCGGCTTGAGCAGGATCGGATTCATGAGCACGTCCGGCTCCAGCCGGCAGGCCTGGGCCTGAAGAACCTGGGCCCGGCCCATCTCCCCCCCGTCCTGGGTGACGTAGGAGTTGAGGGACATGTTCTGCGCCTTGAACGGGGCCACCCGATAGCCGTCCTGGAGGAGAATGCGGCACAGGGCTGTGGCAAGAACGCTCTTGCCGGCGTTGGAGGTCAGCCCCTGAAGCATAATAGCCGGGGTATGGCTCTGGGGCGGGACATGGCTCCGCGCCGGGGAGGGGCTTGGACCGCGGCCCGGAAAGCGGGACCGGCTTCCAAGAGCGGCCTGCAGGCCTTGCACCAGATGCCGGTTCTCCTCCGGGGTGCGCACCGCCACCCGGAAGTAGCGATCGCTCAGCCCGGCGAAGTTGGAGCAGTCCCGAATGAGAATGCTCCTCTTGGCCAGCTCGGAAGCCAGAGCAGGGACTCCAGTATCGCTCCCCTCCAAGCGGCAGAGCAGAAAGTTGGCCTGGGAGGGATACACTCTGAGCCCTGGAATATCCTCCAGCTGCTCGTGCAAGCCTTGCCTCCATTCCCGGACCCGTTCCCTGCTGCGTCTGGCATAGGCAGCATCCAGCAGCACGCGCCGGCCGGCAGACTGGGCCAAGTAGTTCACCGACCAGGGGGGCAATGCCTCGCGCAGCGAACGGATCAGCTCCCTCGAGCCTGCAGCCAGACCCAGACGCAGCCCGGGGAGGGCGTAGAACTTGGTCAAGGACAGAAGGACCAGGACGTTCTCCGGCCGCCTGTACACCAGGCGGTCCAGGCCGGGAACGAAATCTGCAAAGGCCTCGTCCGCCACGAACAGGGAGTCCGGATGCTCCGCAGCCAGGGCGCGGAGGCGCTCCGCCTGGAAAACCCCTCCGGTGGGATTGTTGGGCTGTCCGAGAAACACCAGGGCGGGGCCGTATCTCAGCTCGCTCTGCAGGGCGCTCCAATCCACAGCGAACCCCTCTTCGGAACCGAGGGACAGCCACTCGACCTGCAGGCCTTCCCTGCGGCAGACCCGTTCATAGTCAACGTAGGCCGGGACCGGGATGAGAGCCCGTTTCAGGGAGCAGAGGCGCGGCAGGAGATAGAGGACCTCCGTGGATCCGTTGGCGGCTGCTATCTCCTCCTTGGGAAGCCCGTAGGCTTCGGCAGCAGCCTGAATGAGCTCTCTGGACCAGGGATCCGGATAGTGAACGATCCGGGCCATCTCGGCCTGAAGATGTTTTTTGAGCCCTTGTGGCGGTCCCAGGGGGTTGATATTGGCCGAGAAGTCCAGGAAGTCGTCCGGAGCCCGATCCATGGCCCGGGCCAGGTTGAATACGTCGCCGCCGTGCGCAAATTCTTGCATTAAGCCCTCCCAGGGGCGCTTGGACAGATGCGATTGCAAACGAAGCCTATGCAGTCGCAGCGGCCAGAAGTCTGTGGACATTTATCAGTAAAAACAAAGACTTACAACAAAGTCTTTGCGCTTGAATCATTCGTGCACGACTTTTTGCAGGTGCGTCTGGACAACGCAATTGCAATGCAGCAATATTGCAACCCCAAACGGGGTGTCAAGAGTCAGATTTGCCTCCGGCAAATCTGACTCATTTGGGGTTTTATTTGAAAAGAATCTAAGATCCAGATCTATCACCAATTGATTGACTGGTCATCGCGACCGGGTTGACCAGGCACTCAGTTTCGGGATGAATAGCTCAATCTTATGCCATAAACCCAGTATGTCCTTGCATGGATACTCAGAGATAGTTTCTTCAAAACTGAGTGCCGGGTTGATCAAGAAAAAAGCTCCTCAAGGCTGCTCCCCTTCCCAAGGGGAGCTCCCGGCACTCAGTTTGCCAAGTCTCAGCACAAGCTTGAACAATAGCAATTGCTCAGTTGTAAAGCCTCAAATGGAAGAAGGTTGAAGTCAAACTGAGTGCCGGGTGAGGGGTTGGAAAGTGAAGTTTCATACGAGCGCAGCCGAATACTTCCCTGACAGGCATTGTCCATGTTCAACTCGCTTCCCCTGATCGGATTCCTCCTGGATCTCCTCTTCAAGGATCCCCCGAATTGGCCGCATCCGGTGCGCTGGATCGGAGCCCTGCTGGATCGCCTGGAAGGCTGGTCCAGGACCCAGCAGCTGCTGTCACTGCGGCAGGCCGGCATGGTCTCGGTGCTGGCTGCCGTGAGCGCGGCGTCCGCAATCTCCTGGTGCCTGGTCAGCCTTCCCCTGCTCGGGTTGGCTGCCGCCCTCTACCTGGCCTATGCCGGGCTGTCCCTGGCCGGGCTCCTGCAGGCGGCCAGAGAGGTGCTGGGCTCTGTGGACAGCGGCGATCTCGATTCAGCCAGAGCACAGCTCGGCCTTCTGGTCAGCCGGGACACCTCGCAGCTGGAACTGGAGGCGGTCTACTCCAGCCTGGCCGAGACGGTGAGCGAAAACTTCAACGACGGGTTTGTGGCCCCCTTGTTCTTTCTTCTCCTGGGAGGGCCGGTTGCTCTGTGGGCCTACAAGACGGTGAGCACCGTTGATTCCATGTGGGGATATCGCGATAAGGCCTGGAAGGAGCTGGGCTGGTTCGGGGCCCGGCTGGACGATGTGCTGGCCTATGTTCCGGCCCGGCTCAGCAGCCTGCTTCTGCTGCTGGCCGCTGCCATTCTGGGGCTCAACTGGAGGGGGACACGGCAGGATATCGCCAGGCAGGCCAAGCAGCTGGAGAGCCCCAATGCCGGGTGGCCCATGGCGACTGCAGCCTGGTGTCTGCAATGCACTATAGGAGGAGCTTTCCTCTATCGCGGGAAGGAAAAGGTCAAACCCCGGCTGGGCCCCCCGGATAGCCCCTGGAACGCGCACTCCGTACGCAGGCTCCTGCACCTGGTGCTTCTTGCCGCCTGCTTGGGGGTTCTGCTGGGGCAGCTCCCCCTGTGGCTGCTCTAGCAAGCCGCGGGCAGAAGATACCCCACCCGTTCTCAGGAGGGGTAAGCCCCTACTCCGGTCGCAGCTCCTCGACCTCCATGAGCTCCACCACATGAGAGACATCCACGGCAAAAGAGATGTTGGTGTCGAAGTACTCCCGGTCCCGGGTTATATCCCTGGCCATTTCCGCAGGATCGAAACGTCCGCTGACCACCCCCACCACCCGGTTGTCGTAGAGGTTGACCAGGGGAGCGCCGCGGCTGCCGTTGTGAACCATGGTGTCGAAGAGCAGAAGTTTGGTCTCATTCTCGGACTGGGCCTTGGAGCAGATAACCGCCTGCTGCAGGACCTGATTGTGAAGCTGGTAGTGGCCGAAGGCGTAGCCCAGGCAGGCCACGCTGCTGCCCACCGGGGCACCTTCGGAGCGGCCGATCAAATGGGCCGGGACCTGAAGGCCCATGTCCTCCTTGAACTTGAGCAGGGCCAGATCCCGGGACATCTGGATCTGGGTCAGCTTAACCGGAATGGTGGACACTCTGTCGCAGCCCAGGGGCAAAAACTCCGTACTGGCGTCAAAGGGGGCGACCACGAGATTGTCGTAGCGATACAGGATATGGGCCACGGTGACCAGATAGCCGCTGCTGTGTATGACAAAGGCGGTCCCCAGAAAGACGAGCTCCTGGCCTTCCAGGGAGTAGAGCATCATGCACCCGCCGCGGTAGGTATGATATACGCTTTTCAGCATACAAGACTCCTTGTCCACATCGTACTGCCTCGAAAGGAGAGGCCTTCGATTCACTCCCCAAGCCAGTCGTCCACCCGCTGCGGATGGGTTCTGATCCAGCGCAGGGCCTTCTCATAAGGGTAGAGCCCGTCGTCCTCCTGGATCCAGAGCATGAGCTGCCCCATCTCCTCCGGCTTCCAGTGGAAGCGGTCCAGAAAGGCGTACACTTCCGGCCGGTCCTCCTTGAGCCCCTTGCGGACGATGGTGCTGATATGGCCCCGGTCGCTGTAGACGTTCTCGGGATCTTCCAGGAACTTGAGATCCCAGCGGGCGAAGATCCAGTGCGGCAGCCAGCCGGTGACCACGATCCAGCGCTGGTGGCGTATGGCATTGGAAAGCTCGGCCACCATGGAGACCTCGCTGCCTTCCACCAGACGGAATTCCTCCAGGTTGTAAACCTCCATCGCCTTGCGGGTGGTGTTCATGATGCCCGCACCGGGGTCTATGCCCACGATGCGCCCCTTGAGCTTGTGCGCATATTCCTTGAGCTCCGGGATGGAGTTGACCGTGATATAGGGACGGTTGCGGATGCCGGTCCCGGCGGTGAGTCGCCCCTGGGTCACATTGGGAACCACCAGCCCGGTCTTGGTGCCGTTGAGGTTGGGGCCCAGGTTGACCACCCGGTCCTTGAACCGCTTGTAGTAATGGGCCTGGGTTGCAGGCAGCCAAGCGGAAACCGTGGCCTCGCATTCCCCATCGGCTACCAAGCGCCACATCTCCTCAGTGTCGCTGGGCTTGAGAACGCAGCGCTGGCCGAGCTCTTCCTGGATGACGGCCTTGACCAGATTGCTGCTGGCCACTTCCGTGGACCACTCCACGTAAGGGATGGTGACCGGGGATTGGGCCGCTGCCGGCAGGCCCGGCCCGGCCAGCAGGATCACCGCAGCTACGATGCCGAGAGCTACACGTTTCTTAATCACGATGCACCTCCTGATGATTACCATTAAGTCAGATTTGCCGGAAGCAAAGCTGACAATACGCTACCAGAAACGCCTCCGGCCAAAGGTGGCCATCTTGGGAGGCGTAGTTCTCACCCGGTAGGCGCGGGCCTTTTCCTGGCCCCACATATGGAACTCCTGGGGGCCGGCATAGGTGGACAGCCCCTTGTAGAGGGAGAAGCACATGCCCAGTATGATCAGGGCAAAGGGTAGTCCCGTGGTGATGGTAGCCGTCTGCAAAGCCACCAGGCCGCCTCCGACCAGCAGGGTGGCCGCCACTGCTCCCTCCATAATGGCCCAGAACAAGCGGGACAGAACCGGAGGATTCGGATTGCCTCCTGAAGTGATGATGTCGATGACCATGGATCCCGAGTCCGAGGAGGTCACGAAGAAGGTGATGATCACCAGCACGGTCAGAGAGGAGGTCACTACGTTCAAGGGAAAGTTCTCCAGGAGGACGAACAGGGAAACCGGGATGTTTTCCTGGACCGCCTTGGCGATGCCCCCGGCCCCGAACATCTCGATGCTGATGGCCGTGTTGCCGAAAATGGTGATCCACAGGAAGGTGACAAAGGTGGGGACCAAGAGGACCCCCAGGATGAACTGCCGAATGGTTCGGCCGAAGGAGACCCTGGCGATGAACATCCCCACAAAGGGGGACCAGGCTATCCACCAGGACCAGTAGAAGATGGTCCAGCCGTTCTGCCAGCTCGTCTCTTCGTAAGTTTCGTTCCAGGTGCTCAGCTGCGGCAGGTGCTGGATGTAGTAGCCGATATTCTCCAGCAGGGCGTCCAGAATGAACAGGCTGGGCCCCAGGAGAAAGACGAACAGGGCCAGGAGCCCGGCCAGCACGATGTTGATCTCGCTGAGGCGGCGGATGCCCTTGTCCAGACCCTTGATCACCGACCAGGTGGCGATACCGGTGATGCCGGCGATGAGCAGGACCTGGATAAGGGGGGACTGCCCGATATGCAGGACATGATCCAGCCCGGCGTTGACTTGCTGCACCCCAAGCCCCAGGGAGGTGGCCACGCCGAACAGGGTGGCCACGGTGGCCATGATGTCGATGACATTGCCCATCCAGCCGTAGATCCGGTCTCCGACCAGAGGGTAGAAGGCGGTCCGGATGGACAGGGGCAAGCCTCTGTTGAAGGAGAAAAAAGCCAGAGACAGGGCCACGAGGCTGTAGATGGCCCAGGGGTGAAGGCCCCAGTGCAGAAAGGAGATATCCATGGCCACTCGCGCCGCCTCGGTGGTGCCGGGCTCGGCCAGCGGAGAGGCCACGAAGTGGAACATGGGCTCAGCCACTCCGTAGAACAACAGCCCGATCCCCATGCCCGCGGAAAAGAGCATGGCGAACCAGCCGAGCGTGCTGAACTCCGGACGGGCGTCCGGACCCCCGAGACGGATATCCCCGAAGCGGCCGCCCAACAGGACGAGGATGAAGACGAGCACGATATTCATGGTCCAGATGAAGAGCCAGCCGGTATAGGTGGACATCGTGCTCTGCAGGACCTGGAAAATATTGCCGATATACTGCTGGAAGACGATGGTCGCCACCACGAAGAAGATGATCAGCCCGGCGGAGATGAAAAAGACTTGAGGATGGATGTCGAGATGAAACCAGCCCTCTTCCTGCTCTGGATTGTTCTCGGTGTTCATAGGCTCTCCCTTTCATGCAGTTTGGAGGCAAATGGCCAGCTGGAGCGTCTGAGCTCCGCAGCACCTGTTTTTAAACAGTATCCTGCCTTGGAAACCGGAAAAGTCAAGGGAATCCACTTTCCGTTAGCATACCTCCCTGCAAATTGCCAGATAGATCCTGCTCAAGCAAAATCGGATTTGAATATTTTCAAATGCGATTTGAAAAGCTTCGGCCTGCGCGAAGAGCCCATCAAAGCCATTAAACTGAAATGATTGAATATAATTAGCAGGTCCCTTGCGGCACAAACCTTGCTAAAACCTCAAAAGGCCCGCCTTGCCTCTAAGGAGCAAATGATTTAGATAAACTACAAGCGCTAGCACTTTTGTCCTAATACCCAACCTTGCAATCTCAAGCTCTGAAAGCAACGCCATGAACCTCGCCAGCAAAGACCAGACCTCCAAGCCCTCGGGCAGTAAACAGGAGGAGAAGTACTTCCCCATCTCCCCCCTTATCTTGAGACCGGATACCGCTTCCGACTTTCGGGTCTACCTCAAGCAAGGGGATAGCTTTGTGCTCTACACCAGGGAAAAAGAGCAGTACACGCAAAAGCTCAAGCAGAAGCTTTTTGAGTTCGGGATCACTACGGTTTACGTTCCCAAGGAACAAAGCTCAGCCTATGAAAGCTACATTCAAAACAACTTCGAATCTATCCTCAACGACCCCGGCATCCCTCTTCAGGAGCGCTCCCGGATCTTCTACAGCCGCTCTCTGGGCATTGTGCAGGAGCTGTTCGATACCATTTACAACAAGACGCTTGAGGATGACGAAGTCAAGCAATTGGAGCATCTGGTTAAATCCAGCCTGGACTTCCTCTCCTCCTCAGATGCCCTGAACAATATCGGCCGGCTGGTGTCCCACGACTACAAGACCTACTCCCACTGCCTGCACGTCTTCACCTACAGCGCTTCGCTCATGCACCGCTTCCATTTCTCCCGGGAAAAGATCATCGAGGTCGGCATTGGGGCCATGCTGCACGATATAGGCAAATCCTCCATTCCCAAGCGCATCCTCAACAAGCCGGGAAAGCTTTCCCCTGAGGAGTGGGAGGCCATCAAGACCCATCCAGTGCAGGGCCTGGGCCTCTGCGCCCTGCTTTCCCTGTCCCACACCACCATCAATGCCATCCTGCTGCACCATGAAAAATGCGACGGCTCCGGGTATCCCTGTGGATTGAAGCAGGAGCTGCTTCCTCTGGAGATCAGGATCCTCACCTGCTGCGATATTTACGACGCCATCACCTCGGACAGGCCCTACGCCAAGGCGGAGTCCACCTACAACGCCCTGAACATCATGCGCTACCACATGCAGGGGGCCTTGGATCTTCGCGTCTTTCGCGAGTTCGTTATCATGCTCAGCGATGCGAACCTTACTTCTGCATAACCGGTTGGCATGCGGCTGCCGCATGCCAACCGGTTATATTCTCTCTTCTTCAAAACCCTACCAGGGATCTAGGAGCTCTGCTCCCGCGCTGCAGGCGGATACCGATCCTGCTGCATGCTTCGCCGGGGCTGCCGCGGGACGCCGCGGCCTTTCAAGGAGAAACGACGGGCCTCGCCTGTCAATACGAGGAAGGCAAGTGCATCGATGCTGTCCTTATCTTGGAGCGTTCTTTACAATCGGGCCCATAAAACGATATACGGCTATTTTCACGAAGAATCCATCGGCCTGGCGCCAATGGCCCGCAAGAATTGAGCTAGGGAGTCGTTGATGCTGCAGACGGCTGCGATCAAGGTGAGCCTGGAGGAACCGCGCAGCCGGTTCCTGGAAATGGCTAGATGCATCAAAAGCTTCGGGACGGAGAAGATATACCTCATTCATGTCCGCACCAGCAACCGGAAGAACAAGCGAAACAAGGTAATATCCTCCCTGCGGGAGCTTGCGGACAGCATCCGGGAGCTCGACTTCAGCGTGGAGATCTATCTCAAGCAGGGGCAGATAGCCACCGAGATCGTCGATCTCTCCAGGGAGCTCGGCGTGGACTTTATCTGCATCTACTGGATACCCAAAGGGGCCTTGCGGAACATCCTGCTGGGCAGCATCGATTCGGACATCCTCCGCATGAGCGATCGCCCGGTCTTCGTCTATAACCGGAAGTGGTATCAGACCCCGGCCAAAATCTATGAGCGCGTCATGTACGCCACCGACTTCCAGGCCACTGACAGCAAGGTGATGCCCTACCTGCGATACGAAAACTTCAAGGCCGAGAACCTCATAATCCTTCACGTGGGCGAGAGGGCTCCGGACCCGCATGCGGAGAAGCAGCGGCTGAACCGGATCCACCAGGACCTGCAGCGCCTGGCAAAAGAGTGCAGCCACGCCTACAGCCAGGTGGAAACCATCGAGGTGGTGGGCCGGCCCAAAAGCCAGATCGTCAGGCAGGCCAGGATCCACAAGGTGGATCTGATCATCATCGGCAAGTCGGATAAGCCCAAGCCCCTGGAGCAGCTCATGGGCTCCACCGCCGAAGCCATTCCCCACAAGGCCAAATGCAGCGTGTTCATCATTCCAGGCATAAGCAAGCGGTGAACCGGATTGAATCGAGCATGGAAAAAGTGAAAGAGCATATCGTATTCGCGGTCTCCCTGTCCCTGGTTGCCTGTCTCTCGGCCATCGGGTTCTTTTATCCTTCCCTGCTGGATACATTCTCCAGCTCCCTGCACCAAGGCATCATCGACAATTTCGGCTGGGGCTATCTCGTATCCGCCTTCCTCTTCCTCATCCTCAGCCTCTGCTTCGCCTTCAGCCGATTCGGAACCATCAAGCTGGGCAAGGATTACGAGAAACCGCAATACTCCTACTTCGGATGGTTCAGCATGCTCTTTGCCGCCGGCATGGGCATCGGGATGATCTTCTGGGGGGTGGCCGAGCCTATGAGCCACTATCTCCATCCCCCGGAGTACATCGAGCCCAGCTCCAGGGAAGCGGCCGGCTTCGCCATGACCTACAGCTTCTTCCACTGGGGCCTCCATCCCTGGGCCATCTACATCATCATGAGCCTCTCCATCGCCTACTTCTCCTTCCGCAGGGGAATGCCTCCGCTCATCTCAAGCTGTTTCTACCCCCTCATCGGGGACAGGATATTCGGGCTCTTCGGCTGGTGCATCGACATCCTGTCCGTCTTCGCCACCGTCTTCGGCATCGTCACCTCCCTGGGCCTTGGAGCCATGCAGATCAACAGCGGCTTGGGGGCGGTGTTTCACTTCGAGCCGAGCTTTCAGAGCACGCTCCTGGTCATCTCCGTGGTCACCGTACTGTTTATGATCTCCAGCATGACCGGGTTGGACAAAGGCATTCAGATCCTGAGCAAGACGAACATCATGCTGGCCCTGCTCCTGCTTCTGTTCATGCTCCTGGTGGGGCCGACAACCAGCACTCTGAACATCTTCACCAGCACCCTCGCAGATTACTTCTCCTCCCTGTTCAACATGAGCCTGTCCACCCACCCCTTTCAGGGCTACGAGTGGACGCAGTCCTGGACCCTGTTCTACTGGGCCTGGTGGATCTCCTGGTCCCCGTTCGTAGGCCTCTTCGTAGCGAGCATCTCCCGGGGCAGAACCATCCGGGAGTTCATCACCGGGGCCTTGCTGGTTCCCACCTTGCTCACCTTCCTCTGGTTCAGCGTTTTCGGAGGCGCGGCCTTTCAGCTGGAGCTCTTTGAGCAGGCCGACATAGCCGGCAAGGTAGCCGAAGACATATCCACCGGGCTGTTCCAGCTGTATACCTTCTACCCCTTGAGTGGGCTGCTCACCCTGATCACCGTGCTCCTGCTCATAGTCTTCTTTGTCACCTCGGCAGACTCGGCCACCTTTGTCCTGGCCATGATGACCTCCAGAGGAAGGCTCTTCCCTTCGACCGCCAAGAAGCTCGTCTGGGGCCTGACCGTTTCCTCCACAGCGGCCGCTCTGCTCTACTCCGGCGGCCTGGAGGGTCTGCAGCGCATGGCCATAGCCGCAGCGCTGCCTTTCACGGTGATTATGCTTTTCCTATGCCGGAGCCTGCTCAAAGGGCTCAGCTACGAGTTCAAGGACACGGGGCCGCAGATGCCGGAAGAGGCAAGCCCCGGCTCCACATCATCCTGAAGGCCTCAGGCCTGGGCTCTGAGGCAAGCCGCTCCCAGAGCCGGCAAGAAGACAGTACCTGAAGCGCCGCGGAGCTTTTGCAGGCTGAGGGTGGGTGAGATACAACTGCCAAAAACCCTATTGCAGTCGCAGTGGCCAGAAGCCGGTGGTCTGTAAAAACAAAGAGTTACAAGAAAGTGCTTGCGCTTGAATCATTTATACGAGGGAAATGCACCTTGCTCCGAAGAACGCTGGCCTGCGTGCTGCTGCTAGGCTCCCTTTTGCTGCCCGTTTCAGCCATATCCGACAATCCGCTTAAGGAAATGTACCGCGGAGAGGGGCTGTACGCTTTGCTGCAGAGCGAGAACGCCTTCTTGAAATACTACGCCATGGGCTACATCACAGGCGTATCTTTTATTTACGACGATTTCGATATCATCTGCATAGACAAGGATACCATCGATCAGAAGATCCTTTCCCAGAAGGTCCTCAAGTTTCTGAAGAGCCATCCAGAGGAGCGAAATCAGCATAGCAGCATCTTGATCAAGAAATCTTTGATGGACGATTTTCCTTGCCCTTAAAATGCAATGGCTCAGGAGCCATTGCATTTTACTATGGGGCATCATTCGGAAAGCAATCCCCATGTGAAAGGATGCATCAAGCCGCATCACATGGCGGCTCATCAGTCATTCTTCAGCCTCTTTTTCCAGTCCTTTTGGCAATGATTCACCACTCATTCGTGCAATTGAAGACATCGCTCACGATAACGGGCGGCCCGCTTTGACCAATGTTGGTGGTTTAATAGATGGGCTGAGCAGGCTGGGGAACAGGTATCCCTTTTCTTCTTTTGGCCGACTTTCCTGTTGAACTCTGCCCGCCACAGAGATACGATATCCGAGAATCCGTGAATCTTCTTGCTGTAGCGGATGCTACAGCGCCGCCTGCTCCAGTGGAGCATACTGGAGCCATGGTTCGGTTCGTCCTGGGAAGCGGCGAGCACCCCACCCAATCACTAGGCCAGTCTCCAAGGAGGTCTCTATGCAGCTCAGCGAAATTTACGAAATCGGCAAGTCCCGGTTAAGCCAGGAGGAGTACGGCAGGCTTCTGGGCTTTGTGGAAACAGGCTTTATCGAACGAAACGACCGGCTGGAGCTCGACCGGTACACCTTCCGCCAGCGCTGCATCGACGCCAAGGAAGCGAGCACCGCCTGCCGGGTTCTGGGTGTGGATCTAAGCAGCCCCGTAGCCATGTCGGCCATGACCATGCCTATCCCTGCCATCAGCGAAAACGGGCTGCTCGAGGTGGCCAGGGGTCTCAAGGCCGCAGGCAGCTTGATGTGGACCGGGACGCCCTTGCCCCAGAACCTCAAGGAGATCATGAGCACCGGGGTCCCTCTGGTGGCCAACGTCAAGCCCTATCGGGACCGGGGCAAGCTCGAGGAGGAGATCGAAACCATCATCGAAGCGGATGTGACTTGGCTGGGCCTGGAGATCGACTCCGGACAGGGTACCAAGGTAAAGGACAAGGAGATGGCCTTTGACTGTACCCCGTGGGCCCAAAAGGAGATCGAAGCCATCAAGAACAAGGCCCCGATGCCCCTGGTCTGCAAGGGAATCCTGAGCCGGGAGGACGCTCTCAAATGTGTCGATGCCGGAGCCGACCTCCTGGTGGTCTCCCATCACGGCGGACACACTCTGGACTATATGCCCCACCCCCTGCAGGTCATGGAGGAGATAGCGCAGGCGGTGAACGGCAAGGTGCCGCTCATGATCGACGGAGGATTCAGGCGCGGGAGCGATGTGCTCAAAGGACTGGCCAGCGGCGCGGACCTGGTGGGGCTTGGTCGGCCCATTCTCTACGGACTGGCCGCCAACGGCGAAGAAGGAGTGCGAGATGTCATCCAGGGAGTAACCCGGGAGCTGGCCAGGCTGATGACTATGGTCGGCGCTTCGGATCCCTCCAGGATATCTCCGGATATCCTTATTCGATCCTAGGCGCGCAAACCTATCGAGCCAAGCAAAGGAGTCGCTATGAATAGCACCCAAATGGCGCAAGCGGCAGCCACGATATACGATGAGCTCCGGCTGAAAAGTCTGCCGGTGGGCCTGAAGCTCTTCGCAAGCGATCCGGATTGGCCGGACAAAACCCGCCTCCCGTTAAAGCATCTCAAAAAGAGGATCACCATCTGCCAGGCCATGACTCTGGCCCGGGTCTATCGCTGGACAATGGGGCTCACGGCTGAAGACATCGTCTGCGTCCCGGCCAGGCTCGCCTTCGGCCAGACCCCGGCTGACAACCCGCGCCAGCTGCTGAGCAGCTTCTTCTGCTGGGCCGGGTGGTCCCGGGACGAAACGAGTGCTTCCCGCGAGGTGGCCCAGATGCCCTTTGCCGATCCGGGCTCGATCAAGGCCCTGGCCCTGGCCCCCTTAAGCAAGGGGCTTTTCGAGCCGGACTGCGCGGTCTTCTACGGCAATCCCGCCCAGATCATGCGTTTGGTCCACGGCTGGAGCTACGCTGAAGGGACAACGGTGCAGGGATCCTTCGGAGGCAAGGTGGAGTGCAGCGAGTATCTTCTAGCCCCTGTGCAATCCGGTGAGGCCAGGGTTTCCATCCCGGGCAACGGCGACCGCATCATGTCCATGACCCAGGACGAGGAGATGGTTTTCTCCCTGCCGGCCGCCGGGCTGGAGAAGCTCGCCCAAGGCCTGCAGCAGGCGGGACGCTCGGTGGGAGCCCGCTATCCGGTACCGTTCTATCAAAACTTTGAGCCGGAGTTCCCGCAGATGTTCAGCGAGCTGGCCGAGGAAGCGGGAATCGACCGCTGAGCGGAACCCTTCCGGAAAGAGCCCTTTCCGGAAGGGCGCCAACAGCCATTTTCTTCTTTCAGGCTTGAGAGCTCACAGTTTACGCGCAGAGCGCATGGCGCATAGCGAAGAAGGAAATTTCAGACTTAAAGCAAAAAAAGCAGAGAGATAAGCCCAATGCATTCGCAGCCAAACCAGTTCATCAATATCAGCAGCTGAAACTCAAATAAAGGCAAAAATGTCAAAATATTCCTCAGTGGTTTTGGCAATGGTAAACTTGAATTCGATATTTGTTTCGGATGTCTCTATTCGAATTTGATAAACTTATAACTGGTCTGCGTTCACCAGATCCTGAACCGTAACATTTTCCAGCTTCCGGGTCACCGTGTCCTCGATATCCTTCCAGATCCTGCGCGTCGGGCAATCTTGAATACGGCCGCAGGCAGACTCCTTTCCTTCGCAGTCCACAAGCTTCAAATCGCCCTCCAGAATGCGGACGATCTCGGCCAGGGTGATCTCCGACGGAGCCCTGCCCAGTCGATAGCCCCCGCGGGGACCCCGAATGCTCTCCAGGTAACCGGCCCGCTTCAGCTTGTGGATGAGGGCCTCGAGGTACTTGACCGGTATATCCTCGCGTTTGGAGATTTCGCTGACACTCACCGGGCCTTTGGCCTCGTGGTTGGCGATATCCAGCAGGAGCCTGGCTCCGTAACGGCTGCGGGTAGTGAGACGCATAAAAAATTCCGTTTTCGCTCTATACCTATTTGTTTAATGTATTATATTGTTATAGACTATCCTGTCAAACAGGACAGATCTTGTATCCAAATAGATTCCTCCCGGGAGGCTATCATGACTTACAATCGAACCAACGGCCAGGTGGTTGCCACCTACGGCAACGAGGCAAAGGTCAAAATACCCAGAACAAACTCTTGCCAGTCCTGTTCCCAGCACGAGGCCTGCTGCGCTCCTTTCGGAAAAGATTACATGCTCGTGGAGGCCCAGAACAGGGCGGGGGCAAGCCAGGGACAGAACGTAGAGCTGGAGTTCTCCACTCCCAGCTCCAACACCGCTGTTTTTGTGCTCTACATCATCCCTCTGTTCGGCCTCATCCTGGGTGCGATCGTGGGATACAATCTGGCCCTCTTCGGCAGTCCGGACGGCTCGGCAGCCCTTTTGAGCCTCATCTTTCTCGTCCTCTCCTACCTGGGAATTCACCGGCTCAACCGTCGGATCTGGTCCCAAGACGCCCGCTACAGGCCGAAGATCACCCGGTTGCTAGGCAGCGATGCGGTCCAGCCTCCAGGCAGCAGCTCCGGAGGCTGCAGCCAATGCTTCCAAGCCAAGTGACCTCACCCGGCGCTCAGCTTTGAAGCAATTGCCTCGGGGTATCCACGGAAACATATAAAATGCGACTGCAAAAAATCGTTTTGCAGTCGCAGTGGTCAGAAGCCGGTAGTCGGTTGTCAGTAAAAACAAAGCCTTATAAGAAAGTACTTGCGCTTGGATCATTCATGCACGACTTTTTGCAGGTTCGTCATATAATGGGTTTATGGCATAAGCTCCAGCCATCCATCCCGAAACTGAGTGCCGGATCAACCCGGCTGCAGCTGCGTTCAAACCTCTTGTTTAAAAAACATTCCTTCTCTCTTTCTTAAATAAATTGCCAATGAGTCAGCGCAGCCGGAGGCTGCGCTGACTTGACCCCAGTAAAGATTGGTCTACAATAGACTCCCAGCTTTCCGTGTCCAAAGGCATCCGCCTGGAGCCGGACCGGATATGTGAAGCAACTCGACGCCTGCAGGAAAGTGCATTTGTGGATCAGGGAATTTGGGATGAGAAAACCGCTGCCGAACTCCGGCAGCTCGGCGAGCCTTTCAGCCATCTCGCAGTGGGGGTTTTCCTCCTAGACTCCAGCTTGGCCATCCTCGACGCCAATGCCGAGGCCCAACGTCTCCTCGGCTACAGGCTGGAGGAGCTGCAAGCCTTCCGGGCCAGCGACCTCCTGCATCCCGTGGACAAGGGCCAGCTACCGCCGGACCGCGCCTTTGAGGAGCTGGTTAACGGCGAGCTCTTGAACCTCCAGCGGCGCTACCGATGCCGCAACGGATCCTACCTCCCGGTGCAGATCAATCTCATAAGATTCCATGACCAGGCCGAGGCCTACCTGGCTCTATTTCAGGACCTCTCGAGCTGCAAATATACAGATCGTCACCGGGCTATTCTGGAGTCCATCGGTGAGGGCTACTTCGAGGTAGACCCCCAGGGGAATATACTGTTTTTCAATAAAGCATTGCGCGAAATCCTGGGCTACCCCGAACGGGAGCTCTATGGACTGAACTACCAGGAGTTCAGTCCGCCGAAGACTGCCAAGCGCCTTCAGGAGACCTTCAATCGGATCTATCGAACCAGAAAGCCGGCTCGGCTTGCGGAGTATGTCATCTACTCCAAATCCGGCGCCGAAAGGATCCTGGAGATTTCCGCCTACCCCATGGAGGATTATCAAGAAAACATTGAGGGCTTTCGGGGCGTGGTCCGCGATATGACCGAAAAACGGCGTATCGAGGAAGAAAAGGCGCAGCTGGAGCATCAGCTCCGGCAGGCCCAACGGCTCGAGGCCGTTGGGACGCTGGCTGCCGGTGTGGCCCATGAGTTCAACAACCTGCTACAGGGGATTTATGGCAGCATCCAGCTGCTGCTCTTCAAAAAGAGGGCCGACGACCCGGAATGCAGGCATTTGTACAATTTTGAGATTGACGGAGCCGTGCGCAAGCCGTTCCATCTGGAGTCTTTCCTGGCCACGATCCGCAAGGTTCTGGATGCGCCCTGAGGCTTAAGGAGGGGATATGGAAGCCTTTTTTGTTCACAACCGGGAGCAGGAACGGGATTATATCGTCATTCCCGGGCGGGCGGCCATCGAGGTCACGCCCAGGGTCCTGACGGATTTTCTTTACGAAACCAAGGCCTTCTCCGATTGGGAAAGCGAGCGGGAACCGAAAGAGATCGGTCCCGCCAAGGACTTCGGAACTGTTGTGGCCTCCAAGGAGGCTGACCAGCTGCGGATTTACGATGCCGAGCTATGGCACGAGCGGCGGGAGCTCTACGACTAAGAAGAAATCGCAGACGATTCCTTCTTTCCTTGTTTCTTTTGCAGCCGCCTCAGATAAGGCCCTTGGCCCTAAGCAGCGGCCTGGGGTCCACGAGGTGCCGATTGAACCAATCCAGATCGGTAACCCCGGCGCAGAGTGCCAGGAGCTCGGAGAAGTGGAAAACGGGACGCTTCTCAGCTGACGTACAGCGGACCTCCAGGTTGAGATGGCACATGGAGCAGGCGGTGACGATGCATTCAGCTCCCACCCCGCAGGCCTCCTCCATGATGGCATTGACCTGGGGAGTTACAATGTCCGGCCGTGCTACGGAGAGGAAGGTTCCGCAGCAGCGGGATTTGTACCTCCAGCGCAGCGGCTCGGCCCCGAGCTTGCCCATCACCTTCTCCATGACCAGACGCAGGTTCCTTTCCTTACGCATGATCGGCGGCCTGGCCAGCATGCATCCGTAGTAGGGAACAAGCTTAAGGCCCTGCAGGGCCCTTCCGGCATGGCTGAAAAACCTGCTCAAGTCCTGATCGGCCAAGAAATCGAGAAAGGGGACTATCTTGAGGTTCGGGTCATGCGCCCTCCCCCAGCGGCCTTCAAAGCGGTCCTGCAGCTCAGGGCTCTCCTTGATTCGGATCTGGGTCTGCTTCAAACGGAGGTAGCAGCTCGGGCAGGCCACCACCAGGGGCCTACCGGCAGGGACCCGGGCCAGATTCCTGGCCGGAAGCTCCAAGGCGAGCCTTCGATCCAGGCTGTGGGCCGAGGAGGTCCCGCAGCAGTTCCAGTCCGGCAGCTCCCTCAGACGATAGCCCAGGGTGTGGCAAAAGGCCTGCAGCGAGCGGTAGTTCTCCTTGGCCGAAGTGGCCAGAGAGCAGCCCGGGAAGAAGGGAATATCGGTCAGGCTTGGATTACGGCTCATGGCTTGTCGCTCCCGAACCCCTTTGGGAAAGCGTTTTGCACCTCCTGGATCGCCTCCACTCTGGAGGGCAGCAGGTCGAGCTTTCTTTTGGCCAGCATCCGCAGCCCGACATCCCAATCCTGAAACCAGCTCTTGCGCCGCACCTTGTAGCGGAGCATGATCTCCAGCTTATGCGTGCGTCCGTAGCGCTGGATGGAATGGAGAATCTCCCTGTGGAAGTCCAGGATCTCCGGGTTCACCACCTCCACTCCCCGCTCCAGGGCTTTCTGGCGCAACAGATCCATTACTCCGGGCACATCCACAGCCATGGGACAGTTGCTGTCGCAAGTGTGGCAGCCCACGCAGATCCAGATGGTGCTGCTTGCCAGCGCTTCCTCGCAAAGGCCCAGCTGAAGCAGCCGCATGATCTTATGCGGCCCGAGGTCCATGCTCTGGAAAAAGGGACACCCTCCGGAACAGGAACGGCACTGGAAGCAGCGCTTGAAATCCGTGCCGGCTATGGATCGGATTTCTTTGTACAACTCGTCCGCAGGGGCGTCCAAGCGGACAGGGGCCTGGCTGTTCTGCTCTGTCATGAGTTCCTTCTCTGCCTTCCGGGATGCGGTTTTTCCTGCTTGGTTCTTACTCTATCAATCCTGGATACCTCATCCTTGATGTATATCAAAAAAGAAGACATAAGTGAAATTTGGCTTGTCCCTGGATATTGTTTATATATTGGGAAAAAAATATCTGTACCTGCAAAGTAACCGAAAGCCCCCCGCTAGAGGGTGCGCATTGGCCTTTACCTCATCCGGCTGTCCGGATAAAGGACGGCAGCCTCTTGCTGGCAAGTCTCTTTTTATCTCCACAGTCAAGAGTTTTTAAGTAACATATTGTTTCAACTGCTGATATTGACGAACTGGCTTGACTGCGAAAGCATTTGGCTTATCTCTTTGATTTTTTTGCCTTAACTGTGAACCTTAAACTGTGAACTCTCAATTTTCCATAAGGAGCGCATTATGGGCGATAGGGTAGTCATTGTTCTCTCCACCGGAACCAACGATCCCAACCGAAGCACCCGGGCCTTTCATTTGGCCACCGTGGCCCACAAGGAAGGGAGCGAGGTGACCGTTTTTCTGCTCGACGAGGGGGTCTACCTGGCCAAAAAGGGCCTCATGGCCAACCTCCGCTCCGCGACCGGAGATGTGGCCGATGACATGCTCGCCTACTTGCAGGCCCATGAAGTGCCGGTGCTGGCCTGTACCCCTTGCGCCAAGGCACGCTCAATAGGGGAGGAGGATCTGATCGAAGGATCCAGGATGGCCGCTGCAGCCGAGCTGTTCCGCCTCTGCTCCGGCGCCACGGTCATCAGTCTGTAGCTCAGAAAAATCCAATAATTCAGCTTTGTCTCCGGCAGCGCTGACTTATTGGACTTTATACGAGCCGGCAATATGACGCTTCGACTGCTTCATATCGGCGATGTCCACCTGGAAACCCCTTTTTTCGGGCAGGACGAACGGCTTCGCAGAAAGCTGAAAGAGTCGGTGCAGCAAAGCTTTTCCAACGCTGTGCAGGCAGCCGTGGATCGCAAGGTCCACGGCCTGCTCATCGCCGGTGACCTCTTTGACAGCGACCGGCTGAGCTTCGCTACCGAGAGGCTCCTTGTCCAAGAGGCCACCCGTCTTCGCTCCGCCGGGATAGACATCTACTATGCCACTGGAAACCACGATCCGGGCGGAACAAGCTCCCGAGCCCTTCGGCTTCCCTGGCCGGACAATGTCCATATCTTCGCCAGCAACACCCCCAGCACTGTAGCCCTGACCAATGATCGGCAGGAAACCGTGGGATGGCTCACCGCAGCCGGACACAGCGGAGTTAATGAGCAAACCAACCTGGCCGGTCTGATCAACCCAGTCCAGGACGGCCTCCCTCATGTGGGCCTGATCCACGCTCAGGTGGTTTCCGGATCTGCAGCTTCCGAACATGAGCCCTACGCCCCATGCACCCAGGAGGATCTACGCGCTCCGGGGCTGGACTACTGGGCTTTGGGGCACGTGCATCGGCGTCAGCAGGTGCTGGAGGACCCGCCCGCCTGGTATGCCGGCAACCTGCAAGGCCGCCATTTCAAAGAGACCGGACCCAAGGGCGGCTTCTATCTGGAGCTGGACTCCCACGGCCTGCAGCGGCAGGAGTTCCTTGCTCTGGCCCCCCTTGTCTGGCATTGGCTCAGCCTTTGCTGCTCCCGGGAAGCGAACACCTTCCACAGCCTGGTGCAGGATCTGGCCTCCAAGATACGTCAGGAAAACGAGCTTCAGGACGGGCGGGAGCACTTCATTCGGATCGATCTTGAAGGCGAATCCCAGCTCGCACAGGAGCTTCTGGATGGCAGCGACAACCTGCGCGAGCTGAGCGCTGATCTGCAGGCCGAGATCGATTGCTCCTGGATTGAAGTTCGGCCCCGCGGCCTGGTGCGCCCCCTCGATCTGGAGGCGCATCGCGGCTCGGCCAGCGTACTTGGAGAAGCCCTCGAGCTGCTGCAGCGCTTACAGCAGGGTGAATCCGAGCTCCAGGGCCTCAAGCCCCGGGAGCTGGCCCGGAAAGACATCCGAGATGAGTCGGCCTACCTCCAGGAGCTTCTGCAGGGAGCGGACCGGGAGATCGCATCCCTTCTGCTGTCCAAGGGAAAATCCTGAGCTCCGGATATCACCCCGGCACCCGGCACTCAGTTTTGAAAAAATTATCTCAGGGTATCCAGAGAACCATACAATGGGTTTATGGCTTAAGCTCCAGCTACTCACCCCGAAGCTGAGTGCCGGGTCTCTTCCTTGATCAACCCGGTTGCAGCGTCGCTCTGTCAAGTTGCTGAAAATATGAATTCGGTTTTCTTCCATAAAGTCAACACGATGTCAGATTCGCCGAAGGCAAGGCTGACATGAAGCTCACCGGCCTTTCCATTACCAGCTTCGGGCGATTCCAGGACCTTGAGCTCAGCCGCCTCTCCGAAGGGATCGTGGTTGTCTTCGGGCCCAACGAGGCCGGAAAATCCACTTTCTGCTCCCTGCTGCAGGCCCTGCTCTACGGCTTTCGGCCGGTAAGCGGCTTCTTGTATCACTCCTGGCAGATGGACCGCCCGGCGGAGATGCGCGGCTCCATCAGTCTGGGCTGCGGGGAGGAGATTTCCGTCTGGCGGCGTCTGGCCTCTTCGCCCCAAGGGCAGCTCAGCCGCAACGGCCGCTCCGAGAGCCTGGGCAACCGGGAGCTCCCGTTCCTCGGCCCGGTCAACCGCGAGCTCTACCAAGCCCTCTACGGCTTAACCCAGGAGAACGTGCGCTCCCTTGACAGCTCGCAACAGCAGGAGATCGAGGACCGTCTCCTGGGTGGGCTCGGCCCGGAAGTCCTTCGGCCGGCCAGACAGATTGCCTCCCAGCTGGAATCCAGGGCCGCCAAGCTCTGGCGGCCGGACAACCGGGGCAGGCCGGAGTTCAAGACGCTTCGCGAATCCCTGCGGCAGGCCAGGCAAAAAAGGCGGGAGGCTGTGGAACAGGATGCATCCCTGCGATATAAGTCCTCCCGGCTGGAGGAGCTGGACACCCGGATCCGGGACCTGGAAGAGGAGCTTATCCGAATCTCCTCCTTGCTGCGCCAAGCGGACTTCCTGTTGCCGATCAAAAATCGCCTGGATCAAATAGAGGAGTGGAAAAGGGATATCTTCGACCTTGAAGCCGTGGAAAGCCTGCCCGCTGGGGTAGAATCCGAGCACGCCCGCCTGTGCAAGGATCTCGAGTCCCGCCGCTCTCGCCTGGAGGAGCTGCATCGCGAGCAGCAGAAAGAGGAAGGAAGGCTGGCGGCCCTCACGTCCGAAGACCAAAGACTGCTTGACAGCGCCGAGGAGATCCATGCCTGGTATCGCTATCTGGCGGTTCATGAGCAGGAAGCCCGCCGTCTGCAAGACCTGCAGGACAACCTGCTTGCTCTGCGCAGAGAGCTTGGGGCCCAAGCGCGGCGGATTGCCTCGCCCCCCTTTAATGGGGCTTGGCTGCAGCATCTCCGGGAGCTGTCCCTTCAGGCCTTGAAGGCCAAGATAAGCCGCCTGGATGATCTGCAGGTCCGCCTCTACCAGCTGGAGCTCCTTGAATCCGGCTCCGGGACCCGGCATCTCTCAGCACCGATTCCGGCCCGGGCCGCTCTCCTGGTGCAGGGCCTGGGAGCGGCCCTGTGCGCCGCGGGCTTTTTTCGCAGCGCGCTCCTGCCGCTGGCCGGGGGCGGCTTGCTTTTCCTGGCCGGTACGGTGATGGGGATTTTCAACCTGGCCTGGAAGCGGCAGCTAGCCCGGTTCCGGGAAGCAAGCCAGGCAGCCGCAGGCCAGGAGAACAGGCAGGATATCCTGGCGGCCAGCAAAAGCACCCGAGAGGAAATAGCCGTCCTGCTTTCCGGCCTGCACATCTCTGCCGAGCTTCTGGAACAACCTGACCTGGAGCTCTATCGCGCCCTGTCCCGGCTACAGGAGCTCCTCTCCCGGCTCTTGGCCGAAAAGAGGCAGGCCTCCCGCCGGCACCGGCGCTGGCAACAGGAGCAGGAGCAGCTGCAAGGGCTTCTGGACCGCTTCTCCGAGGACCATGGGCCGGAATCCCTTACCCAGCTGCTCAGCCGGCTTCGGGAAGCGGAACAACGCTTACGGGACTCGCGGCGGGCTGAAGAGAGGCTCCGGGAGCTGGAGCGAGAGATCGAGGCTGCGCAGGCCGACTGTCAGCGTACCGAGCGGGAAATCGCAGAGCTCTCCCGGTCCTTGGCCCGGGCGACAGGGTGCTCGGAAAAGGACGGGGCTCAAGCGGCCCGGGAAGGTGCCAGGCTTCAGGGGCTGGCTCAAAGGATCCGCGAGCTCGAGAGCAAGCTGCAATCCGAGCACCCGGATCTGCCTGAGCTGAAACGCGAGATGCAGCGCATCGAAGAAAGCCGGGACCAGGCCTGGATGTTTCGAGCTGAAGAAGTGGAGCGGGCCAGGCAAAAGAAGGAGAATATCCTCCAGGAGCTGCAGGACCTCAAAGAGGAAAGGGCCGGCCTGCAGCGCGATCTGGCCCATGGGCCCTCAGTCGGCATCGGCGAGCTGGACGGGGAGATTGGGCTTCTCCAGGAACGGATGCGCGAGGTGTGCACCGAGCGCGACCGGCTCATCCTGCTGAGCAACATCCTTCGCTCCGCAGAACAGAGCTTCCGTGAGCGGCATCAACCAGACGTTCTGCAGCGCTGCAGCGAGTATGTCCGCTTCATCACCCAGGGCCGCTACGATCAGCTGAGCCTCTTTGAAGACGAAGCCGGAGCAGAAACGCTTCACATCAGGGATCAGAACGGGGTCTATCACCCTATGCAGCCTCCTTTGAGCTCCGGGACCCTGGATCAGATCCACCTCGCCTTCCGCCTGGCAGTCATCGACCATCTTGACGCGGGGCAGGAGTCCCTGCCCCTGGTGCTGGACGAGATCCTGATCAACTGGGACGATGCCCGCTTTGAGCGCGGCCTGGAGCTGCTAAGCCGCATATCCCAAAGGCGGCAGATTTTCCTGTGCACCTGCAGAAGGTCCGTGGCCGAGGCGGTGAGCAACCTGCCCCGGGCCTCCCTGCTGGCATTAGACCCGGTCGAGGAAGCGCCTTGATGAGTCAGCGCAGCCTCCGGCTGCGCTGGCTTATTGCCGGGCCGGAATCCTGCCGCAGACCTCACGCAATCTGCCCCTATCGATGGGCTTGGGAATATAATCATCCGCCCCGGCCGCCAAGCACCGCTCTCGGTCGCCGTCCATGGCAAAGGCGGTCATGGCCACCACGTAGATCCGCTGACCATTGACTCCCCGGACCGCTTCCATCCGCCGTATCCGGCGGATGGCCTCCAAGCCGTCCACCTCAGGCATCTGAATGTCCATGAACACGCAACTAACACCCTCCTCTTGAATCCTTTTCAAAGCCTCCTGCCCATTACCCGCACAGAGCACCCGCTTGCCGAGGTCCTCCAGAATCTTCTTGGCCACGGCCTGACTGGTGGGGTCGTCCTCCGCCAGGAGCACCGATTCATGGGACCCAGCGTAGCTTTCGGACAGGGACGGATCCAGACGGCCCGGCCTGCCGCGCTCTAAACGCAGCGGCAGAGACCAGTATACGGCTGTGCCCCGGCCTTCTTCGCTCACCACAGCCAGATTGCTGTCCATGAGGGCCACAAGCCGCTTGACTATCCCCAAGCCCAGCCCGGTTCCCTTAGCCGAGCCTCCTTGTGGCGACTTGGCTTGCAAAAACTCCTCGAACACTGTTTCCAGCTTGTCCTCCGGGATGCCCGCGCCGGTATCGGTGACCACGATGAGCAGCCTGATCAGCTCCTCGGATTCATCCTGCCCCAGCCTGCAGACGTCGAGGCGCACCTCTCCCCGGTCGGTGAACTTGAGCGCATTGCCCAGCAGGTTGAATAAAACCTGGCGCATCCTGGCCGGATCGCCGCGCAGGGACCGGGGCAGCCCGGGATCCAGCCACATATGCAAGGCCAGCCCTTTCTTCTGCGCCATGGGCTGAAAGACCCCGGCCACTTCCTTAAAGATTTGCCAGGGTTCGAAAGCCTCCTCGGCTAGCGCGAGCTTGCCAGATTCGATCTTGGACAGATCGAGCACGTCGTTGATCACCCGGAGCAAGCTCCGGCTGGCCTTGAGCCCGATGTCCACGCACTCCTCCTGCTGGGTGTCGAGGTCCGTTTCCTGGAGAATCTGAAGCATGCCCAAGACTCCATTGAGCGGAGTGCGGATCTCATGCGACATATTGGCCAGAAACTGCCCCTTGCTTCGGCTGGCCGCCTCTGCCGACTGCTTGGCCTCTGCCAAGGCCTGCTGCGTCTTTTTATAGTCCGTGATGTCCAGGAAGGAGGCCACGCTGCGCAAGGTCCCGGGTATGAGGCCTACGGTAGCGACCACCGTCTTGAGCCCTCCCAGCTTGTCCACAAAGGTGAACTCATAGGAACCGGGGGGCTCGCCGGGGTCGATTTCACGCCTCTGGCGATGGTAATGCTCCATGCGCTGCAAATCCTCAGCGTAGGCCACAAGCTCCGTCCAGCTAAGCCTGCCTTCGATCTCCTCCTTGCTGTATCCAGAAAGGCGCACCATCTCCCTGTTGACCAGAGAGATGGTTTTGTCCGGCTCCAGAATGACCGTCGCAGTTCCGGTGTGCTCCACCACGGAGCGGTACCTCTCCTCAGAGACCTGCAGCTCGGCCATCATGGCCTCGATATGCTGCTTTCCCTCCTTGAGACTGGAAACCATGGTATTGAAGGCGGTGGTCACCTGACCCAGCTCATCGCGCCTGTTCACCGGAACGGTTTTCATTCTGCCCTGTGAGACCTCGTGGGCGGCCGCCATAATCGACTGGAGCGGCCTGTTGACCAAAAAATGGAAGGAGCCCAGCACAGTCAGGCAGAGCGCAAAGAGCACTCCAAAGATGGTGAGATACACCGCCTTCTTGGTTAGGGCGAGGGGAGCCATGGCCTTGGAGGTAGAGATAAAGCTCACGATACGCCATCTCCAGAAAGGGAAGTAGCGCACGTGAAAAAAGGCTTTGTTTCCCAGAAAGCTTTGCTCCTTTACTGTGGAAGCGAAGGGATCAAGGGAGGCGGGCACATCTGTGAGGTCCGCATTCTGCAGCGAGGTCTGCACCACTGCCCCGTTACTTCCCAGGACAGCGAGATGGATTTGGTGAAACCTTCCTCCCAGGGCCGTAATGCGATCCAGGGCATCCCGGCGCAGGGCCTGGATCATGTCCGGATCATTGGAGAGCCTGAGGTCGAGGAGGCGGTCGAAGTTCTCCTCGCAGATGCGAAGGCCCATGGAGGAGGCCATCTCGAGATCGGCCCGGGCGGCTCGCTCAATGGATTGCACCAGAGGAGGCGAGGTTGTGCGCACCAGGATCAAGGCCATGACCACCCCCACGATCAAGGCCGGGAGGATGAGCCACACGGCAATCCGGTTGGTTGCCCCTGTCACCGGACCTCTCTCTGGGGAGCGAACCAAGGCTCGGCGGTCTGCATCCGGGAAGGATAGACGATCTCCTTTTTTCCCTTTTGCCACTGGATGAGGATGGAGTTATGCCCCACCTGCATGCCGGCAGGATCGACCTTGAAGCGGCCGATGACCGTTACCGTGTCCAGCGAGGAGATGTACTTCCGGATAGCGTGCTGGTTGAGGGTTCCCAAATGGCTCACCGCGGATTCCAGAAGCTCGCAGGCGGCATAGGCTGAGCCGGCGTGATAGGAAGGCTCAATCCCAGAAAAGGCCTTGAAATCGCTGATGAACTGCTCGGTTCCCGGAAAGGGGGTCCGGGCGCTTGGCTCCCATTGCGAGGGTCCGAAGACTTCGTTGGCCGCTTCGCCGCCCCGCCTGAAAAATTCCGGCATCACCGGGGCGATGGTCATGGCCAGGGCTCGGGGGCGCAAGCCGGTCTCGTTCATCAGCTCCAGAACCTCGTAGCATTGCGGGGGATAGGCGCATAGGATGAGGCTTTGCAGCCCGCTAGCCTGAACACGCTCCAGAGTCTCCATCAGCTTCCGGTCTTTTCCGGAATAAGCGGCGAAGAGGCCCACCTTGACGCCGAAGCGATGGCTCCAGGAGCGGGCTCCATCTGCCGCGTCCTTACAGAACGGGGAATCCTCGAACAGGATGGCGGTCTCGGAGATCCCCTGCCGGGCCAGAAGATCCGCAAAACCGATAAAGTAGCGGTCCGCGGGAGTATACATCCCAAAGACCCGGCTGAAGCCCTGCTTCCAGAGCTCGTTCCCTGAGGCGCCGCAGGCCAGGAGGACAAAGCCAAAGCTGTCCGCCACCTTGGCGGCTTGCAGCGTGAGCGGAGTGGAGTACGGGGCAAGGAGGAGATCCACTCGGTCCCTTTGCATAAAGTCCAGGTAGATGGCCCTTACCCGTTCCGGAGAGCTGCGGTCATCGAGGAGCTTGAGCTTGACCGGGCGGCCCAGCAGGCCGCCGCGGGCGTTCACCTGCCTGACCCACAGCTCGTAGCCCAGCCTGATCATGCGCGAGGGCTCCTCGTACTTGCCCTGCATGGACAGGGAGCAGCCGATATATATGGGCTCTGTTGCGTTGCCCGCACTGTGCGCCGGAACAGAAAGGGTCACTGCGCAGCAAATAATGGTCAGACAGTAGATAGCATGCCGCATGGGATTACCTGGATCAAGCCATCCGGCCAAGCCGGGGGGCGCTCTGAGGCTTATAATCAAAATCCGTGCCATGCGGGAACATAGCCTCTTGCATCGAGAATTGGAACCATTATCCTTAGGGATCTTTTTCCTCTCCCCCTTCTTTGAGCTGCAAAAGGATTTTGCGCAGCTGAGAGCCTCGCTTCACGCTGAGCTCAAGGGGACGGCCCTGTCTACTGGCCTCAACAGCGGCGCTGTGCAGATCCATAAGGCCTTGGAAGGATTTCCCCCCGGCTTTGACGATGAGATCTCCCTTTTTCAGCCCGGAGGCATCTGCCAGGCTCCCGGCCTCGACCTCGGTGATCAGACCGCCCCCTGTGCTGAGCTGGAGATGATAGCCCAGATCGCTGCTGTGCCTTATCGGACAGTAGAAGAAGAAATCGCCCCGTGCCGGGTCCAGATCCTCCAATCCCCTCCAGGGCACTAGAGACAAGGTACTCGCCTGGGGAGCCAAGCGCTTGACTCGATGCTCGACTCCCCAACCGAACTCCACATGGCCGGTTCCGGCAAGGATGACCACAGGCAGTCCCGTCTGCTGCCGCACTTTCAAGGCCCGACGCGCCATCTGGGTATCCCAGAGGGCCTGGATAAGAAAGAAGCGATCCAATCCGGCCATTGCTTTATCCATTTCGCCTACGAAGGCCTCATGCGAGGCGAACTCCTGACGCAAACTCTCTTTTTGGGGCTGGGGCGGGGAGATGATCTTTTCCGGCAGCCGGGAGCGCTTGTCCGGAGCAAGTCCGGCCAGCCCCTTTTCCCGGAGCGTGCCCACAATCTCCCTGGAAGTATTGAGCCCGAAGACCGGAAACCCAGATTCGCGGGCCGCCTGGAGCACAGGCTGGTACAGGGAGAAGGAATGCCCCCAGATGGCGGGCCAATCCAGGGCCTTGGGGAGATCATCCAGCAAGAGGCCTCCACCGTTGAAACGATCCAGAACCCTCTGCTTCCCGGCCGGGACCATCTCCAGGCCCAAAGCCACGGACAGTCCAGTTTCTGAAAAGCCCCGCAGCACCTCGGCCTGCACCTGATGATCGCAAGGGTTGGTATGCCCTTCGCCAAGGAGAATGATATCCGCTTCTGCCGCGCGCTGCAGGAAGCTCTCCCGGGGCACCGGCTCGCCTGCAGCGTTGAGCATGGTTCCCGGCTCCAGGCCCGAGGCCAGGGGATGCATCCTGAATCCACGCTGAGCACAGCTGGAGAGGAGAATAAGCAAAGATATCGCAACCGGCAGCCACCATTTTGTATTTCCTGGACTCTCTTTCATGACACTTCTCCCTATCGCCGGCCTTCCGGCCATCTCTTCCCAGATGTCTGCTCCTGTGCTAAAAAAACGGCATGAACGCATCGCACTTCAAGGACTACTACGCCATCCTGGGCCTGGATAAGTCCGCCTCTGACGAGGAGATCAAACGGGCCTACCGCAAGCTGGCCCTGCAGTACCATCCGGACCGGAACCCGGAGAACCGCAATGAGGCCGAAAGCAAGTTCAAGGATATCACCGAGGCCTACGGGGTGCTCATCAACCCGTCCAAACGCAGGGAGTACGACCGGCTGCGCACCGCCTCCCACTCCGGAAGGGAGTACTCCTATGGGCAAGCCGGCAGCAGAAGCTGGAGCTCCTATGAAGACCTTTTCCGGGACCTGTTCAACAACCCGGAGATGAGCCGCATCTTCCGAGAGATGCAAAACGAGTTCTCCCGCCGCGGCATGCGCTTCGACGACCGCTTCTTCAACAACCTCTTCTTCGGGGGACGGGGAACCTTCTTCGGTGGCGTGTTCTTCTTCGGCCCCGGGGGGATGCGATCCTTCCGCAGCTTTGGCCCTCATGCCCAGCAGGAGGGAAGCGCCCGGGCTTTCGAGGAACCAAGGACCGCTCCCAAGCTGGCCTCAGGTGGAATTCTGCGCCAGATCGGCCGCAAGCTCAAGCAGCTTGCCCTGGGAAAGACCGAGAAGCCATCAGTGCAGGGAAAAAGCCTTGACCTGCGCTATATTCTCAACATCTCCCCGCAGGAGGCCGCCGCCGGCACCGAGGTAAGCCTGTCCTACAAGCGCAACCGTGAGGAGGAGAAGCTCTTGGTGAAGATCCCGCCGGGCATCCAGCCGGGCACCGTACTCCGCCTCAAGCGCAAGGGGCTCCAGGGCGGCCGCGGAGAAAAGCCGGGGCACCTTTACCTCAAGGTGGAGGTTGATGAAGGCGCCTAGTAAAAGAACATTTTGCCAACAAACCCTCCTGTAGCTATTGACAGCTTTGCGAATGAGGTATACCTTTCATGAAACTTTTTACGCAAGGTTTAGCGAGAAGATGCTTATAAACAGCCTGACAGGCCTCTGGTCCTCCTACTTTAGCTTTTATTATAGCTATTTTTACGGAGACCCCGGTCTGTCTGGCATTCGCTGACCTAGACGTTATACAGAGGCGAAAAAGCCGTGGGCAGACCGGGAACGGGCCCACGGCTTTTTTACTGAAAAGGCCGTGGGGCAGAAGCCCGCACGGCCTTTTCTTTTTGCAGTCCAGAGCTTGGCAACAGGGGCACGCTATGTGCAACAAGAAAATCGTCGACCGCCAAACCGTCCTGCCTGGAGCCACCCGGCCCTTGAGCCGGCTGCTGTCTCCAGAGCCGCAGCGAGCCTGGCGGTCGGCCGGCCGGAAACAAGGAGAAGTGGCTGTTTCGGAACATCTCGCTGCTTCAAAGGCGGGAGTGATCCGAAATGAAGGCACTTTTAGGCAACCTCATCCCACAAGGAGACTTTAGGTATGATTTCCACAGATGACATTCGCATCCAAGGGTACAAACAGATGTTAACACCGCGACTTTTCAAGCAGGAGCTCCCGGTCAGCCAGCGAGCCTATGAAACCGTCATGACCGGCAGGAAGACCATTGAACGTATCATAAACAAAGAGGACCGCCGCATGCTGGTCATCAGCGGTCCGTGCTCCATCCACGACGAAGAGGCAGCCCTGGACTACGCCCAGCGGCTTAAACGCCTGCACAACGAGCTCAGCGACACCATGTACCTCGTCATGCGGGTCTACTTCGAAAAGCCGCGTACCACAGTGGGCTGGAAAGGCTTGATCAACGACCCCAACCTTGACGGCTCCTGCGACATGGAGAGCGGGCTGTACAAGGCCAGACGACTGCTGCAGAAGATCAACGATATAGGCATCCCAACGGCCACCGAGCTCCTGGATCCCATCACGCCTCAATACGTTGCCGACCTTATCAGCTGGGCCGCTGTGGGGGCCAGAACCACGGAATCCCAGACCCATCGCCAGATGGCCAGCGGCCTGTCCGTACCCGTGGGGTTTAAAAACAACACCGACGGCAACTTGAGCACGGCCATCAATGCCATGGTCGCGGCCCGGGAGCAGCAGACCTTCCTGGGCATCGATCAGGACGGAATGACCTGCATCGTCAGGACCAACGGCAATCCGGTGGGACATGTGGTCCTTCGGGGCGGTCCGAGGCCGAACTACGACCCCATCAGCGTGGAGGAGACCCGCTCCAAGCTGGCGGAAAAAGGCCTCCCCGAGGCCATCATCGTGGACTGCTCCCACGCCAACTCCTACAAAAAGCACGAGGAGCAGGCAGTGGTGCTCAAGAACGTGATCGATCAGCTCTCCTGCGGCAACCATTCCCTTATCGGGGTCATGCTGGAGAGCAATATCCATGAGGGCAAGCAGAAGTTCAACGGCGATGCCTCGGCCCTGAAGTACGGCGTATCCATTACCGATGCCTGCATTTCCTGGGAAACCACCGAGGAGCTGCTGCGATCCGCACATGACCGGCTCCATAAGCTGAAACTGCAAGCCGCCTGAGCCGCCGCGCCATGCAAAGCTTCACCATTTCCGGCGGCAGCGGCCGATCACAGATCCTGATCGGACAACGGCTGGAGGCCCTGCCGGAGTATGTCCCCCTGGAAGGCTCGATCATCGTTAGCGACGAGACCGTCTCCCGGATCTATGGGTCCCGGTTTCCCCGAGCCCCGGTGATTACCGTGGGCTGTGGGGAGGAGATCAAGACCCTGGAGACAGCAAGCGGGATTTACAGGGAGCTCATCAGGCTGGAGGCGGATCGCACCTCCTTCCTCATCGGGATTGGAGGGGGAGTGGTCTGCGATATCACCGGGTTCGTGGCCTCAACCTACCTGCGCGGCTTGCGTTTCGGGTTTGCAGCCACCACCCTCCTGGCCCAGGTGGATGCCAGCGTTGGCGGCAAAAACGGGGTCAACCTGGACGGCTATAAGAACATGATCGGCTTGTTCAATCAGCCGGAGGTGGTTCTCTGCGATCCGGGGCTGCTGCCAAGCCTCAATCCCGCGGATATCGGCTGCGGAATGGCCGAGATCGTCAAGCACGGGGCTATATCCGATGCCGACCTGTTCCGCTACCTGGAGGGACACGCCAGGGAGGCCCTGGAGCTCAACCCGGAGGTGATCGAGCGGCTGGTGACCGACTCGGTGCTGATCAAATCGAGCATTGTCAACCGGGACGAGAGGGAGGGCGGGGAGCGGCGCAAGCTCAACTTCGGCCACACCTTCGGCCATGCCGTGGAAAAAACCCTCGGATCGCCCCATGGCGAGGCGGTGAGCATCGGCATGGTTCTGGCAGGATTGCTCTCTGTGCGGCGCGGCCTCCTTGCCGAGGCGGAGCTGCAGCGACTGGTCTTCCTGCTGGAGAGCCTTGAGCTGCCGACGCATATCAGCTCAGCACCGGAGCCGATGCTCGAAGCCCTGGGCAAGGACAAAAAACGCGAGGGGGAGTACATCCGGTTTGTGCTCTTAAAGGCTATCGGGGAGGCTGTGGTGGAATCCATTCCCTTGCAGGAGATCCGGAGCGCTGCGAAGGAGATGCTCGGTTAGTGCCCTCTGGAAAGCGGGCCTTCAGGCTGTTCCTCTCTCTTGCTCTGAGCTATCAGCCCCTTCTAACTGAGAGCTTTGCACCCTCGAGCTTGGCCTTATCTCTTGATTATCCGGCCTTAACTGTTAGGCTTGGGGCTCTGGAGTCGAGCCCTGCATAAATTTTTATCCAGCCACCTCAGCCATGAGCAAATCCCGCACCCAAGATATCCGCTCCCTGGGACAGAAGAACCAAGGGAAAACGCAGTCCAAGCCGGGAAGACAGCTCAGCCTGCTTGACCTTGAGACTCGGGAAGGGCCCACGGAAAGGGAACGGCTTACCTGGCACGCCTTTCATACAAAACCTTTTGCCGAGCAAGTAGATCGCTTCCGTGAGGCATACGGAGAAGAGCCCGTCTTTTGGAAGCGTCTGAGCCGTAAGCAGGTGGACCTTTTCATGACCCACCCGAAAAATGTCCTTCTAATCAGCCTCGAAACCGGGGAGCTCCTCCAGGACGGCCGTTTGAGGCGATCCGCCTGGGCAAGGGATATCAGCCAATATACCCTGGAACGGAGAAAGCATATCTCCTCCCAGGTCGCCTCCCTGCTCGACGGGAAGATGGGGAGCGAAGACTGGAGCCCGGAGGTGATGCACTTTTTTAGGTTCAAAGAGGATCGAAGCCAGGAGCTGCTGCGATATCTCTCCGAGATCGGACTGGAGAGCTGTCTGGAAAAGGACGGCTTCAAAAGGCTGATCCGCGTCTTCGGAGCTCCGGAAAAGCTGAAAGCCTTTTTCAAGCGCGGCCTGGAGCTGGGGTTTCTCCAGGATGTGTCCTCCGGATGAGGGCCGGGTTAAGCTCCTCTGCTGCGAGCCGATTGCAGAAGATGCCTCTGCCCCACCCAGCCGCTGCGGCTCGCGGCGGTTCCAGGCAGAGGTCCGTAGGGGCTCTCTCGGCCTCAAGCCGCGCTCCTACATGAAAGTGCGCCAAGCCTCAGCCGATTGTTCGTCTCATCCCCCGGCCAGCTTGGCCTTCCAGCCTCTTTCAGCTAGCTCGTCCCGGACAAGCTCCCTTCTGTCCCCCTGAATTTCAATCCGCCCTTCCTTGCAGGTCCCTCCGCTGCCGCATTTGGCCTTGAGCTCCTTGGCCAAGCTCTTGAGCTCCGCCTCGCCCAAGGGAAGGTTCTCAATGATGGTCACCCCTTTGCCCTTCCTCCCCTTGGTTTCCCTTTTGATCCGGATGGTGGAGTCTTCCGCGGATCCCCCCTTGTTTTTGCGGCAGGAGCAGCCGGACAGGGGCCGGCGGCACTCGGGGCACAGGTTGCCGTGCTCTGTGCTATAGACCGTCTTGCCGCCTGATTTCTCTCTGGACATAGGGCTTTCCTTTTTTGATTGAAAAAGGCTTTTCAAAAAGTCCTTTTCTGAGCTATACTTTGTATAATCCTCCTCGGTCAATGGACTGCGGATCAAACCCAAACCAGAGACGTCTGCAAAAGTCCTTAAACGCGACTTTTTGCAGGTGCATCCAACAAGCTTGAAAGTTCAAAGTTCCCAGTTCACGGTTCACAGTTAAGACGAGAAAATCAAAGAGGTAAATTTCAAGCATTCACAGTCAAGCAGTCCATCAATATCAGCAATAAAAACAATGCATTATTAAAAAACCTTTGACTGTCGAGCCGCAAGGGAGAGAGGGATGAAAATCCTGGTTTCCTACAACCTTCGCTCCAAGTCCTCGGAAAACGGGCTTAAGCTGGCCATGCTCCACGCCAAAGCCTTTAACGCCAGCGTGGATGTGGTAACCTCTGCGGAGAGGACCACCAGTCAAAAAGAGCTGCCGCAAAAGGAAGAAGCCGAGCGTGCTCTGTGGGAGGTGGCCGAAAGCTTTCATCAGGCCGGCATCACCTGCAGAACCCATCTGCTCATCAGGGGACAGTCCCCGGGCGAGGCTGTTGTGAGCTACGCCAAGGATAACGAGGTGGATGAAATAATCGTCGGGGTGGATCGGGTATCCAAGGTGGGGAAGTTCGTGCTCGGCTCCGTAGCCCAGCATATTATCCTCAAGGCGCCCTGCCCCGTGCTTACGGTCAAGGCTACGGATCCGGACTACGACGTCTATCTGGGCAGCAGATCCATGTTCGAGGCTTAGCTCCTCCAGTTTGCGAACCAGTCATTCATTTTATCATTGCTGCACATTACATTACGCGGGAACAAAAAAATAACAATTGGGTCAGCGCAGCCTAGGGCTGCGCAGACCTCGAGAAAAGTTGAATTCCAAAGCGCCTTGTTCTATATTCCTGCCGTTTCACTGAACCTTCCCCTAGTAACTCGACAGTCAAGATTTTTTGCATAATGCATTATTTTTATTGCTGATATTGACGAGCTGGCTTGACTGTAAATGCTTTTAGCTTATCTCTTTGATTTTTTTGCCTTAACTGTGAACCGTCTTTGAACTCTCAAGCTAGTAAGCTACAGGACACTGTCAATGGCTGACAGACGTGGCCAGGCCTCATACTGGCAGAAATGGCTGCACTCCTACTTTGCAAGCAATATCCGTACCCGGGGGCAGGATTACGCCCGCCGCGGCAAGGTCAAACTTCTCACCAACTCGGATAGGAAAATAGAGGCCCGCGTTTCAGGCTCCAGCCTGTTCACTGTCTATATAGAGGACAAGGGCCGGGAGATGGGTGTCTATTGCTCCTGCCCCTATTTTCGCTCCGGAGTGGCCTGCAAGCACCTCTGGGCTGCAGCCGTGGCTGCTGATTGGGCCAGCCAGATGAAGTCTTTTCAGCCCCGGGGTTCAGAGAAGACCACCTCTGTGGACGAGCATTGGAGGTCGATTTTTACCGCCTGGGCTCCAAACGCACAGCCCGCAGCTCCGGAGAACGGCGGACAGGTGTACCGGCTGAGATACCGTCTCCAGCTTCGGGACACTCCCCGGATCAGCGTCTTTGAACAGTATGTGACCAAAAGCGGTCAATGGGGCAGGAGCACCCGGACCTTGCCGGAGAGCATCATCAACAACGGGGCCCTTTCCGCCCAGGATCGCACCATCATCAGCCTCCTGCTGACCCATCGGCAGCCGGAAGCAGATCACCGTGTACCCCTGGGGCGGAAGATTGTCTTGAACGATATCCCCATCGCCCGGGAGGCTCTGGGGCTTGTCCTCCCTCTTCTGGCAGAAAGCGGTAAATGCCTTCTTAATAGCCAGCACTCGGAAACGGTTTTGGCCAAAGGCGAGCCTTACCGCCTACCGATCGCCCTTTCCGGCAGGAAGGCCGACAAGCGGAAAAAGAAGTTCGATCTGCTCATTGCCTCCTACATCGAGCTGAACGGAGATCGGATACACCTAAGCGAGCTACAGGCCCTTCTGCCTGGCGATCCGCCCCACGTTATTCATCAGGGCCTGTTGCATGAGCTTTTTGGCCCCTCTTCCAGGGAGCTCGAGGCCTTGGCCATAAGGGAGGGAAGCTTCAAGGTCCCGTATGCCGATATCCGGGACTTCGTAATTCAGTCCGAGAATGGCAGGTCCTGGCGGCTCGACTTGCCCCAGGAAGTCGCCCCGCAGGACCATAAGGGGATCCTTCCCAAGCCAGTGGCGGAAATCGTTTTTCAGCCGGGAACGGAGGAACACCTGAGCGGCTGCATTTTCATGGATTACAACGGGCTGGAGATCCAGCCCGAGGACCCTCGTCCGGCCATTCTGGACGGCGAGCAATGGAAGCGCATTCACCGCAATCCAGAGGAGGAGAGGAAACATCTCCAGGAGGCAAAGAAGGCAAACCTGCTGACCTCGGAGTCCGCCCTGCAGATCCCCCCGAGCAAGGCATGCTCCGCCTTGACCGCTCTGAGCGATGCCGGCTGGACCCTTCGCGGCCGGGATAAATCGACCCTCAAGCCGGTCCGGTTCGGCAAGACCAGCATCTCCTCTGGATCGGACTGGCTGGAGCTGGATGGCGAGGTCTCCTTTGGCGAGGAAATCATCCCTCTGCCGCGAGTGGTCCGGAGCTATCTGCAACAGGGAAGCCGAACCATTGTATTGAGCGACGGCAGCCTCGGCCTGCTGCCCGAAGAATGGCTCCAGAAATGGCAGAGCTTCCTGCAGCTGGGCGTGGACCGAGCCGGGCGAGGCAAGGACAATGCTTTGCGCTTCCACACCTCCCAGGCCTGTCTGCTGGACGAGCTTCTGGAAGGCCAAGCCCGGGTCAACTGGGACGAACGGTTTGCCCGGATCCGGGAGGGCCTGCGCTCCTTTCAGGGCATCCAAAGCCTGGACCGGCCCGAGGGCTTCCGAGGCTCGCTGCGGGACTATCAGCGGCAAAGCCTCGGCTGGTTGGAGTTTCTGCGGCAGTTCGGCTTCGGCGGGGTGCTGGCAGATGACATGGGCCTCGGCAAAACGATCCAGGTTCTGGCCTGGCTGCAGAGAGAAAAGGAGTGCGGACGCACAGGCCCCTCACTCATTATCGCCCCCACCTCGCTGGTCTTTAACTGGATTGAGGAAGCCCGCCGCTTCGCCCCGGAGCTGGGCCTCACACCCCATATCGGGCAGCGGCGTACCGAGGACCCGGAGAAGCTCGGCCGGGCCGAGGTGATCCTGACCAGCTACGGGGTGGCGCGGCGGGACATAGAGCTTTTGCGGCAAATAGCCTTCCAGCTCCTCGTGCTTGATGAAAGCCAGGCCATAAAGAATCCCGATTCTGAGACCGCCAAAACCGTGCGCATTCTCCAGGCCTCGCAGCGGCTTTGCCTTACCGGAACGCCGCTGGAAAATCATGCCGGGGAGCTGTGGTCACAAATGGAGTTTCTCAACCCGGGTCTGCTCGGCAGCCGGAGCTCGTTCAACAAACGTTTCCTCCAGCCCATAAACCAGGGTGACCAAAGAGCCACAAACCTTCTCTCCCGCATGGTTCGGCCCTTCATTCTGCGCCGGGCCAAGGAGGAGGTGGCCTCGGAGCTCCCGGAAAAAATGGAGGAGACGATCATCTGTCCCATGACTCAGGGACAGGCGGCTCTCTACTCCCAAATCCGCGATCATTACCGCAGCACAGTCTTGCAGCAGGTGGAAAACAAGGGCCTCAATAAAAGCCACATCAAAATCCTTGAGGCCTTGACCAGGCTCAGGCAGGCGGCCTGCCATCCCGGGTTGCTCAGCGAGTCTCGAGAGGAAGGGGGCAAGCTGGAAGAGCTTCTGCACCGGGTGGACGGAGTGGTGGCCGGAGGCCACAAGGCCCTCATCTTCTCCCAGTTCACCAAGTTTCTCGGCCTGATCAAGGAAGCGCTCCGGGAACGGGGGCACAGCTTCGAATACCTCGACGGCAGAACCCCGCAGCCCAGGAGACAGGAACGGGTGGAGCGCTTCCAAAGCGACAACGGCGTCCGGCTCTTCCTTATCAGCCTGCGGGCCGGAGGTCTCGGTCTCAACCTTACTGCAGCGGACTACGTCTTTCTCATGGATCCCTGGTGGAATCCGGCTGTGGAGCTCCAGGCCGTGGATCGCACCCATCGCATCGGGCAGAACAAGCAGGTTTTCACCTACCGCTTCGTCAGCAGCCGATCCGTAGAGGAAAAGGTCCTCTCCCTGCAGGATCGCAAGCGCGATCTTGTCAACTCCATCCTTGCCGGGGCCAAAGACATCGTTTCCCATCTCAGCCGCGACGACCTGGAGCACCTCTTCTCCTGAAAAACCCCCAAAGTTGCTGCCGCTATAACAACAGCTGCCGCAGATATGTAGCCCAGGCTACAGCAAAGGACAGGGATCCAAAATATAATACCCTGCTACGGGATTTAAAGGATCCTCAGGCTTATTCCATCCATCTTGTCACCAATCCAAAACAGGAGAGGAGCCATGTTTATTCTCGGCGTCTCCGGATCACCGATCCGCAACAGCAATACCGACCGCGCCCTGCACTCCGCCCTGGAAGCAAGCGGCATGGAGTACGAGCTCATCAAGCTGCGCGACTACAAGGTCGCCCCGTGCATGGCCGATCTCGGCTGTGTGGAGACCAATGAGTGCGTGCTCAACGACGACGGCAACCTCCTGGCCCAGAAGGCCAAGGCGGCCTCAGGCCTTATCATTGCCGGCTTCACCCCGTACTCCACCTTGGACGCCAGAACGAAGGCCTTTATCGAACGCCTCTATCCGCTGCGGCACAAACACGGCTTCATGCAGGGCAAGCCCGGCGGGGCGATAATGACCTGCGCCATCCCGGAGTCCTGCGCCCAGCTCCCGCCGGCCTGCCAGTACGGCATCGACGCGGTACAGTTCTACATGCTGGAGGAGGGCATGGAGTTCCTAGGCGGGGTGAAGATAGCAGGAAATGTTCCCTGTGTGGCTTGCGGCCATGGAGACGAGTGCGACCTTTCCGGAATCAAGATGATCCACGGGCCGGAGGCGACGGTGGAATCGGTGGGTATCCGGCGCTTCGAGGACCAGCCGGATGTGGTGCGGCAGGTGCAGGAGCTCGGCCAAAGCATCGCTGCGGCCATCCGCAAGAGGGAAACAGCCGGCTGAAGGCTGGGCCGGGGGGACAAGAGGCAAAGATAAGCGCCTTGAGCCCAAGCCTGAAGGGAGGCTGCAGCCGCTTTCACCCCGGCCTGCACGATTTTCAGTCCTCGGCCCCCGGAGCAAACCCGGGCTCGCTTCCCCCTTTCTTCGCTATGCGCCCCTGGCCATGCGCTATGCACCTCAAGCGCTGGCGCAGGCGTGGGACTGGTTGTGCCTCTGCAGGGCAATCCAGCGGTGAATGAGGCTGACCAGCCCCTTTTTGTCCATCTCCAGCTCTCCGAGCGCGTCGTAGAGCATAACCGGAACGTACATCGTGCTGCCGCGCTTCATTGAGCTCAGGCCGTGCACCACGGTATCGCAGATGAAGACCACGAGGGAGATATCGTAGTGGCCTCGAAACGGGGCATGGTGATAAGTGACCGCATCCTCCACCACCTTCGGAATCGTCCAGCGCTGGGCCAGATGCCATCCAACCTCGGCATGATCGGTGCCCAGGACCTTCTGCTCCGCTTCCTGCAGGGAAATGTCCTCTGCTTGCCTCGTCTCGGCCACCTGATTGGCAACCTCCGGGGACAAGCCGGAAAGAGCCAGCTTGCCGATGTCGTGCAGCAGGCCTGCGGTAAAGGCCAGGGAGAGCGAGTCGTCGTCAGGGCGGCACATTTCCCGGACAAAGTACTCCGTGAACTGGGCGGTGCTCATGATGTGGCCTCTGGTTCCTTTGAGCCAGGGATTATCCGCACTTTTCCTGCTCGGCTGCAGCTGATTCTGAAAATAGGCCGCCATGGCCAGCCCGGTGATCATGTCCAGGCCGAGAAACTTTACGGCCTGATAGATGGAGGTCACCTCTACGGGAAGCGAGTAGTACACCGAGTTGCACAGGTGGAGGGCCTTGGTGGCCAGAACCGGGTCCTGGTGGACGATGGTGGCGATGTCCTCCGAGCCGGTTCGGGGATCGTTAATCATCTCCATGAGACGCTGGATATTGTCCGGCAAGGGAGCCACGGTCTCCAGAGCGCGTTCAACGATGTCCTTCATAAGGCCCTCTTCCTATGAGATTTTTTTAGAGGCCTGTATTGGCATTGCACCGACAGTGACACAGGCTGTCCATAAGCCTGCAATCTCTGACAGGCCCGCCCAGCAATGACGGACGGCCATTTCCAGTCTCCACAGGGGCCTGGCCAGGCGATGAGACAAACCCGCTTTGCTGGAGAGCTTCATGCAAAATCCCTTCCGGGTTGCCGGGAAGGCTCGCTGGCACCACATTGATCGTTTTCTCCAGTTTTTCGAAAGCACCAGCCACAGCATCATTGACCACACAAAAGCGAAGCTGGGCAGAGCGGACTCGATTCAAGCCCTGCTCCTGGACCAGGCAGCGCATGGGCTGGTCATGCTCTTATCGGTCCGGTCCATGCCTTACCTGGCTCCTCAGGGAGCGGCATTCTGGGTGCAGGTGCTGGGCCCGGTCTATCTCCAGGGCCTGGTCCTCATCTCCGGATTTGTTCTCACCGTTCAGGCCGGGGGTGTGCTCATCAAGCAGGCGGTTCAACCTTATTCATAGCCCCGAATGACGGTTGCGCCGCCGTGACAGGCTGTGCAGCCCTGATCCAGATCGGCCGCGATGCGTTGGTGCTTGGAATGGATTGCCTCTATCGGGGTGAACCTGCGCAGCAACGGAAAGTCCTCCCTGCCTTGATGACAGGCATAGCAGGTGGTCATGGCCTCCTGCCAGTCCGCTGAGGCATGGGCTGCATCTCCGGCTTCGAGGTCGGAAACGATCTCTCGATAGAGAAGCGCGTTCGGCCAGCTCGTTGTCTGTGCCAAGTACGATAACCGCATCCCAGCTCGAGCCCCGGGACAGGAACGCCTTATCGCTGCAAACGATCCGGGGGAAGCTTCTCGACCGGACAGCTTAGGGCTCGATCTGCACCGCGTCCGCCCAGTTCCCGAGATAGAAGGCAATCGTGCCGGCCTCCGCCAAAACGTCCCTGTCCGCTTCGGCGCCATAGACGATCGCGGCATTGGGTACAGTCGCGTCCTTGCTGCGCGCCGGAGTATCCCCCCAGACCTCGGCATAGGCGATATAGGGAAACAGCCGGTCAGCAAAGGACGGCTGGACAGCAATCGATCCCTTCGGTGTCTCGAAAGCTTGCAAAGGGGAAGAGGCAATGCAGCACCCCATGGAGATGAGGAGCAGGCAAAGGGAAAGTTTCTGTTTCATGGGGCAATGCACCTCCTTATCTCCGGCAAGTAGCTTCTTGCAATTCTCGGATTTAACAAACCAGGATCCAGCCAGGCCGGTACGTCAAGCCAAAGGACCCGGCGCCCTCATCGAACCACCCCAGAGCGTCACAGCTCCCCCTGGAAGAACGACTTGAGGTAGCTCAGGTACTCGCCTAGGAGCTTCTTGCTGACCACGAAGATGTGCCCGATGTTCTTTTCAAGGGTCACGTTGCGGCTCCCAAGCTCTTCGCTTCCGGAGCCGTCCTCCACGAGCCCCCACATCTCGCTGGCCACGCAGGAGGGCGCAGGCGCAATCGGGTCTCTGCTGCCCCGATAATCGAAAATCGCTACCCCGGCATCCCTTAAGGCATCCATGCTCACCGGCTGGCCATCCAAGGAGGCAACGGTTGAGGGAAGCTCGTACTGCCCGGTGTAAATCCGGTTTTCCAGAAAGATGTACTGAATCCATTCCCTATGGGCTCGATAGGGAAACTTGCGGCCGTGCGTGAGCCAGTAGAGAAAGGGAGCTGCCTCGAGAACCGCTTCCGAAGACTGGGCCCGTTCAAAAAATCCCTTGGCTACCGAATACTGGACGCCGGGTTGAATTTCGTTCATGCCTGTTTCGATAACCTGGGGCGGAATATTCACCGTTCCGAACAGATCCTGCAACAGATCGGCATTGTAATCCTGTCGAATGGTCTCTATCATTTCCTGCTGGCCGCTCTCTATGTCATCGAACTTGACCGGAGCGGCTATCAGAGCCAGCCTCTTGATATCCATCTGCTTTCCAGTGGACTGCAGCTCCTCGGCCCGTCTGGCCAGATAGGGAACCGCAATTGTACCCCCGATACAATACCCCACGACCTGGACCTCCTGGCCTGGATGGCGCTCGGCAATGAGCTCCAGGTACTTGTCATGGATGAGCTTGCCGTAAAAATCGAAACCCAGCTCGGTCTCATCCGGTCCCGGCTCCCCGAAATCTGCCATGTACACAGTGTAGCCGTCGGAGAGCAAGCCTTCGATGACCGATTTGCCCTGCGCAAGATCGAAAATTTCCGGCATGTTGATGAGCGGGGGAATAAAGTAGAGCACCTTGCCGTTGGCCTGAACTCCATCGGGAAGAAAGTAGCGGCGCAAGGAGGCCATATAGATCCTGGAGCCCTCCACGATCTCATGGGGGCTGTATCCGATGTCCCCGCCTGTGGCCCGCTCAGCGAACTCCTTGATGTTAAAGGCCTTATAGCGGTGGAGCATAGCCAGCTTGGTCCGGATCTCCTGCAAGTATTCCTCAAAAGAGAGCGCCGGGGTACTGTCTTCGTTGTAGCTCATAAAGGGCAGCTTGCCGTCCAATGGCTGTTCAGTGATCGCCATGACGAGCACCCGCAGCAGCTCCTTTAAGGCCACGAGCCTGGTGAGGCCCAGGGAGCTATAGCTGTACTCCAGCCAGGCGAACTCTTCAATTTTATCCCTCAGGAACTCCTTGCCCCAGGGAGAGGTGGTGGCAAAGATGGCCTTTTCTGCGTCGAAACGTCCGAGCCTCATGAAATAACCGCACAGATCGTAGAGCAGACCCGCATAGAGCGTCTCGATCTTTTCGTCCAGATCCTCGAAGATGTTCGGATTGATCTTGTTCAGGGCGAATATTTTCGCGGTTTGCCGGATCGGCTTGGCTACCGTCGTTTCCAGGAAGCTTCTCTGCCACTGGGCCCAGTACGCCATGGGGCCCAGCGTCAGAGGCGCCTGGCTCATAGCCTCCAGCAGGTACTTGTATTGAAACACGGAGTTGATCTGATAGCCCATGAGCTTGCTCTTCCAGTGCACGGCGTCTTTGTACTGCTCGATATTGTCAGCCGGTGAATAGCCGATCCTTGCCAACAGCTCCTGGGGAGTGATCCTCTCTTCTTGCATCTCGCCGGACATACGAACCTCCTATTGACCTTTTACGTTGCCTTGACCGGAGCTTGGGATAATCCAGGACCTCTCGTATGTTTCAGAAAAATGCTCGCCCTCACTCATGGCAGGTACCTCCTTAGGCTGCCGCTGCGCAGGCGAAGAAGATCTTCTTGCCGCTCCGGTGTGACGCCGGCTTTTCATTGACCCCCCTCCCCTGCGCATTGCTATGATAGATGCCTCCCATCCCATAGATGGGCGGCGGCTTGGCTGCGCTGCTGAGACAAGCCTGTAATGCAGCCTAGCAGAAAATCCTCGTATAGCCTATGCCTTATGTGGAGCGCCTTGATCGACCGGATTGAAAAGCGTCTTTTGATAGGATACAAGAACCCTCATCCATGTTTTTGCCTGCCAGCCGAGCCGAGCTGAAAGAGCGATCCATCTCCCGTCCGGATGTCATCCTGGTCACCGGGGATGGCTATATAGACTCGCCGTACTGCGGCGTAGCCGTCATCGGCCGGGTGCTCCAAGCAGCCGGCTACTCCGTGGCGGTCATTTCCCAGCCCCATACCGACAGCCCTGCGGACATTGCCGCTTTGGGCGAGCCCCGGCTCTTCTGGGGCATCAGCGCCGGATGCGTGGACTCGGAGGTGGCCAACTATACGCCGCTGGGCAAGCCTCGCCGCAGCTGCGACTTCACCCCCGGCGGGAGGAACAACCGGCGCCCGGACCGGGCGAGCATCGTGTACACCAACCTGGTGCGCCGATACTTCAAAAACACTGTGCCCATCGTGCTCGGGGGGATTGAAGCCAGCCTGCGCCGCATCGCGCACTACGATTTCCGCTCCGACAACGTCCGGCGCAGCCTTCTCCTGGATGCCAAGGCCGATCTTCTGGTCTACGGCATGGGCGAGCGGCCCGTGCTGGACATAGCCGCCGCGCTCAGCCATGGACAGCCCATTGAAGCCGTGCCCGGCACCTGCGTGGCGGCCAGGAAGCCGCCGGATACGTATGAGGCCCTTCCCGGATTCGAGGAAGTCCGTGCGGACCGGAAGGCCTTTGCCGCAATGTTCAGCCGCTTCTATGCCTGCAGCACCCGGAGCTCCGCTCCCGGCCTTGTCCAGCGGCACGGCGATCGCTACCTGGTGCACCACCCTCCGGCCCAACCCCTGAGCAGGCAGGAGCTGGACCGAATTCACGAGCTTCCCTTTGCACACGAGGCCCATCCGTCCTGCAAGGCCCAGGGGGAAATCCGTGCTCTGGAGACGATCAGAGACTCCATCATCACCCATCGGGGATGCTTCGGGGAGTGCTCCTTCTGCGCCATTGCGCTCCATCAGGGGCGCTGCGTGGTGAGCCGCAGCAAGGAGAGCATCCTCCGGGAAGCGAAGCGGTTGAGCCGAAGAAAGGGGTTTCGGGGCACTATCAAAGACGCGGGCGGGCCCACGGCCAACATGTACGAGGCCTCCTGCTCCCGGATGGCGCAGGGCGATCCCTGCCGTGAGAGGTCCTGCATCGGTTACCACGGCATCTGCCGCAGGCTCCGCCTGGGTCACGACCGCCAGATGGAGCTACTCCGTGAGATCGATCGCCTGCCTGCCGTAAAGAACGTCTTTGTCACCTCGGGCGTACGCTTCGATCTCATCCTTGGAGATGCCGCATACGGCCGGGCCTATCTGGAGCAGCTCCTCGCCAGGCACGTCTCTGGCCAGCTGAAGATCGCCCCGGAGCACTGCGTAAACTCGGTTCTCGAGCTCATGAACAAGCCCCCGGCGGAAAGGGTCTCGCAATTTGCCGAGCTCTATCGGGATCTGGCCGGCAGCAAGGGAAAGAGCCTCTATCTGTCCTGCTATGCCATTGCCGCCCATCCCGGCACCACCCGAAAGGACATGGAGGCGTTTTTGCATTTCACGCAAAGGAGCCTCCGCTTTGTGCCCCAGCAGGTCCAGATCTTTACCCCGGCTCCGTCCACCCGCTCCACAGCAATGTACTGGAGCGGCCTGGATCCCTTTACCGGGCGCAAGGTGTGGAGCGAACGCCGCGTAGCCGGCAAGCAGAAGCAAAAAGAGATCCTTACCCGGAAGAGCACCCATGGCAAAAAAGGTTAGCTTGGCAGGAATATGCTTGGCCTTTCTACTCGCACTGGCCGGCTGCGAGAATACGGACCTTCGTCTGGCTACGGAAGCCGGTCTGGAGGCGGTCAAGGCCATTACCCTGTCCGAGGAGGAGGTGCGTCAGCTGGCCCAAAAGGCCGCGGCCCAGGCTGATGCGGAGAACCGGCTGGCCCCGCCGCAGAACGCCTACGCCGAAAGGCTGCGCCGTCTGACGAAGCCGCACAGAGAGCGTTCCGGGTACACCTTCGACTACAAGGTGTACCTCTCCTCCAAGGTGAACGCCTTTGCCCTGGCCGATGGCACCATCCGCTTTTACAGCGGGCTGATGGATAGGATGAACAATAAGGAGCTCCTCTTTGTCATCGGCCACGAGATGGGTCATGTGGTGGAGGAGCATATCGAGAAGAAGATGGTTCTGGCCCTGGCCAGCAGCGCCCTGCGCAAGGGCATCGCCTCGCAGGAGAACTTCATCGGCGACCTGGCCCGCTCCAGCCTTGGCGACTTCTTGCAGCGCTTCACCCAGGCCCGGTTCTCTCAGGAGGAGGAAAAGGCTGCAGACGACTATGCCCTGGAGTTCATGAAGCAGGAGGGCTATGATCCCCACCAGGCCATATCCGCTCTGGAAAAGCTGGCCCGCCTCGGCAGCGATCATTCCTTCCTTTCCTCCCATCCAGAGCCTCAGGCCAGGGCCGAGCGGTTGCGGGAGTGCCTCCGCGCACCGGAAAAGGAAGAGGTCACCGGCATTGTGGGGTGGATCTGGAGCCAACTGCTCCAGGGGATCGACTGGCTACTCGGTCTGATCGACAAGGCGCTCGGCTTATTGCCGGGGAAATGAGCCCGGCACCCAGCGTTGACAAGCATGCGGTGTGCGGATACTTTTTTTGGAGCAAAAACCCGAGGCTTTTTTTTTCGGAGGAGATGAGAATGCATCGCTCTATGTACGGCATGTTTTGGCGCCTTTGGTGTGTCGCCGCTCCCAAGGGGTGCGCCGAATGGTCTTTTCCGGACTGAAGCGGGAAGCATACAAGGCGAGGAAAAGAGGACCGCGGACGCCCCAGCCCGCGGTCTTTTTCGTTTGAAGGGCCGATAAACGTTTTTCCGGCTCGTCAGATTCCGGTGAACAAAGACCGGAGCTCGAGCCTGAAAGGCACAAAGGGAGCTGTGCACATATGTTGATTGTAATGAAGCGAGGAGCGAGTCAAGAGGATGTCGACAGGGTGGTGGCCAAGATCGAAGCCAAAGGGATGACCGCCCGACCCATCCCGGGGGGTGAGAGGGTTGCGGTGGCTGTGCTGTACAACACAGGGAGAGTCGAGGAATCAGCCTTCCTGGAGCTGCCCGGCGTCAAGGAAGCCATTGCGGTAACCAAGCCCTATAAGCTCGTCAGCCGGGAAACCCAGGCCGAGGACACCGAGGTGCGGGTGGGCAACACAATCATCGGCAACGGCCATTTCACCACTATCGCCGGTCCGTGCGCCGTGGAGAGCGAAGAGCAGGCCCTGACCATAGCCAGAGCGGTCAAGCGGGCCGGGGCCACCATGTTCCGGGGCGGGGCCTTCAAGCCCAGGACCTCCCCTTACGCCTTTCAGGGCTTAGGCCTGCAGGGCCTTAAGATTTTGGCCCGGGTCAGGGAGGAAACCGGACTTCCGGTGGTCACCGAGGCAGTGGACAGCGAATCCATGGATCTCATTGAAGAGTACGCGGACATGATCCAGATAGGAACCAGGAACATGCAGAACTTCAGCCTGCTGCGCCGGGCCGGCAGGGCGGCAAAGCCGGTGATGCTCAAAAGAGGAATGTCGGCCACGGTAGATGAATGGCTCATGGCGGCGGAGTATCTTTTGGAAGAGGGCAACACGCAGGTAGTCCTCTGCGAACGCGGGGTGCGCACCTTTGTACGCCACAGCCGGAACACCCTCGATCTGTCCGCCATCCCGGTGGTGCGCCAGGAAAGCCACCTTCCGATCCTTGTCGATCCCAGCCATGCCGCAGGCCGCCGGGACCAGGTTCTTCCTCTCAGCCGGGCCGCCCTCGTCGTGGGAGCTCACGGCATCATGGTCGAGGTGCACCACGCCCCGGAAACAGCCATGAGCGACGGAGCCCAGTCGCTCTATCCCGAGCAGTTCGAAGAGCTCCAGCAGCAAATCGCAACCATCGGCCACGCTTTTCCCAACCAGAGCCTGGCGGTTTGAATTTCCTATTTGTTTCGAATTTCGTGTTTCGGATTTACTTTAAACCCCTCCACGGTCAAAGCTTTTTGAGTAACATATTGCCTTGATTGCTGATATTGACGAACTGGTTTGACTGCGAAAGCATTTGGCTTATCTCTTTGATTTTTTTGTCTTAACTGTGAACCTTGAGCTGTGAACTTTGGACTCACAAGTAAGCTAGAAAGAGATCTGAAATATGCTGTTACCTGGCAATTGCCATGGATCCCCGGCTTGACCTTTTTGCTCTACGTGAGAGAATACAGCCCATATCGAGGATCTTGCCGATACCCGTCCCTGGGGGCTGCTATGCTTTGTTTTGCTGTCTTTCCTACAATGAACCCTTCCCCCTAAAGAACCAAAAGGATCTCCCGGTATGAGAAACAAAAAGTCGCTCATCTCCAGATCTCTCTACGAGGCCTGCATTTTCGACCTTGACGGTGTGGTTACCACCACGGCCAGGCTTCACGCCGAGGCCTGGAAAGAGCTTTTTGACGCCTTTCTCCAAGAAAGCTCATCCACTGGAGAGTACACTCCCTTCGACATCCAGGACGATTACCTGAACTATGTAGACGGCAAGCCGCGCTACCAGGGAGTGAAGAGCTTCCTCGACTCCCGGGGAATCGAGCTGCCCTTCGGAAACTTCGATGATACACCGAGCCTGGAGACGGTTTGCGGATTGGGGAACCGAAAAAACGAGATCTTTGTCAAGCGGATCAAGGAACAGGGCGTGGATGTCTACGACACGAGCGTGGATCTGCTGTTTCGGCTCCGGAGCCGGGGCTTCAAGACCGCAGTGGTCTCCTCGAGCAAGAACTGCTTGACCGTTCTGGATGCGGCCAACATCGGCCAGCTCTTCGACGTCAGGGTCGACGGCATAGACATCGAGCACCTGGACCTCAAGGGCAAGCCGGAGCCGGACGCCTTTTGGGAGGCCGCACGGCAGCTCAACGTGGACCCTTCCAGATGCATGCTGGTCGAGGACGCCTTCTCCGGGGTGCAGGCCGGGCGCAAGGGCGGGTTCGGCCTTGTGATCGGCGTCAACCGCGGAGATGTGGCCCAGCAGCTCAAAGAGGCCGGAGCGGACCTTGTGCTCAGCGATCTCGGAGAGCTGGAGCTCGACGACGATCTGATCAACCTGCCGCACGGGCTCATCTACTTCGAGGAGATCAGGCAGCAGTTCGAGGACAAGCGGGTGGCGGTCTTCCTGGACTATGACGGGACGCTGACCCCCATCGTCTCCCGGCCTGAAGACGCGCGCCTGTCCGAGGAGATGCGCGACACCCTCAAAGGCCTCACCCAAAAATGCACCGTGTCCATCATCAGCGGCAGGGGGCTGGACGATGCGAGAAAGCTCGTGGATGTGCCGGGGCTCTACTTTGCCGGAAGCCACGGCTTCGAGATAGAAGGCCCCAACAACGTCCACATGGAGCTCGAGGCGGCCCGGGAGATGATCCCCGTGCTCGACGAGGCCGAGCAGTTGCTGCACAAGGAGCTGGAGGCGATCCCCGGATCGCAGGTGGAGCGGAAGAAGTACTCCATCGCAGTGCACTATCGCAATGTGTCCGAGGAGTCCGCCGGAGAGGTGGAGAACATCGTGGATCGGGCCATATCCAGGTTCGGCAAGCTGCGCAAGGGATACGGCAAGAAGGTCTTCGAGATCAGGCCCGACATTCCTTGGGACAAGGGACAGGCGGTCCTCTGGCTGCTGAACAAGCTGGAGCTGGATCAATACGGCGTAATTCCCATCTACATCGGGGACGACGTTACGGACGAAGACGCCTTCGAGGCCTTTGCCAAAAAGGGTGTCACCCTCATCGTCGGCGAGGAATCCCGTTTCACCCATGCCAAATACCGCCTCGAGTCAGTGGACGAGGTCAAGGACTTCCTGTTCATGCTCCAGGTCTATCTGCGGAACTGGAGGACCTGGTCCCTGGTCTATGAGGAGTATATCCCCGAGGAGGAAGGCTTGCGGGAATCCCTGTGCACCCTGGGGAACGGGTACTTCGCCACCCGCGGTGCCTGGCCGGAGTCCAGGGCGGATGCCATACACTATCCGGGCACCTATCTGGCCGGGGGCTACAACCGCCTGCAAAGCGAGATCGGCGGCCGGATCATCGAGAACGAGGATCTGGTCAACATGCCCAACTGGCTCTGCCTCAACTTTCGCCACCCCGGCGAAGAATGGTTCAATCCCGAGGACGTGGAGCTTTTGTCCTACCGCCAGGAGCTGGACATCAAAAACGGCATCCTCTATCGCACCGTCCATTTCCGGGACCATGCCGGGCGGGAGACCAAGGTCTTCCATCGCCGCATCGTGTGCATGCAACGGATGCATCTGGCCGCCTTGGAGCTGGCCATTGTCCCCGTCAACTGGAGCGGAGAGATCGAGATCCAAACCGCACTGGACGGCCAGGTGACCAACTCCGGGGTCAAACGCTACCAGGCCCTGAACAACAAACATCTCGAACCAGTCTCCAGCAGCCAAATAGACGAGAAGACCATCGGGCTCCATGTGCGGACCAACCAGTCCAACATGTTCATCGCCCAAGCGGCCAGAACCGAGATCTTCAAGGAGAGGAAGCCGGTCAAGGTCGACCGGGAATGCATCCAGGAGCCGGGATACATTGCCCAGAGGTTCCGGGTCCAGCTCACCGAGGGCAAGGGCTTGGGAATGGAGAAGGTGGTCTCCATGTACACCTCCCGGGATCACGCCATCTCCGAGCCCTTTCTGGAGGCCTCAAACTCGGTCCTGGAATGCGGGCGGTTCAGCACCCTGCTGCAGAGGCACACTATCGCCTGGAAGCAGCTATGGCGAAGGTTCTCTGTGGAGGTGGAGCTCAATGTGAACGGCTCCCCCGCCGGCCCGGAGTCCGGATACGACCACTTCCATTTTGTGCAAAGGACCCTGCACCTCTACTGCTTTCACCTCCTGCAGAGCGCCTCCATGCACTCCCTGGACATCGACGTGGGCATGCCGGCCAGAGGGTGGCACGGAGAAGGATACCGGGGCCACATCTTCTGGGACGAGCTCATCATCTTTCCCTACATCAACTATCGTGCCCCGCAGATCACGCAAACCCTGCTCATGTACCGCTACCGCCGACTGAACCAGGCCAGGCGCATGGCCAGCGAGATCGGCTGCAAGGGGGCCATGTACCCCTGGCAGAGCGGGAGCAACGGCCGGGAAGAGACGCAGCAGATGCATCTCAACCCCAAGTCCGGGCGCTGGCTCCCGGACAACTCCCACCTGCAGCGCCATGTCAACGTGTCCATTGTCTACAACATCTGGCAATACTGCCAGATCAGCGGCGACTTCGAGTTTCTCGCCTTTTACGGCGCGGAGATGATCCTGGAGATTGCCAGATTCTGGGCCAGCATCACCATCTACAACGAGGAGGAGGACCGATTCGAGATCCACGGAGTCATGGGTCCGGACGAGTACCACGAGGCCTATCCGGATGCCGAGCGTCCCGGCCTGAACAACAATGCCTACACCAACGTCATGGTGGTCTTTGTGATGAACCGGGCCCTGGAGCTGTCCGAGCTCCTTTCCCGACAGGAGTGGCTGCAGCTCTGCGAAAAGCTGGACATTCGAAAGGCCGAGATATCGAGATGGAGGGACATCAGCCGCAAAATGAAGGTCGTGTTCCATGGCGACGGCATCATCAGCCAGTTTGAAGGCTACGATCAGCTCCAGGAGTTCGACTGGGACGGATACAAGCAGAAGTACGGGAACATCCAGAGGCTGGACCGCATCCTGGAGTCGGAGGGAGACACCTGCAACCGCTACAAGGCATCCAAGCAGGCCGACGTGCTCATGCTCTTCTACCTGTTCAGCGCCGAGCATCTGCAAAATCTCTTCTCCCAAATTGGCTACACCCTGGAGCCGGACACCATCCCCAAAAACATCGACTACTACCTGAAACGCACTTCCAACGGGTCCTCCCTGAGCTATCTCGTGCATTCCTGGGTGGCCACCAGACGAGATCGGAGACACTCCTGGGAGCTCTTTGAAGAGGCCTTGAAAACCGACGTCTCAGATATTCAGGGAGGGACCACAGCCGAGGGCATCCATCTCGGAGCCATGTCCGGGTCGGTGGATATTGTGCAGCGCGGCTACACCGGACTGGAAGCCAGAGGGGACCTGCTGCGCCTCAACCCGGCCTTCCCGGAGGAGCTGCGGCGGGTCAACTTCCACCTCCGCTATCGAGGCCACTGGCTCGATCTGGACATCGATGCCAAGCGGCTGAAGATCGAGGCCCTGCAGAGCGGAGCCCGGCCGATCAAGATCCAGATCAAGGATCAGGTTTACGACGTGGAGCAGGGCCGGACCATAGAGTGCGACCTCTAGCCAGGCTTGCCCAGGGTGCGCCCAGATAAGCCTCGCTGGCTGGATGAGTCAAAGCAAGGAACAATTTTTTTCTTCAATATAATTTTTGCAGCCGCATCTTTAACCAGGGGGACGCCATGAAGAAAGCACTCATTGTCTACGACTCGCGGTCTGGAGGAACGGAGCAGATTGCCGAGCTTATCGGAGAGGGCCTGCGCATGGAGGGTGCGGAAGCCGTGGTTTCCAGGGCCCAGAAGTTCAAAAAGGAGTCCGACCTGCAGGGCTTTGACGCCTACATCGTGGGCTCCCCGAACTACCACGGCGAGATGCTGCAAAGCATGAAGACCTTCTTGTTCTTGATGGAAAAGGCCGAGCTGCAGGGCAAGATCGGCGGGGCTTTCGGGTCTTTCGGCTGGGACAGCGGGGTGGTGGAGCGCTTATACAACACCTTGCTGCATGTTTTCTCCCTGGATATGGTCAGCGGCCCGCTGATGCTCAAAACGGCCTCTGTCAGCGGCGGCATAAAGGTGGCCCAGGATTATGGACGAGAAGTGGCCCAAAAGCTTAACCCCTAGGAGGTGCTCCCATGGCACGCAGAATTCTTCCCTTGCTAATGATACTCTCGCTGCTGTTGCTCCTTTCGGCCTGCGGGCAGGATGAGCAGACGGAAAAGGCATCCAAGCAAGCGGCAAAAGAGACGAAAGAGGCGGTGGAGGCCGGCAAGAAAGCTGTTCAGGAGCAGGCCGAGGCCTTGGGCGAGAAGGTGCAAGCACAGATCGATGCGGCTGAGAAGAAGATGGAGGACTTGCAGGAAAAAGCGCTGGATGCAGGGCAAGTCGCCAGGGAAGAGCTCCAGCAGTCTCTCGAGGACCTGAAGTCGCAGAGGAACGATCTATCCCAGAAGCTGGATGACCTGCAGGAAAAATCAGGAGCTATCGCCGCAGCCACCAAGGATAAGCTGCAGAAGATGCTCGACGAGCTCAACGGGAAGATCCAGGATTTGCAAAAACGAATCCAGGAGTCCGGATAGCTTATCTTCTTTTGACCTCCCAGGCCTCCACGCTCCGGGGCTCAGGCACCTCTTCCCAGCCGGTGATCATGGCCTTGGTATGCGCGGCAACTGTATGCCCGGTGGTGATCATATAGGCATGAATGATGGTGAAAACCAGCAAAGCGAAACCACCGGCTGTATGAAGCAGGGCCATTGCCTGCAGGGACCACTGCCATCCCATGACCGGCCAGGAGTTGTAGGTATAGTACAGAAATCCCGTAGCTATTTGGAAAGGCACCAGCAAGGACACCACACCTAGATAGGTCAGCCTCTGCAGCGGATTGTGCTTGGCTCGCTTCGTCTTGGGCACCGGATGAGGCTTGCCGGTGAAGATGCCATAGACGTAGTAGAAAAAGACCTCCAGCAGCTTGCGGTATGTGGGGCTGTACTGCTTCCACTCCCCGGTAGTCAGAAGCCAGAAAACAATGAAGGCGTAAAGCACCAACCAGGCCCAGCCGCAATAGTTGTGTACTGTGACTGCGGACTCGAATCCCAAGAGACGAAACGAGCCGTGGATTTCAAAGCCGGTAAGCGCCAACAGGATGATGAGCAGGGCCTGAGCCCAATGCCAGAAGCGCTCGAACCGGGTGTAGAGATATATTTTTTCCCCTGCTGCCATGTTTTCCTCCTCCTGCTCTGGGTCACTTCGGACCAAGCCTTAGCAGGGCTTTGCTGGGTCGGGGCAGATTGATTCAGCCACGCTTCCTGTTCGTCACCGCCCGTCCCAGACCGTGAAGGACCACCCCGAGCAGGGAGAGCGCTGCCAGGGCCCATCCTATTCCGTCCAACAGACCGCTCCTATCCCGGCCCGGCATGTAGAAGCCGGTCAATCCTGCCAAGCGTCCCACCCGGGCGTGACAGGCGGCGCAGGAGAGCGAGTCCTCTTTGGGGGCCACCATGTGGGTTATGGGGAAATGGTAGGAGGTATCCATAAATCCCAGCTCGCCGCTCCAGGAAAGGCCCATATACTCCTGCCCGGCGTCAATGGCGCGATGCCAGTCGAAGGTCTTCCAGTAGGCTCCGGACTCCTTGGATCCAAAGAGATGGACATTGACCATTTGCTGCTGCTTCTTGTCGTAAGGCTGAACGCTTCGGTGAACCTTGAAGGGATAGATGCGCGATTTGGGATCCTTACGGCTGCCCACGGGCCTGTTGACCTCCAGGATTTCCTGTGAAGGATCGAAGGCCTCGTTGATGAGCTGGTACTCCATGGTGCCGTTGAACCAGAAGTAATCCGGGACTACGTTTTTGGACCAGCGAAAGGCGCCCTTTTTGGTGTGGTACACCGGCTTGCCCAGGTCCCCCTTCTTCACCTTGATGGACCCATCGGGGTTTTTTTGGCCCGCCTGGGACCAATCCCAAAACATTTTGGTGGGCTTTTCCCGGGCGTACCGCGGAATATGACAGGACTGGCAGGCTACGCGGTCGGTGTGGTCATTGGCCTTGTGCCCAGGCTCATGCGGCTCTTCCGTATGGCAGGACACGCAGGTTATGCGGGATACCTTGTCATCCTCCAGCAGGCTCTTGCGCTCTTTGGCTGCCGGAACCTTATAGCAGCGGCCGTCGATTTGGTGATTGGTGGTGGTGTGGCAACGGATGCAGTCAAAATCCGGCCCCCCGTTTTGAGCCGTCATATGCACGTCAAGATCTCTGGAGGGGTTGAGGAGCGAGGAATCCAGATCCCCGTGTTTGACACCATCTCCTCCCCCGCCGTAAAAATGGCATGAGCCGCAGTTTTGCCTTGTGGGGCGCGCTACGGATTGGGCCGACTCGTTCCAATCCGGAGGATGATACATCTTGCCCCCGAACTTCTTGGGCTCTTGAACCGGATGGCCGGCGCCTGTGGGAAACTTTTCGTAGTTTCCGGTCTGTTCGTGGCAGACCAGGCAATCGACGTTTCTTTCCGAGCTGAAATCGAAGCTTTTATCCTTCCAGCCGTATCCAGCGTGACAAGAGGTGCAACGAGCCTCGTTGCTTTTGATAAACATTCAGAAGTTGTTCATGGTCAGGCCGTTCTTGCCCATTACCTCCTTGGGGTCGGCCGGGCATACCCAGGTCCAGTGAATGGTTTTCTGGAACTGCTCGGCAGCCTCATTGTGGCAAGAGAGGCAGGCCTCGGTCACTTCAGGGCCGGAGTTGAAATCCCCGCGCAAGGCCTGATGCCGGGAATGGTCCGCAGTAATCCAGGGCTCCTCGCGCTGTGTGACTTTCCTGGCCTCGGCTGCGCCGAAGTCGTTCTGCGTTTTTGCCTTGCTGACAGCTGCGCTCCCGCTCGAGGAGCACATTGCGGCACAAGCGACCACAACGACCAAAAGAGGCAGGTTTCGGAGAAAAGGCATGCACTTGCTCCTTGGGAAAACGGGTCCGCCTTTATAGCTGAAGGCTGGCCGGGCCAAGACAGGGACCCGGCTCTATCCAATCCGGAAAATGCCTAGCAAGCTTCATACCATCTCACCGATCAATGGCCGTATCCACCGTAACCCCATACTTCTTCATCCGATTCCAGACCGTAACCCGGGATACCCCTAACAGCTCGGCCGCTTTGCCCCTCTTGCCTCCGCTTTTGCGCAAGGCCTCGAGGAGCTCTTTTCTCTTGAGCTCGTCCTCATCCCGGCCGGCGGCCTCCTTTCGAGGCTTGCCCCTGCCGTTGATGTGCGCCGGAAGATGCTGGGGCTGAATCCTGTCCTCGTGACAGGCCACAAAGGCGTATTCCAGCGCACTTCTCAGCTCCCGCACGTTGCCCGGCCAGGGATAGTCCATGAGCAGATGCACGGCTTTGCTGTCCAGGCCCTGGATGCGGCTTTGGTTGTTGAGCTTGATCTTGCCAAAGAAGTGCTCTGCCAGTACGGGAATGTCGCCGACACGCTCCCTCAGCGGCGGAACATGGATGGGGATGACGTTGATGCGGTAAAAGAGGTCCTCGCGAAAGGCCCCCTGGGCCACCAAGCGGCTCAAGTCCTTGTTGGTGGCGCAGATGATCCGGACATCGACGTCTATGGGCCGCTGATCGCCCACGCGTTCCACTGTTTTCTCCTCCAGGACCCGCAACAGCTTAACCTGAACCGAAGCGGGAAGGTCGCCGATTTCATCCAGAAAGATCGAGCCCGACCGGGCGGCCTCGAAGCGACCTTTACGGTCCTTGTGGGCCCCGGTGAAGGCTCCCTTGACATGGCCGAACAGCTCGGACTCGATGAGCGACTCGTTCAAGGCGGCGCAATTGACCTTGACGCAAGAACGGGAACTCCTGTGACTGCTTTCGTGCACTGCGCGGGCGACCAGCTCCTTTCCTGTGCCGCTTTCCCCGGAAATGAGCACCGGCGCGTCGGACTGGCCCGCGCTGGAGATGAGATCGAAGACCTGCTGCATGGCTGCAGATACGCCAAGCATTCCATGGAAGTCCTGCTCTTTTTGCAGCTGTCGCCGATAAGCCTCGATCTGCGTATTTTTCTCCATGATCTCGGTAAGATCTGTCATTGTTTCCACGCCTCCGATCACCTTGCCGGAAGCGTCCTGCAGCGTAGAGGCGTTTTTCAAAACGTGAATTCTGGAGCCGTCTTTGCGGGTAAGCATGCAGCGCTGCTTCTGCAGGCTGCCGCTTCGAAACAGCACACACCACCGCTCGTTCTCCTGGTTGCGGAGAAAGGCACAGGTATCGCAGTTCAAGCTCATGCAGGACCGGCCCACCAGCTCCTGGCGCTTGAAACCGGTCATCTCCTCCAAGGAGCGGTTCACCGTAACGATGGTTCCAGAGCGATCCACCACCATGAGCCCTTCGTGAATGGTTTCCACGATGGTTTTCCAATAGGAGACGACCTCGTCTTCCCACATGGCAACCCTCTCGATATCCTGCTGTCTCCCGGGGAATGCCCCAGAAGGGTTAATGAGGCCCAGCAGGCCCTTAACATATGTTAAAGCATCGCTTAACGCAATGGGCCCGGAGATACCGCGCCTTAAATCAGCTTTGCCACTGGCAAAGCTGATTTACGTTGTAAAGCTTAACATCTCGGCAGGCCAGCTTGATAGCGATTTGCTTTTTGCAGGAAAGTGTCTATGCTACAGCCACAGAAGGCACTGGACTGGTACGGCCGCAAAAGAACCTTTTGCAACTGCGCCTGGAAACTTGAGAGTTCAGAGTTCAGAGTTCACGGTTCACAGTTAAAGCAAGAAATCAGAGAGATAAGCCAAAAGCATTCACAACCAGGTCAGTCCGTCAATATCAGCAGCAGAAACAGTAGATTATTCAAAAACTTTGACTGTCGAGCTGAAAAGAGAGAGGAACCATTTAAACCAAGGGAGCACCCCATGCCCAGCCAATCCGGACACCCCAGCCGCGAGGAAATCCTGAGCCAAGCCATACAATGCGGAGCTACCGTAGCCGGAATCGCCTCTGTGGACCGGCTCCGCGAGGCGCCAGCGCACAAGCTGGAGCCTCAGCTGGAGACCTACTCCGGCGTGGGAACGGTCGACTCCGGCGAAGCCACACCTGCCAAGCCTCAGTGGCCGGAAAGCATGCCTTCAGCCGTGGTTTTCGGGCTGGCCCATCCCAAGGATGCCCCTGAGCTGGACTGGTGGGACGGCAGGAAAGGAACTCCCGGCAACAGAGAGCTGATCAAGATAGCCGGCTGCCTTTCCGAGTGGCTGGAAGAGCAGGGCGTGGAAACTAAAAGGCTTCACTACTATCCGGCCAAGGGAGGTACTTTCCTCAAGGATGCCGCCGTGCTGGCCGGACTTGGCTGCCTGGGCAGGAACAACCTCCTTATCAACCCGCACTACGGGCCGCGCCTCAGGTTGCGGACCATTCTCCTCGGCCTGGAGCTGCAACCGACCGGACCGATAGACTTCGACCCCTGCGCCACCTGCGACAAAGACTGCCGTAAGGTCTGTCCGCAACAAGCCATGTCCGAATCCTTCTACGCTGCAGAACAATTCGGCTTGAGCGATCTCCCAGCCCGGGACGGAAGCTACAACCGACATCTCTGCAACGAGCAGATGGAGAAGGACATGGCTGCCAAAGCCTATGCTGAAGAGCTGGATGCAGAAGCGGTGAAATACTGCCGGCGTTGCGAGTGGGTCTGCCCGGTGGGGCAAAGCTAGCCCCAACCACGATCAGCCATAAGCATCCGCCTTGCTCCGCAGCTGCCGGGCCCTACTTTTTGACCTGGGATAGGGCTTTGAACATCTCCTCCAGCCGGTCCATTGCCAGGTAGGGCTGGCTCTCGAATCGGATATAGGGCCGATACTGATGCATGAGGACAGCGACATCGATGTCTTCCCCCTCCACCAGGGCAAATCCCTGTCCGCCGCCGAGGAAGGTTCCCCACTCCCTTACCTTTCCCTGGGCTTGATCCGCCTTGACCCGGTCCAAAAGGCTGCTCACTATGGCGGCCCGGGACTCGGTTTCCTGCGGAAGGCGGCTGTCGTCCAGCTCCCAATAAAGAATGTACTTACTCATTACAGTTCCTCCTCCTTATTTTGAGGCCTTGCCGAGGTCCATCCTGGCCCGCGCATCCCGGGAAGATGCGACTGCAAAAAATCCTTCTTGCAGTCGCAGTGGTCCGTGGCCAGTTGCCAGTCAAATCAGAAACTCACAAGAGCCTGCTTGCGCTTGAACCTCTCACGCATGACTTTTTGCAGCTGCGTCTGGGAAAGGCCCTATTTTGAAGTTAAAACAGCCAGGGAGAAGCGTCAAAGCCCTTTGGCCATATAAGGCTCAGATCACTCTTCCAGCCCCAGAAACTCTTTCACCGCCTGCAGATACGTTTCCCGCGAAGCCCAAAACCCCCATTCATGGCCGCCTTGCAGCTCCACGAACCGTTTGGGCTCCCTGGCTGCGGCAAAAACCTCCCGCCCCAGCCGATAGGGGACAGTCTCGTCCTGCGGGCTGTGCATGACCAGAACCGGGGACTCGACCTGCCGCATATGGGCCTTAACCGGATAAACCTGCCTGAGGATCCAGCTCACGGGCAGGAAAGGAACGATTCCCCGGGCTATGTCCGGGAGGGAGGTGAAGGTGGACTCCAGAACGAGAGCCCGGCAGTCCGTATGCCGGCTTGCCAGATAAGAGGCGATGCCGCCTCCCAGGGACTTGCCCCAGATGACGATGTCCCCGGGGGCGTATCCCCGGGCCTGGACGAGATGCTGCCAGGCCGCCTGCGCATCAATATAGGTCCCCTCCTCGCTCGGCGATCCGGAGCTTTTCCCGAACCCGCGGTAATCGAAGATAAGCACCGAAAGGCCGAGGGAGTGGAGAAGCTCCAGAAGCTTCAGGTGGCTGGCAGCGGAGACGGTGCTCGCATTGCCATGGCAGAAGAGAACCGCCGGCTTTTTCCTGGCTCCGGGTATGAACCAGCCGTGAACAGACTCCCCGTCCGAGGTGGGCAGCTGCAGGGCTTCATAGCTCAAGCCCCGGCTTGCCGGAGTGGCCTGGACTGCCTTCTTGGGGTAGTAGATGACCACCTCCTGTCCGATTGCAGCCAGCAGGAAGGCGAGGCAGTAGAATGCTGCCAGGCACAGGAGGAGCGTTTTCAGGCCGGTCTTTTTGAACAGCCAGGCAAAGCCGAGAACAAGAAGCAGATAGAGCGCATAGATGCCGTATCGCTTCATCCAATAGAGCAAGGGGTGTATGTCATGAGGGTCCATGGTTTCTCCTGCAGCAGCATTGCCTCTTGCCATGGAGGCCGATTTATGGCATGTAACGCAGCTTTGTCCGCAAAAAGGGCGCCGGGAGCCCCTATCCGGCCCTTACCAGATGCGACTGTGAAAAATCGTTTTGCAATCGCAGCGGCCAGAAGTCGGTAGTCAGCTATCAGTAAAAACAAAGAGTTACAAGAAAACACTTGCGCTTGAATCATTCAGGCACGACTTTTTTGCAGGTGCGTCTAACCAGGGAACACGGCCTATGCAAGTTGATCTCGAACCGAAAAAGACCAAGCATATACAACCCAGCCCCTATCTGCATCAAACCGCCTATTGGGGGCGCTTGAAAAAAAGGCACGGCTTCGAAGCCAGGGCCTTTGATATACTCCTGCCCAAGGCAGCCGCCGGTTCGGATTCTGCTCCTCCACCGGCCGAGCCGAGCTCATCCCCGGGCCGGACCGCCTGCAGCGATATGCTCATCGTGCTCCGCTCACTGGGACCGCAGGCCCAAATGGCCTACGTGCCCTTCGGTCCGGAGTTCCTCCCTGACGAAGAGCAGCGCGGGCCCTGGCTGGAGGAGATATCGGAGCGGCTTCGCCCCCATCTGCCGGACAGCTGCCTGTTTATCCGTTTCGATCTTCCCTGGATCTCCCCCTGGGTAGAGGAGGAAAGCTGCTATACTGCTGACCAGGAATGGTGCGGGGAGCCGAAAACCCGAATCCAGGAGATGCGGATGAACTTCGACACCGAGCACTGGAACCTCCGCCGGGCCCCCACCGACCTTTTGCCCAAGGATACGGTCATTGTGGATGTAACTGCCGCCAAGGACCGCATTCTGCAGCGCATGAAACCCAAGACGCGCTACAATATCCGCCTCTCCAGCCGCAAAGGGGTCAGAGTCCGCGAGGCCGGCCTGGATGAGCTCCCGCTGTGGTACGACCTCTACTGCGAAACAGCCGAGCGGCACAGCATGCTGCTCAACGACATAGACTACTTCCGTTCCGCACTGCAAACCAGGGCCGGGGACTCCAGCTCACCGGCAAGGCTCCGTTTGCTCCTGGCCGAGGCGAACAGGCGGCCTATAGCCGGCATCATAGCGGCCTTCAGCGGCAAGCGGGCCACCTACCTCTACGGAGCCTCCTCATCCGCGTTCCGCGGCTATATGGCGCCCCACGCCCTCCAATGGGCAGCCATTTGCCTGGCCCGGGAGTCCGGTTGCAGCGAGTACGACCTGTTCGGCATTTCCCCGAACCCCGATCCAATCCACCCTATGTACGGCCTGTACCGCTTCAAGATCGGCTTCGGCGGCCGGGTCGTCCACCGGCAAGGCTGCTGGGACTATCCCTTTGACCTTGAGCGCTACGAGATGTTTCGAAGCTCGGAGATGCGCGGCCCCGCCTTCGCCGGATAGAGCTCAAGACCTCAGCTGCTCGTCCCTCGGCTACCTGAGAGGCTGGCCAAGGCCCGCACAATCCGGCCTCGATCGCCCCCGCGCCGCCCCCCGGCAGCGCTGTCGAGCTCCTGAATCGCGGACAGCAGGTTCTCCAGGCGGACTACATGGACCAGGGGATTGCTCTTCATCTCCTGGCTCATCCGGAGCTCGGCCCGGCCCACGAACACCAGGATGGGAACCACCTCCTCCCGGCACCCTTTCCGGCGCAAAAAGTCCTTCACTGCCTTTCGCTGCTCGTTGTTCTGCAGCACCGGGTTCTTCAGCTGCCTGACGGTTCCGTTGCTGTAGAAGATGCGGCACTCTCCCTGATTGCTCAGATGAACCTCGCCGTTGATATGCTTGACCTCGAGGACGAAGCTGACCTCTCTGCCCACCACTACATAGTCGCATTCGCGCCGCTGCTTCGACTTCTTCCGGGGCACTCGGAGCTGGTTGAAGATGGTGTAGCCCTCGTCGAGCCGCCGCAAGGCCTCCAGGACCATCATCTCCCCTTCATAGCCCCGCCTTCGTTGCAGCGGCGTGTCGTCGAACAGAAAGAGAAAGGGAATCAGCAACCCCGCCGGAAGCAAAAGGAGAAGCAGCTTGGCCGATCCGATCCCCAGCAGCCAAAGGGCCAGCAGGAGAAAGAAGGCCCCGGCCAGGGCCAGCAGCACATAGGGCAAAGAACGGTGCTTTTTCGGGGAAAGCAGAAGGTTTCCAGTGACATGCTCTGTGTTTGCCATATACCCCCGGATCGTAAGATCCTCGCCTGCTGTTTGCAAATATGTCCGGATTGCCCCACAATTGACAGGTATCTTTTTGGCACTTGAGCTGCGGTTATGGTTGCAGCTTACGCAACCCAGCTCCAAGGCCGGGGGGAATGCTTTTTGTCCAAGTGAACCATTGATACCGGATTTCCATGCGTTTTACCAATTTCTGGACCTATCGCCGCATCCTTTTCTCCAAAGGCTTTATGGCCGCTTTGCTGCAGGCCAGAAGGAATATCCGCGACAGCGCCCGAAACAGGCACCTCTCCGCCGGCCCGTATCTCGCGGAGCTGGACCTGACCTACAAATGCAACGGGCGCTGCCTCATGTGCCAGCGCTGGAGCGACCCGCAGGACAACGAGCTGCAGCTGGCGGAGTATGAGCAGCTGGCGCAAACCCTTCGCTCCCTGGGAACCCATCAGGTGAGCATCGCCGGAGGAGAACCGCTTTTGCGCCCTGATGTCTTCCAGATCATGCAATGCTTTTCCCAACGGAAGATGTCCGTCAATCTCTGCACCAACGGCGTACTCCTCGGAAAGAACATCGAGGCCGTCATAAACAGCGGAGCAACCTGCGTGACCGTCAGCCTGGACGGAGCATGTGCCGAAACCCATGATCGCATCCGGGGCATGCCCGGCTCCTTCTCCCAGATCGAGGCTGCGCTGCACAGTTTTCTCCATCGAGCCCCAGCCTCCCGACCCATTGTCCGGGTCCGGATGACATTTTCCGAAGAAAACTCCCGGGAGATCGGTGCCTTTTGCCGCAAGTGGGAGCCTGTGGCCGACGATGTTTTGCTGCAGCCGGTGCATCAGTGCACCGAGGCTTTGTACCACGGACCGTCTGCCACCGCTTTTCAGTTCGATCCAGAAACCGTCGCCGCGCAGATCAGCGGCACGGCATTCGAGAACGACGGCTATATGCAGCAGCTTATCGGGAGCCTGCGCTCACAGGGAGCCTTTCCCCGCCAGGAATGCTACGCCTCCATCCTCATGGCCCGTATCGATCCCTGGGGAAATGTCTACCCCTGCCTGGAGCAGCACAACCGAATCGGCTCCTTGAGGGAAAGCGATTTCCGCACTATCTGGAACTCTAGGCAGACGGCCCAGGAACGGGATCGCTTGGCCCGGGAGAGATCCTGCAGCTGCTGGTTCAACAACACCGCCCTGATCGGCCATTACGGAAGGCTGCTCTCCAGGGGCCCGGCCGGGATGCTCCGTGCACTCCTGGGAAGCGGCAACAAGAGAACCTGGTGACCGGTTCACAATCTTGTCTGGAGTTTCATGCGAGCGCAGCCTCCAGCTGCGCTCGTTCCTGGATTTTTCCTGGAAATGGTTGTACACTGAACCAATACTTCCGATGTAACCCCTCTCTATCCCAGACAGAGGCGCTTGCATGGATCCGAGCATACCCCCCGTCCTTCTCAGCCGCATCCAGTTCTCCTTCACCGCCATGTTCCACATCCTCTGGCCGGTGCTGATCATCGGGATGAGCCTCTACCTGGTGGCAGTAGAGGCCTTGTGGATCAAGACCCGGAACCGGGACTACTATCGCCAGGCCAGATTCTGGCAGAAGCTCTTCTTTCTGGCCTTAGCCATGGGGGTCATCTCCGGCATTCCCCTGGAGTTTCAGTTCGGAACCAATTGGAGCGAGTTCTCCCGGGCCGGCGGAGATATCTTCGGCCACATGCTGGGATTCGAAGCCGCCATGGCCTTCATGCTGGAGGCCACATTTCTGGGCATCATGGCCTACGGCTGGGACCGGGTCTCCCCCAAAATGCACCTCTTCTCCACAGCCGTGGTGGCCTTCGGAGCCTCCCTTTCGGCCTTCTGGATCATGGTGGCCAACTCCTGGATGCAGATTCCCCGGGGCGGAGAGTTCATCAACGGCCGGTTCGTCATGACCGACAGCCTGCAGGCCATCTTCAACCCGGACATCTTCTGGTCCTTCTCCCACATGTGGTTCGCCTGCCTGGAGATCAGCCTCTTCGTCATCGGAGGCATAAGCGGCTGGTACATCTTGAAAGGGCGCCAAACGAGCTTTTTCCTCCGCTCTTTCAAGATCGCCGCCTTGGCGGCCGTGGTGGTCACCCCGCTTCAGATCTATCTCGGCGACGGCTCCGGACAGGTGGTGGGCCAAACGCAGCCCACCAAGCTTGCCGCCATGGAAGCGCACTGGGAAACCAATCCCCCGGGACAAGGCGCGGACTGGAAGATTCTGGCCTGGCCGGACTCCAAGAACCAGGAAAATCGCTGGGCCTTGGAGGTGCCCTACGGCTTGAGCCTCATTATGACCCACTCCCTCACCGGCCAGGTAAAAGGGCTGCGTGCGTTTCCCAAGCAAAACCAGCCCCCGGTGTGGGTTCCCTTCTACTCTTTCCGCATCATGCTCATCATTGGCACCGCCCTTTTTGCCCTCATGCTCTGGACATTGTGGACCTGGCGCAAGGGAGGGCTCAAGCCGGAGACCGCTTCCTCGCAAGCATGGCTCTTCCGGGCCTGGATCTTGGCCATCCCCTTGAGCTACATAGCCATGGAGACGGGCTGGATCACCAGGGAGGTCGGCCGGCAGCCCTGGATCATCTTTGGGGTGCAGCGCACCAGCGAAGCGGTGTCCCCGCTGTCCGCCGGTCCTATCTGGTGGTCCCTGCTCACCTTGGCAGGACTGTACCTCATGTTGCTCGGCGTTTTCTTCTGGCTGGCCAGCAGGATTATCGCCGCCGGCCCTGACACGGACCCCTGGGAGGCTCAGTGATGGAAGGGATGACCCCTTATCTGCCCCAAATCTGGCTCTGCCTCATCGCCTTTTTCCTCCTGTACTACGTGGCCACCGACGGCTCGGATTTGGGCATCGGCATCATCTCCCTTTTTGCGCCCAGAGACCGGGAACGGGGGCTCATGATGGACAGCATAGGCAGCGTCTGGCACGGCCACCAGACCTGGCTCGTTCTGCTGGGCGGCATGCTGTTCGGAGCCTTTCCCATGTTCTACGCGGTCCTTCTTTCCTCGCTGTACATTCCCATGGTCTGCATGCTCGTGGGTCTCGCCCTGCGGGGGGTAGCCTTCGAGTTCCGGGCCCGGTCGGAGAACAAGGGGATCTGGAGCCTGTCCTTCGGCCTCGGGAGCCTGATCACGGCTGCGGCGCAGGGCTTTGCCCTGGGAGGGCTGCTCGGTGGGCTGGATATTCGTTCCGGAGGATTCGCAGGCGACATCTGGGCCTGGCTGGACCCTTTTTCGGTCCTTGTCGCAGCCGGGGTCATTGTGGGCTACACCATGCTCGGGGCCAACTATCTCATTATGAAGACCGCCGGCCCCATGCAGGAGAATAGCTACCGCTTCGCCCGCACTGCAGCCTGGCTGACCCTGGCCATCGCGGGCTGCGTTCACATCTGGGTCACGCTTAGGTTTCCCTTTGCCCAGGAAAAGTGGAGCGGATCCTCCTCTCTGCCCGGACTCCTTCTGCTGCTTGCCCTGTCGCTCCTAGCTTTTGCCATGTATATCTCCAGCTTGCGGGCTCGCAAGGAGCGCGCCCCCTTCATCTGGAACGTGCTGCTCATTCTCTTCTCTTTTTCCGCTCTTTCGGTCTCCCTGTACCCCAACATGATCCCCAACCTCGCCCCCAAGGCCCTAACGGTTCAGGAGGCGGCCGCATCATCCTCAACCCTGGCCTTCATGCTGGTGGCTATGGCTATCCTGCTGCCCATCATTTTGACCTATACCACCATGACTTACCGCATCTTCCGCGGCAAGATCCAAAGCGAGGCTCGCCAGGTTCCTGACTGAGCCTCGCTTCGGGTTTTTAGGTTCATTTCATTCTTGTAACCGTGAACTTGAAACAGTGAACCTGTAAGGTATTGAGGAGGAACCATGGAACGAGACAAGAACGCCCAAGCCAAGCACGATGCAAAAGTGAAGGAGATGGCCCAGGAGCTCGAGAAGCAAGGCTTTCACGTCAAAGCGGATATCGAGGGCTTTGAAAGGCCCGGCAAGATTCGGGGGCTTCGACCGGACATTATCGCCACCAAAGGAAAGGACACGCGAATCGTCGAGGTGGAGACGGAGGACACGCTGAAGTCGGAAAGGGATCAGGCCCAGCAGGAGGCCTTCCGCCAGGAAGCGGACGAGAACAAAAATACCACCTTCAAAAAGCGGGTAGCCCGCGAGGAGTGACTTGTCCAGCCTGAAGCCTCAGTTACTTATCAGGTATTCTTGCCCCAGCGGCCTTGTTTCAGGCAGTCGGTATGTTCCAATATACCCGTGGGGGTGCTCAAGCCTGCCAGGATCGCTCTGAAGAACGCAACCCAGGACCGCGATCTCTTGTAAACCCGTTTGGGGGGACAACCCATGGGACAGACACTGACCGCTAAGCTCATAGAAGACCATCTCCTTGCCGGCGAGATGGCGCCGGGCGGGGATATCGGCCTTCGCATCGATCAGACCCTGACCCAGGACGCCACCGGGACCATGGTCTACCTCGCCTTTGAGGCCCTGGATATTGCACGGGCTCAAACCGAGCTCTCGGTGAGCTACGTGGATCACAACATCATTCAAACCGATTACAAGAACGCCGACGACCATCGCTTTCTGCAATCAGCGGCCAGCAAGTACGGGGTTCTTCTCTCGCCGCCCGGCAACGGGGTTTCCCATCACGTTCACCGCCAGCGCTTCGGCATCCCGGGGAAAAGCCTGCTCGGCTCGGACAGCCACACCACCACCGGAGGCTGCCTGGGCATGCTGGCCATCGGAGCCGGTGGCCTGGATGTAGCCCTGGCCATGGCCGGCAAGCCGTTTCATTTTACCATGCCCCGCATCTGGGGCATCTACTGCAGCGGAGAGCTGCACCCCTGGGTCTCCGGCAAGGACGTCATCCTGGAGCTGCTGCGCCGCTTCTCGGTCAAAGGCGGCCTGGGTCGGATCATCGAGTTCTACGGGCCGGGCGTGGAAAATCTGGACATGAGCGCCCGGGCCACCATCGCCAACATGGGAGTGGACATCGGGGCCACCGCGCTTGTCTTTCCCTCCGACCGGATCACCCGGCAGTACCTGGAGATGCAGGGGCGCGGGGATCAGTGGCGGGAATGGACCGCTGACGCGGACGCGATGTACGATGAGGTCACCGAGCTGGATCTCGGCTCCATCGAGCCGCTGGTGGCCTGTCCCTTCAACCCGGACAACGTAAAACCCGCCTCGCAGCTAGGCGACGTGGAGCTCAGCCAGGTCATCGTGGGCTCCTCCACCAACGGCTCCTATCGGGACATTATGATTGCCGCTCAGATAGTGGACGGGAAGCAGGCGGCGCCAAGCCTGAGCTTCGACGTCAACCCCGGCAGCCGGCAGGTCATCGAGAACATGGACCGCATGGGAGGCATGCTCAAGCTCATCCACGCCGGAGCCCGGGTGCACCAGGCCGGATGCCTGGGCTGCATCGGCATGGGCCAGGTTCCGGCCACCGGCACCAACTCCCTGCGGACCTTCCCTCGCAACTTCAAAGGCCGCAGCGGCCTCAAGGAGGACCGCGTCTATCTCTGCTCCCCGGAGACCGCAGCCGTCTCGGCCATCCAAGGGCATATCACCGACCCGAGAACCTTTGGCCAGTGCCCGGAAGTCCCCTATCCCGAGGCCTATACCTACAGCCAGCAGTGGTTTGTGGAACCAGCGCCCTCCTCATCGCAGGTAGAGATCGAGCGGGGGCCCAACATCAAGCCCATGCCCAACTTCGACAGGCCTGCGGAGGAGGTGGAAGGAGAGATCCTGCTCAAGGCCGGGGACAACATCTCCACGGACCACATCCTGCCCGGCGGCAACCGCATCCTGCCTCTGCGCAGCAATATCCCGGCCATCAGTGAGTACGTCTTTGCAGCCCTGGATGAGAGCTTTCCGGCCAGAGCCAAGCAGAAAGGCGGCGGCATCATTCTGGGGGGCGAGAACTACGGCCAGGGCTCCTCCAGGGAGCACGCCGCTCTGGGACCGCGCTACCTGGGGGTTCGGGCCAAGATAGCCAAAAGCTTCGCCCGCATCCACAAGGCCAACCTCATCAACTACGGGATTGTCCCCCTGGAGCTTGCCGAGGAGCAGGACTACGACCGGATCCAGCCTGGACAGCGCTTAAGGATTTTCCAGCTCCGCCAGGCTCTGATAGAGGGTCGGGACAAGGTACAAGCCCGGGTCAACGGACAAGAGATCGAGCTCCTGCTGCAGCTCGCCTCGAGAGAGAGGGAGATTCTGGCCGCAGGCGGCGCGATCAACTGGACCAGGGAGAGCTTGCAGCCCAGGCACGATCCGCAATGACAACGCAAATCTTTAGACCCGCAGAGGAAAGAGCATTGCCCGCGAAGGGACGCGAATATCACCTGGCGGCGAGGATGCTTCCCGCGAGAGCGGGATGAAGCCATCCTGCCTGCGATCAGCAGGCTGGATGGCTTATCTTCATTCCTGGCGATTCGTGGACCAAGATCTTTTATGCTTGCGTCCTTTTATGACATATCCTTAGCTCCTCTGCTCCAGGGGAACGAAGCTGCATTCCTCCGGGCCGCAGTAGTCGGCGACATACTCCGCCGAGGGGCGGTAGAGCACCGGCTTGGGGGCGGCCTCGGCAAACTGCTCTTCCACAATGTGCGCCGCCCAGCCTGCCGCCCGGGACATGGCGAAGACCGGGGTGAAGAGGTCCATGGGAATGCCCATGGCATAGTAGACCGAGGCGCTGTAGAGATCCACGTTGGGATAGATGTCCTTGCCTTTGCGCTGCCGAAAGGCTTCCCGCCCCTTTTCCTCCAGAGCGGCCGTGAGATCGTACCATCTATCGTCCTTGATCCTTCGCCCCATTTCCCGGGATATGGGAGCCAGGATCCTGGCCCGGGGATCCATGGTCTTGTACACCGCGTGACCCATCCCCATGAGCTTGCCTCCCTTGTCCAGAACCCGGTTCACATACTCCTCTGCGGCCTCCGGGCTGCCCATGTCGATCAAGGTCTCCATGACCCGGGCGTTGGCCCCGCCGTGCAGCTCGCCTGAGAGCGAGCCCGCAGCGGCAGCCGCGGCTGCGTAGAGATGGGCCCGGGTGGAGCACACCTCCCTGGCGGCGAAGGTCGAGGCGTTGAAGGTATGGTCGGCATGGAGGATGAGGCAGACATCCAGAAAGCGGGCCACCTCGGGGTCCGGGCGATTCCCGTTGAGCATGGCCAGAAAGCTTGCGGCGTGGTTGAGCTCCGCATCGGGCCTTACAGGCTCCCGGCCGTTGCGAATGCGCTCCCAGGCCGCGACCAGCGTGGGGAGCTTGGCCACAAGCCTGACCCCCCGCTCCCGGGCCTTGTCCTCCTGGAGAACGTCCGCCTCGGGATCGTGATCCGCCAGCATGGGGATTGCGGCCTGGAGGACGTCCATGGGCCGAGCCTTGGCCGGCCTCGTTTTCAGGGCCGCCAGGATATCCTCCGGCAGGTTGCGCTCCGAGATGAGACGCTCCCTGAAGCTCTCGAGCTCTCTCGCCGCGGGCAGCTTTTCATAGAGCAGCAGGTGGACGACCTCCTCGAAGGTCGCCTTCTTCGCAAGATCCTCGATGCGGTAGCCCCGATAGATGAGCTTGCCCTGCTCTCCGTCGACGAAGCTGATCTTGGTCGAGGCGACCTTCACGCCCCGAAGGCCGGTGTTGATGATCTCGTTCCTGTCAGTCATGAGCTCCCTCTTTGTCTGATAGCGGTTTGTTCGATGCGTTGCCTGCATCCAGCTTTCCGCTCCGGATTGACCTCACAAAAGCCCCGGCCGATGCCTCAGCCCGTTGATCGACCGTACAACACCTGCTGCAGCTGCTCCTCAGAAAGAACCTTTCTTTCCCTGGCCACCTCCTCCACGCTCCTTTGGCTGGCATAGGCCTCATGCGCTATGTCTGCCGCTTGGTCGTAGCCGATGATGGGAGCGAGATAGGTGGCCAGGGCCAGGCTTTTGCGGATATTGTCCTCGCATTGCCCAGCGTTGGCTGTTATGCCCCGGACGCACCTGGAGGCCATCTCCCGGGAGCCGTTGGACAGAAGCTCTAGGGACTGGATGAGGTTATAGGCCACCAGGGGAAGCATGGTGTTCAGCTCGAAGTACCCGCCTTGGCCGCCGCAGGTAATGGCCGCATCGTTGCCCACCACCTGGGCGCAGGCCTGGATGAGCGACTCCGGGATAACCGGGTTGACCTTGCCGGGCATGATGGACGACCCCGGCTGGACCGCAGGCAGGTTGAGCTCTCCCAGGCCGCAGCGCGGTCCCGAGGCCAGCCAGCGGATATCGTTGGCTATCTTGGACAGGCTTACGGCAATAGCTTTCAGGACCCCGCTCAGCTCCACGGCCGCGTCGCAGGCCCCTTGCGACTCGAAATGGTTGGGCGTCTCGAACAGCTCCAGGCCTGTATAATCCGCCAGCCTGGAGATTGCGCTTGCGGCAAAGTCCGGGTGTGCATTCGCTCCGGTGCCCACAGCCGTGCCGCCCAGGGCCAGGCTCTTCAGCCGGTGCTCTACCCCTTGCAGGCGCTCCAGGGAGAGCTCCGCCTGGCGGGCGTACCCGGAGAACTCCTGGCCCAGGCTGAGGATGACGGCGTCCTGGAGGTGGGTGCGGCCGATCTTTTGTATCGGTGCGAAAGCCTCGGCCTTGGCCTGCAGCTCCTGCTGGAGGGACTCCAGGGAGGGCTGCAGCTTCTCCCGGATGAGTCGCAGAGCGGTGATGGACAGAGCGGTGGGGAAGGCGTCGTTGGTCGACTGGCAGCGATTGACGTGATCGTTGGGATGGACCGGCTCCCTGGACGCCTTCCTGCCCGTAAGGATCTCGTTGGCCCGCGCGGCCAGGACCTCGTTCAGGTTCATGTTCGTCGAGGTGCCGGACCCGGTCTGAAAGACATCCACCACGAACTCCTGGTCGAGCTTGCCATCCATCGCTTCCTGCGCCGCCTGCACAATGGCTTCGCCCTTCTCCCTCTCGATAAGGCCGAGAGACACATTGGCCTGCGCAGCGCAAAGCTTGATCAGGGCCAGCGAATGGAGAAAGGAAACCGGCAGCCCGAGACCGCTGATGGGGAAGTTCTCCCTGGCCCGCTGCGTTTGGGCCCCGTAATAGGCCTCGGCCGGCACTCGCACCGTGCCGAGGCTGTCAGATTCCTCTCGGAAGTCCATTGTCAACTCCTGGTGCCAGCTGCTGCATAATCACTGCATCCGCGCTCTATAAGGAATCGGCGGCCTGGAGAACCAAAATCCATTAGCGGCCGGCGTTGCGAAGCACCATGAGCCTGATCTCGGTCATATCCTCCATGGCGTAGCGGATGCCTTCCCGCCCCAGGCCGCTCATCTTCACCCCGCCGTAAGGCATGAGGTCGGAGCGCCAGGAGGGTATGTCATTGATGAGCACGCTGCCCACCTCGAGCTCGTTCCAGGCATCCTGGGCCCGGTAGAGGTCGCGGGTGAACACTCCGGCCTGCAGGCCGTAAACGCTGTCGTTCACCTCGGCCAGAGCGGCATCAAAATCTCGGAACGAGCCAACCACGGCCACCGGCCCGAAGATCTCCTTGGCATAGACGTTGTCCTGTCTGGATACGTTGGACAGGAGGGTGGCCTCCATCATGACACCCTCGCAGCTCCCGCCGCAGAGCAGCTTGGCCCCGTTGCCCACCGCCTCGTCCACCCAGGACTTGATGCGCTGAGCCGCTTTTTCGTTGATCAAGGGGCCGACAAAGGTCTCTTCCTCCTTGGGATCCCCCATGTGGAGCTCCTTGGCGGCTTTGACAAGCTTCCCGGTGAATGCTTCAAAGACGTCCTCCTGCACGAGGATGCGCTGCACGCTGACACAGCTCTGCCCGGACTGGTAAAAGGCGCCGAAGATGATGCGGGCCACAGCATCCTCGAGATCGGCGGTCTCATCCACGACGCAGGCCGCGTTTCCGCCCAGCTCGAGAACCACCTTCTTCTTGCCGGCCCTCGCCTTGAGATCCCAGCCCACATCGCCCGAGCCGGTGAAGCTCAGCAGCCGGAGCCTCTCGTCCTCGGTAAAGAGCCTGGCCTCCTCTCGCCCGCAGGGCACAATGGAAAAGGCTCCCTCCGGGAGGTCGGTTTCCGCGAGGATTTCGCCGATGATGAGGGCCCCCACCGGAGTCAGGCTGGCCGGCTTGAGGATGAACGGACAGCCTGCGGCCAGCGCCGGAGCCACCTTGTGGGCCACGAGGTTCAAAGGGAAATTGAACGGGGTGATGAAGGAGCACGGCCCCACAGGCACGCGCTTCCAGATGCCGGTATGCGTCTCGCCGCGGGGGCTCCGATCCAGGGGGAGGTACTCGCCGGTGAGCCGCACACTCTCCTCCTCGGCGATCTCGAAGGTTTCGATGAGCCGGGTCACTTCGCCGCGGCTATGCTGAATCGGCTTTCCGGCCTCTATGCTCAGGGCCATGGCCAGATCTTCGGCCCGCTCCCGAAACCGATCCACGCAATGGCGCAGAGCGGCCTTCCGTCGATGGGCCGCAAGCCTGCGCATCGGCTCTGCGGCCTGGACCGCTCTATCGATGGCCTGGTCGATCATGGTCTCGTCGGCGAGAGCCACCTTGGTGGCCACGTCGCCGGAGTACTTGTCCCGGACCTCGAGATCGGCATTGGGACGCTCCGCTCTGTTGGCCAGATACAAGGGATAGGTTTCCTGGAGCATAGTCCCTCCTTGGCTTTTCATATTCTGAAGAATCAGAGCTTGCAGGTCTTCTGCTTGAGCTCTTCGAAGAAGACCCGGATATTTTCCGAGTAATCGATAGGCGTCTCGATGACATGGACTCCCGGCTGGAGGAGGCATTTCCGAAGCTCTGCAACGAGCTGGCCGGTCTCGGCGATGCGGTAGCCAAAAGCGCCGAAGCTCTCGGCATAGGCCACGAAGTCGGGGTTCTGAAAATCCATGCCGAAAGCTGGCATGCGCAGGCCGGACTGCTTCCATTTGATCATGCCGTAGGCATCGTCGCGAATGACCACGATGACCAGGTCCAGCTGCAGGCGGACTGCGGTCTCAATCTCCTGGGAATTCATCATGAACCCGCCGTCGCCGCAGATAGCCAGGACGTACCTGTCCGGATGGAGGAGCTTGGCGGCGATGGCCGTCGGCAGCCCGGCACCCATGGCGGCCAGGGTGTTGTCCAAAAGCACGGTTCGCTCGTCATAGGCCTTGTAGTTGCGGGCGAACCATATCTTGTACATCCCGTTGTCCAGGCAGAGGATCCCCTCCTCGGGCATGGCCTCCCGAATGTCGGCAACGAGCTTCTGCGGCGTGTTGGGAAAGGACACCTCGTCGAAGCCGGTGAAGACGTTCTTCTCGATCTCGTCCTTGATGGTCCGAAAGTACGCAGCATCCTGCTTTTCGCTCTGCTCCATGGCCTCGGTGAGCGCCTTGATGCTCTCGGCGATATCGCCGATGACCTCGTGCTGGGGGAAGTAGACGGTATCGATCTGGGCCGGTGAGTAGTTGATATGAATGACAGGAAATCCGTCCGGCTCCATAAAGAAGGGCGGCTTTTCCACCGTATCGTGTCCCACGTTGATCACGAGATCTGCCTTATCGATGGCGCAGTGGATATAGTCATCCTGAGACAGCGCCGCCGTTCCCAGGTGCTGGGGATGGCGCTCATCCACCACCCCCTTGCCCATCTGGGTGGTGAAAAAGTACATTCCTGTCTTGTCCACAAAATCCCGGAGGGCGCAGCAGTTCGTCTGCCGGTTGGCGCCTGCGGCGATGAGCAGCAGCGGGTGCTCGGCTTGGTGAATCATCCGAACGGCTTTATCTATCGCCGCTCGGCTCGGGGTAGGCTGAAACACCTCAATCACCGGATAGGGCTCCCCCTCCACTGGCTCCCTGGCCACGTCCTCGGGCAGCTCCAGGTGCACCGGCCCCGGCTTTTCCTCCTGGGCTATCCGGAAGACGTCCCGCACCAGGGAGGGAATGGCCTCCGCCTTGACCACCTGCTTGGTGAACTTGGTGGTGGGCCACATCATGCGAACCACGTCCACGATTTGAAACCGGCCATGCCTGCTCCTTCCGATGGGCTTTTGCCCGGTAATGAACATCACCGGCATGCCACCCAGCAGAGCGTAGGAAGCGCTGGTCACGAGATTCGTAGCCCCCGGCCCCAATGTGGACAGGCACACCCCCGGCTTGTTGGTGAGCCGGCCGAAGGTGGCGGCCATGAACCCGGCTGCCTGCTCATGCCGAGTCACGATGAAGCGTATGCCCACCTCCCGGAACGCATCGAGCAGATCGAGGTTCTCCTCGCCCGGAACCCCGAAAACGCAAGAGACACCTTCGTTGACCAAGCATTCAGCCATCAGGCGGGCGCCGTTCATACACAAGCTCCATGCGAAAGGATGGTATGGAGATCATACGAAACCCGGCCCGAGAGAAAAACCTATTCTCGGTCTTCTACCCAATAAATCCCCTTGCATACAGACCATACTTCTTCCTCGTGCGCCATAGGAAAGGTGAAGAGGCTTCTGGAGCAGCTGGAAATGGCAGCAGCCTCTGCCGAAAGGGGGGCGGCGAACCGCGGAGCAACATCTGCGTTTCGGCTAACCCCCTGGTGCATACCACTCACCCAGCGCGCAGGGATGGAAAGGCCTCGATCCCTGCGCTGTTGTCCCCCTCGGTTCAGGCCAAAAGGAGCACGGATGCTCCCTCCGGCCTCATGTTTTTTGGGCCCCGGGAAAACGTATCGCCCGGAGCTGCCCTTTTGGGGCTGCGGCCCTTTACAAGAGACCACGCCATGAGCTAACTCCCTTGCTGTAAGCATCCACCTGTCCGTATTGACCCTCAAAGCGACACCCCGCATGCCTCCATTATCCAGGCGCAGCAAATACCTTCTTCTGGCAGCCTGCTGCATTCTTCTGGCGGTGCTTTTCCTTTTCAGCCTGGGCAGCCCTCAGATCTCGAATCTCCTCTCCCGCATCAGCTTCCTGCTTCGCTACGAGCTTCATCCCGTCTACTTCGTGCTGCTCATGATCCTCTTGCCACTGGCCGGCTTTCCGATGAGCATCTTTCTGGTGCTCGCCGGCGTCCGCTTTGGAGTGGTCTGGGGCACGGCTCTGACCTTCTTTGTTCTCCCGTTGCACATCAGCACCGGCTATCTGATTACCCGGACCTTCTTGCGCAACCCGCTCCTGCGCTTTCTATCCCAAAAGGGATATGAACCACCCATTCTCTATCGCCGCCAAACCGGCCTGGGCATCGTCAGCTTCCTGCTCATTCCCGGACCGCCCTATATCCTGAAAACCTACCTCCTGGCTCTGACCGGGCTGCCCTATACAACCTTTCTACTCACCAATTGGGCGACCGAGAGCCTCCTCACCCTGCCCATCGCCGCCATGGGTGGCGCAGCAGCCCAAAAGAACTGGTATCTCTTCGGGGCCTTGCTTGTCGCTTTCCTGACCGGCGCCGGCTACCGCTGGCACAAGAAGCGGCAAAACAGAAAGTAGCCGCCATGGCCCTGCAAGATGCGACTGCAAAAAATGCTTTTGCAATCGCGGTGCTCAGAAGTCGGTGGTCAGTTGTCAGCAAAAACAAATAGCTACAAGAAAGTACGTGCGCTTGAATCATTCAGGCACGACTTTTTGCAGGTGCGTCCTAAAACAAAATGGCTCAATCCCCACCGGGAAAATATCGTACTCCCAGCGGGAACATTTTGTAACGTCCCTGTTGCCTTCCCTTCCATTTCTTCCAAAAGCGCAGTGAAAAGAGATTGTTACCATGAGCACCAGCGCCCAGCCCGGCTCATTTAAATAATGCTCCGGCATTATTGATAAATCACCTAAGGCCCCTAGCTGCCTCTGTGGTTCTTATCAAGCCTCTTCTGAATAACTGACTGATTCCCGATACAATTTTTCGTAAGGAAAAGCCAAGCGAGCGCCTGGCATGCCTTTTGCTTCTTGTGAACTGTATCCTTCTCTAACCGGGCAGCAAAATCGAAATAATAAACTGTTTTTGTTGTAACTATGAAAGGAATTGCCGGACTGTGGATTTTTTTGCCCTACCTCTTTCATTTTCTGCGCATAGCTGTTAACCAGGAAGCGTGGAGCTTTAGCCTTCAAGCTCATTCTTCTGTTTTCATAAACCATTAATCAGGGAGGTGCATTATGAAACGATTGATTTTCGTGTTTTTCGCCTTGAGCATCGGCTTGTGCCTGGTGGGATCCGCCCTTGCTGCGGACAGGGATGCCATTCAAAGCAACGTAGACGGCATCGCCGCAGCCATCAACCAAGGGAAGGACGCCGGGGCGGTCAATCCGAATGACTACTCCCCCTACGTGTTCATCATGAAGCAGGATGGACACCTGGTGGTCCACCCTGAGCTCGCGGGCAAGAATCTACAGAAGCTTGCGGAGCCGGTCTACAATGCCTTAATCAACTCCACCGAGGAAGGAACCTGGGTCGATTACGTATGGAAGGAAAAGCAGAAGCATTCCTATGTGCGGACCACAGACAACGGGCTTATTGTAGGAAGCGGGTATACTGAATAGAGACCGCTTTCATCTCATCTTATTTCACCTCTGCACAGAGGTTGAACAATGAACCATCCATGTCACCCAGCGATATAATAAATCCTGGGTGACATGATTTTTTTGTAAAACATAAAATGCACCATACATCCTCAAATACAGAGCTTCAGAAGCTTGAGCCCGGACCAAGAGGCAAATACGCAGCAACAATGGAATCGTCCGAAAATGCTCGCGAACTGCAGCGCGAGCTGTTACACAACATACAAAGCCATCTTGAGGACCTGAAGCAGCTTCATGCCTCTTTGAGTGAGTTCTGGGACTTTGACTCCTACAAGTTTCGCCTGCCGCGGCAGGAACAAAACATACTATGGGCCCAGCAGCAAATCCGAAAGATAGCCCACTTGCTGCGTTCCATCTCCCCGGGAGATAGAACATTCCATCCCTTTTTCCAAAGCCTCATCGAGGAAGGCATCAACTCCAGGCTCGACTGCCAGGGGAACCGGGAGAAGTTTGCCAATGAACGGCAGGTGCTGAAATCATTTTTCCAATTGACCTATTTCCTGGAAATAGCCATCAAGTACGGCCAGACGCTTGAGGACCTGCCGGAAAAGGCGCCCTTCGGCTGGTCTGCGCTGCTATCCCTCTACCGTCTCGCCTGAGGCCGCACTGCCCCCTCATGCCGGTGCATAGTTGACCGCGTAGGGACCTCGCTCTACATTGTGCTGCGCCATGATGGTTCAAATCTACGAAGTGTCCGAACCCCGTGAGGCAAAGCAGCTGGCTGAAGCCGGGGTGGACCACATCGGGGCTCTGGTCGGAAACGGGGCTTATCCCCGCGAAATTTCCCATGCCCAGGCCAAGGCGGTTTTTGAATCCCTGCCCAGTGGAGCCAGCTCCGTAGCCCTCACCCTCTCCCGAGACCCTGAGGAGATCCTGGCCTTGGTGGACAGCACGGGGCCGGACATCCTTCATATAGGCACCCTTCCGGAACATTTTCCGCCGCAGAAAGTAGCCAGCCTCAAAAGGCAACTTCCCGGGACCAAAATCATGCGCAGCATTCCCGTCCGGGGAGCAGAAGCCGTTAGCCTGGCTCAGAGATTCGCCCCAACAGCAGATTTGCTTCTTCTGGACAGCTTTGCCGCCGGAGACACCCAGATAGGCGCAACCGGAGAAGTTCACAACTGGTCCCTAAGCCGCAGGATTGTCCAGGCGCTTGAGATTCCGGTCATTCTGGCCGGAGGTCTGGGACCGGACAACGTAGTCCGGGCCATAGCCGAGGTCCGTCCGGACGGGGTGGACTCCAAAACCAAGACTGACCGGCCCGGCACGCACCGCAAGGACCTGAAAAGGGTCCAAGAGTTCGTGCGAGCGGCTCGCTCCTGTTTTTGACCGATTTCTCCCCCTTATTGCAGCAGTTGCTGCCTGCGTTTTTTCGCCTCAGGAGGTGCCGAAGGGGTTGACAATGAGCTGCAGCAGGCTTAGCTCATCTTTCTTTGTTCACACACCTCCAGAGGAGAAACCATGACCTATTCCAAGAGCATGCTCGAGTTGGCCATCCCGGAAAACCTCTTCAATCTGATCCGGAACCTGCTCCGCAGGCCGAGGCGCTAAAGCGCCCTGTACCTCTCAAGCCCCGAAAAGCAAAGGCCTTGGCAAACCGGAGGCCCAATCTCCAATTTTCGGGACATGCCGGACTGCATGCCGCGGGGCTCACTGCGATCCGTAGTCCCCCACCGGCTCGATCTCCAGGAGCTGTACCGGTCTGCCCCACATGTGGATGGTGGCCGCTCCCTCCTGGAGAAGATAGCGCCCTTGCACCCGGAGCCCTTGGTTCTTGAACTCCTGGGGCAGATGCAGCGGATCCAAGCGCTCTCCCTCCTGGGTCACGATCCCGTAGAACCCGCCCTCGAAGTCCTTGAACACGACGCTCCCGCGAAAGGGACGCCCCTGAGGCTCGCCCAAGACGTGCCCGGCGCAGCCGGTCAACATACAGAGCAGCAAAGCCGGCATCAGAACAGCCACCCATTTGCCTCGCATGGCAGTGTCTCCTTCTTGCCTGCATCCGTTCCAGTCTTGCCTCCCCCCTTGCCAGCAGCCCTTCCCTGGCCTAGAGTGAGGACTCGCGGAAAGCGCAGCTGGTATATACAACCTGTTAAGAACCCGACAGCCTTCCATCTCGACAGTCAACAGTTTGAGTAACGCATTTCTCTGCTCATATTGACGCTGAGATTTGACTGTGAATGCCTTTGGCTTATCTCTTGATTATTGGTCTTAACTGTGAACCGTGAACTTTGAGCTCACAACTAACATGACAGACGACAATCGCTTCAATCGGGACAAGGACGCCAAGCATCCTCCGCTGCTGGACCGGGAAGCCCTGAACGCCTTCATGGCCACCAACCCTTCGGCTGATGAAGCCATGAACTTTCTCTTCTCGGTCCTCGAAACCAGGGCCAGGCTGGAGGCCATTATAGAGCAGGCCGGCAGAGAGGCCAACCAGGGACCGGAAGAATGATGCCCCAGGGCCAGAAGGAGGAGACATGCAAACGGGCAAGGTGATCGACTACATTGTCCACTGGCTCATCGAGCGCTGCGAGGAGGCCGGACTCAATGGCTTCGTGGTGGGGGCTTCCGGTGGAATCGACTCCGCCGTGACCTCCACCCTGTGCGCCAAGACCGGCAAGCAGGTCCTCGTCCTGAACATGCCCATACACCAGGCTCCGGACCAGACCTCCCTTTCCCAGCGGCACATCGACTGGCTGGCAGAGCGATTTCCCGGAACCGAGGGACGCAGCGTCGATCTGAGCAGCGCATTCCAGGCCCTGGCAGCCACGCTGCCGGAAGACATCCAGGACGACCTGACCATGGCCAACGCCCGCTCCAGGTTGCGCATGGTCACCCTGTACGCCTTTGCCAATCACCATCGCCTGCTCGTTGCAGGCACCGGCAACAAGGTGGAGGATTTCGGGGTCGGCTTCTACACCAAATACGGCGACGGAGGGGTGGATCTGGCCCCCATCGCCGACCTCATGAAATCCGAGGTCTACGCCCTGGGCCGGGAGCTGGGCATCATCGAGCCCATTCTCCGGGCCTTGCCCACGGACGGCCTCTGGCAGGACAACCGCAGCGACGAAGACCAGCTCGGGGCCAGCTACGAGGAGCTGGAATGGGCCATGCGCTTTGAGAACGGAGAAACGGAGCGAACCGAAAAAGGCCTTTCACCGCGGCAAAGGGAAGTCCTGGCCATCTACAGGAGGCTCCACACGGCCAACCGGCATAAAATGGAGCCCATACCGGTGGCCGAGATACCGGACGAGCTGCGTTGATCTTCGAGCCGAACCGGAGAGGACACCAACACAATGGACAACCCCCACGTTCTTCTGGAAACCAGCCTAGGCGACATCCTCCTCGAGCTCTTCCCCGAGGCCGCGCCCAAGAGCGTAGCCAACTTCTTGCGCTACGTGGACGAGGAGCACTACGACTTCACCCTTTTTCACCGCGTCGTCCGGGGCTTTATCATCCAGGCGGGCGGCTACGACCGCTATCTCAACCGAAAGCCGGTCCACGAAGCAGTGGAGAACGAGGCGCATAACCGCCTGTCCAACGCCAAAGGGACTGTGGCTCTGGCCAGGGCGGAAGACAAGCATTCGGCCCGGGACGAGTTCTTTATCAATGCGGCGGACAACCCCGATCTGGACCACCAGGATGAGACCGACGAGGGATACGGGTATGCCGTGTTCGGCCAAGTGGCGGAAGGGATGGATGTGGTTAAGAAAATCAACTGGAAGGTGATCAAGCCCAGGGACGGCTTTCCGGAGCTGCCCCAGGAAGAGGTGCTCCTCATCTCGGCCCGCCGCTTCGATTGAAGAGGGCTCTGCCTGCAAACGGCTATCCCGAGGCCATCGCCCGGTCGCTCTGCTGCACCAGGGTACGGTACTTCTCGGCCCGGTCAATGTAGATCCGGATGGTCTCCTGCATCATCCTCAGGTCTGCCTCTTGCACCTCGCGGACCACTTTTCCGGGAGAGCCCATAACCACTGAGTTGTCCGGTATCTCCTTGCCCTCTGGAATGAGGGCCTTGGCGGCGATGATGCAGTTTCGGCCCACAGAGGCCCGATTGAGCACCACGGCTCCCATGCCCACCATGCTCCCGTCTCCGATGCGGCAGCCGTGGAGAATCACCTTGTGCCCCACGGTTACGTTGGCCCCGATAAGGAGCTGAATTCCCTCATCGGTGTGCAGAACCGAGCCGTCCTGAATGTTGGAGTTCTCGCCGATGACGATGCGGTCGGTGTCTCCGCGGACCACGGTTTGAAACCAGACGCTCGCGTTGTCCTTTAGGGTGACCATGCCGACCACGTCCGCGCTGGGAGCAATGTAGTACCTGCCGCGAAGCTCAACCTTCTTGTCTGCGAAATCGTAGAGCATAATCCCACCTTGAAATACCGAGTTGCAGGAGCTCGATCATATCTCTTCGGCAACACGCTGGCAAGACAGAGAATTCTACTAGCTTTCTTTGTTTTTTCCCGGCTCCTCTCCACTAGCCAGCCTGTGGCGAAGAGTGCTATGGTCCGGCCTCCCGAAGCTGGCAGACCCTGTTAAGCAGGCCCGGGAAGCAACCTCGGCGCAGGCAAGGAGAAGGACATGGCCCTGGCGATTTTCGATCTGGACAACACGCTTTTGGGAGGAGACTCGGATCACGCCTGGGGGGAGTTCCTCTACGAAAAGGGGATCGTGGGCGAGACCTATAGACGCAGAAACGATGCCTACTATGAGGACTACCTGGCCGGACGGCTCGATGTGGTGGAGTATATCGAGTTCACCCTGGAGCCGCTGACCCAGTATAGCCTCCAGGAGCTGGGGGCCCTGCAGCAGGAGTTCATAGCCGCCAAAATAGAGCCCATGCGCCTTCCCCAGGCGGAAGGGCTCTTGGCCGAGCACCGCTCCAAAGGCGATCGCCTGCTGATCATGACCTCCACCAATCGACTCATCACCGAACCCATTGCCGCGCTTTTGCAGGTGGACGAGCTTTTGGCCACTGAGCTGGAGATCGAAAGCAACCGTCTCACCGGCCGCCTCGCCGGGCGCCCCTGCTCTCACGAAGGCAAGGTGCTCCGCCTCCGGGAACGGCTGGCCCAAACCGGAGAATCCCTGCGAGGCAGCCTGTTCTATACCGACTCTTACAACGATCTGCCGCTCTTGGAAATCGTGGATCACCCGGTGGCTGTGGATCCGGACGAAACGCTTCGAGCCATTGCCGAGTCCCGCGGCTGGAAGATCGTGAGCTTGCGCTGAAAAGCAGTATCCTTGGACTCTTTTCCAACAAATCCATTGATTGAGCGCAGCCGGAGGCTGCGCTGACTACTCTGATTCGGCAACCGATCTCTGCTTCTTTTCCTTCTTGACCTCTTCCATAATCGCCGGCAGGACCTGGTGCAGATCCCCGAGCACCCCGTAGTCTGCCTTGGAGAAGAACGGAGCCTCGGGATCCTTGTTGATGACCATGATACGCTTGGCTCCCTTGCAGCCCACGAGATGCTGGATTGCGCCGCTGATCCCGCAAGCGATGTACAGCTCCGGGGCGATGCGGTTGCCGGTAAGCCCGATCTGTTCCGAGTGGGGGCGCCAGCCGTTGTTGGTGGCCACGCGCGAACCCCCGACCGCACCCCCCAGCAGGGAGGCCAGCTCCTCAAGCACCCGGTAGCCGGCTTCGCTGCCCACCCCCCTGCCGCCGCCGATGACCACCGGGGCATTCTTAAGGGTCACGCCTTCGCTGACCGTCTTCTCCCTTCTGAGGACCTTGGTCCGAAAATCCCTCTCCTGCAGCGAGGGAGTGAACTCCTGGAAGCGGGTCTCGCCCAGTACTGCGGCTTCCTCCGCCGGTACAGAATGCAGAGCCACACTGACCAGCTTGGGATCGCCGTGCAGGATGCTGTCCTCCAGAAGGCTTCCGCCCCAGCGAAGCCTGGTCAGTCGAAACGGCTCCCCTGGCAGGAGGTGAACGCAGTTGACAGCCATAGGCAGATGCAGGTGCGCTCCCACATAGGCCAGGACTTCGTTGCCCCGCTCCGTCCCCGCAGCCATGACTATCCTGGGCCGCTTCTGCTCGACCAGCTGCAGCAGCCCTTTGGCCATCGCCTCAGGGGCATAGCTGTCCAACCCGGGGTGCCGGATCCCGTAGGCTTCGGCTACTCCATGGGCTCTGAGGGTATCGAGCCAAGCCTGCTTAATCTCTCCGAAAAACGCTGCACAGAGCGGGATGTTCATCAGCTCGCAGAGCCTGCGGGCCATGGTGAGCATCTGCAGGGAGCCCTCCAGGAGAGATCCGTTCTGCTGTTCTCCTAAAGCGAGTATCATAGCTCAGATCACCTCCAAGGATTTGAGAACTTCGACCACTTTTGTCGCCGCTGCGGGGCCCTGTCCGAGCATCTCCACCTCTTTGCCCGTTTCCGGAGGGTGCCTCAGGCCCTCCATTTCCAACCCCGGTCCGGGACGTTTCGGTGCACTCCTCTCCACCGGCTTCTTCTTGGCCTTCATCGTGCCGCGCAGGCTGGGATACCTGGGGAGATTGATCCCTTCCTTGACCGTGACCACTGCAGGCAGATCGACTTCATAGACCTCCCAGCCGTCATCGACCTCCCGCTTTCCGACAGCCTTGTTTCCCTGGATCTCCAGATGCTTGATTCCGGAAAGACAAGGCAGGTCCAGCCCGCACGCCACCCTGATCCCCACCTGAAAGTTGGCGCTGTCCGCAGATTCGCTTCCCAAGAGCAGGAGATCGAATGGCTTCGGCCCCAGGCCGCGAACCGTCTCCACGATTGCCGAAGCGGTCTCCGCAGGGTCCCACTCGCTGCCGTCGGTCTCCAGGAGGATGGCCCGCTCCACGCCTCTGGCCATGGAGTCGCGAACCTGCTCCTCGGAGGCCGAGGGCCCAAGAGTGAGAACCGTGGAGCTCCCGCCCTGCTTCTCGATGAGCGAAATGGCCTCCTCCACAGCGCATTCTTCATGCGGGCTGATGGTAAACCCCAGATTGCGGGTGGAGATGGAGCGCTTATCCTCGGAGAGCTCTATCTTGGCCCCGATGTCCGGCACCCGCTTAATACAAATGAGAACGTTCATCGCTACCTCCTGGATCATCCTTTCATCCGGCTGTTTTCCGCATCGAACAGCGGAGCGTTCCCCACGGCCTCTACGGTCACCGGATAGTGTTCCGCAAAATACTCCACCAAGAGCGAGCTCCCGACCTGGGCCTGGTCTACGGGAAGGTAGGCCATGAGCAGGTGCTTGCCGAGCCAGGGAGCCGAACCCGCAGTGGTGACATAGGAACGCCGGCCCTTGCGGTCCACGAGAGGCTGGCCCTCCCGGCTCAAGATCGGCTCATGGCCCAGCATGTAGCGCTTTTCTCCGCTTGCCGAGGTATGGTCCTCCACGCTGAGGGTGCACAGAACGGCGGCAGGTTCGCCCTCCCTGGCCTTGAGGTAGGCCTCTTTGCCGATGAAATCCTGGGCTTTGACCTTGGGGCGCAGCAAGCCGGCCTCTGCGGCGGTGAAGTCCGTATCCAGCTCATGGCCGTAGAGCCGGTAGCTCTTTTCCAGCCGGGCCGTGGTGCCGTACACTCCGATACCTGCCGGAACCACCCCGAACTCCTGTCCGGCCTTCCAGAGCATATCCCAGAGGAACTGCCCCTGCTCAAAGGGAGCATAGATCTCCCAACCGAGCTCGCCCACATAGGAAATGCGCACCGCCCAGGCAGATATCGGACCCAGGGTGATGGGCTTGGCCGTTGCAAAGGCAAAGGCCTGGTTGGACATATCCTCTTCAGCCACCGCCTGCACCAGATCGCGGGCTTTCGGCCCCCAGACGCCGATGGTGCACAGAGAAGTGGTCAGGTCGTGGAGCTGGGTCGATCCGTTTTCCGGGAGATGATCCAGGATCCACTTCTTATCGATGGGCCCGTGGCCTCCTCCGGTAACCACCCGGAAATGATTCCGGCTCAGCCGCATGATGGTCAGATCGGACTTGATGCCGCCGAAGGGATTCAACAACAGGGTATAAACCGCCTTGCCGGGCTGTACATCCATTTGAGCCACCGCCAAGCGCTGCACTGCATCAAGCGCCCCGCTTCCGACCACATCGTAGATGGCAAAGGAGCTCAGATCGAACATGGCCACCCGCTCCCGCATGGCAAGATGCTCGGCATTGATGATCGGCGACCAGCCGAAGGCGTCCCACGCGTTGCTCCGTTCCATGAGCCGGCCTTCAAACTCCTGCAGAAGACGCTGGTTCGAGCCGTACCACTGCGGCCGCTCCCATCCGGCTGTCTCAAAGAACTCCGCTTCAAGCTCCCTTTCCCTGGTGTTCATGGGGCTCAGCCGGAGGTTGCGATTGGACTGCCATTGCTCCTGGGGATGGACGATGCCGTAAATCTTGTTGAACCCCTCGGAAGTCCGTGCGCAGACGTGATCCTTGGTTTTGGCAAAGGGATAGAACCGGGCGATATCCACCTCATTGGGATCGATCTCCGGAGCGCCGTCGGTCATCCACTCCGCCAGGAGCCTGCCCGCCCCGGGCCCCTCCTTGATCCAGATGGCGGCGCAGGACCACAGCCCTTTCACCTCGGAGGTTTCGCCGATTACCGGAGCGCCGTCCGTGGTCAGAGAGATGAGCCCGTTGATGGCGTATTGAATTTCCACCGAGTCATGATCCAGCATCTCCGGGAGAAGCTCCAGGGCATCCTCTAGCTGGGGATCGAAGTCCTCTCTGGTGAAGGGCATCTCAGTGGGGGAAAGCTTGGCCTCATCGATGGAGGGGATGGTGTCCGGATCGTAGAGGATAGGGCGGTGGGCATAGGAGCCGATCTCCAGGTTCCCCGCAGCCTGCCGCTCATACATGAGCACGCTCATATCCCGCAGAATAGGGTACTCGATCTCCCCTTTGGCCTGGGCGAATTGCGGTATGGGACCGGCGTCGATCATCTGATGCGCCACCGGGTAGAGCGGGATGGAGGCACCGGCCATAGCGGCGATTCGCGGGCTCCACACCCCGCAGGCGATGATCACGTAATCCGCAGTCATCTCCCCGCGGGTAGTGCTCACCGACTTCACCCGTCCTTCCTCCACGCCGATATCCAAAACCTCGGTATTGGGGAACACCTCCAAGCTGCCCCTCTCCTGGGCCTTCTCCCGCATAATGGTTCCCGACTGCAGGGAGTCCACCACTCCCACCGAGGGGCAGTAGAAGCCGCCCAGGATCCTCTCTTCGTTGACCCAGGGGAAAAGCTTCTTCACTCCGGCGGGATCCAGAAGCTCCGCCTCCTCGCCCCAGCATTTGGCCGAAGCCATCCTGCGCTTGAGCTCCTCCATGCGCTCCTTGGTCTGCGCCAGCTCGATGCCGCCGCTTTGCCGGAACATGCCCATCTCCTTGTACTGCCGCACACTGTCCTGAGTGAGCTGCGTCATGGATTTGGAATGGTCCACCGGGAAGATGAAGTTCGAGGCGTGCCCGGTTGAACCTCCCGGATTGGGCAGCGGCCCTTTGTCGATCATGACCATGTTTTTCCAGCCCTTTTCCGCCAAATGGTAGGCCACGCAGTTGCCCACGATGCCGGCTCCGATAATGACCACCCTCGCACTGTCCGGTAATGTACTCATACCCCCTCCCCATGCTGCTTGTTTATAGAAATAAACACTGTTTACTTGCCACCCCCCCCTAACATCCACCGTGGGAGGGCCCAGCTGCTGCACATTTTTTGCCTATCTGGATGGCTACAAAACGAACTGCCCTCGAATATGATCGATAAACCTCTGGGTGTGCTTCTCCAACAGCCTGGCGCTCTCCTTCTGATCTCCCTTGTGCAGCGCCGCCTCCAGCTCTTCGAATTCCCGGCTCAAGCCCTGGTAGTAATCATCGGCGGTGGGGAAGTAGGTCCAAATGCGGACTACAAGGTCGCGCAACTGACCCAGCATCTTGACCAGCATTTCGTTCTTGGTGGCCTGGTTGATCAGGTCGTGCGCCTTGGTATCCAGCTCCATGAGCAGCTTGGGGCTGTCCGCGCGCTCCATCTGCTCGATGAGGCTTCGCAGCTCTCCGAGCTCCTCCTTGGTTATCCTGGCAGCCGCCAGCTCCCCGGCCAGTAGAATGAGGTGCGAGCGGACCTCAATGACGTCCTTTAGCTGCTGGAAGCTTACTTCCGAGACTATAGTCCCCAGATTGGGAAGAATGCGAACCAGCCCATCCATCTCCAGGCGAATCAGGGCCTCCCGCACCGGAGTTCGGCTCACCCCGAACTCCTCGAGGAGCTCCTTTTCACGCAGAACCTGCCCTGGCTCATAGTCCAGCAGGACAATTCTTTTTTTTAACTCCTCGTAAAGATTGAGAACATTGTTCATAGAATATCCAATATATCGGTTGTATATTTTAATAAAAAATTTACTTGACAACCAGTATAGAAACGAAGAATATAGTTGTCAATCCGATATATGAATTTTGATGGACATTTTTAAAATTTTCCCACCTAAGCGCACAAGCACCCAGTAGCCGAAGGAGGGAGGCCATGCCCGGAGTCAGCCGCGAAATATTCTGGAACATAGGATCGGTTGGAGAGCTCGCCCTCTACCTTTTGGCGATCGCCTCCCTGGCTGCACTGGGTTACGGGATCTGGCTCCACCTGCGCCGCATTCTATCCGGCCGCAAGCTCGCCTGTCCGCTCACTCGCGTCTATTCCCGGATTGCTGAAACCTTGTGGGGAATTGCTTCCAACCGGACCGTACTCCGCCGCCACCCTTTGGCCGGCATCATGCACCTGGGGATTATGTGGGGCATGATGGTTCTCTTCCTGGGAACGCTGATCATCTCAGTGGAGTACGATCTCTTCCAGAAGATACTGGGCTGGGAACACGGCCTATTGGCCGGCCCCTTCTTTCTGGGCTTCGAGTATGTGCTGGACGTGTTCGGCGGGCTTGTTGCCCTGGGGCTAACTATCGGCCTGGTGCGCCGTTACGTTCTGAAAAGGCCGCAATTGCAACACAAAACCGGAGATCTCCTTCTGCCCCTTTGGCTGCTGCTCATCGTCATCACCGGCTTTCTGGTTGAAGGAGGACGGCTGGCGGCAAGCTCAGGAGAGCTGGGTTACGCAGCGCAATGGTCACCGCTGGGTCAGGTCTGCTCCGCTCTGTGGTCCAAGACCGCCCCGGAGACGGCTCGCAGCTGGCACTTCGGGCTATGGTGGCTTCACGCCCTGCTCGCCCTCAGCGGGATCGCCGCGCTTCCCTTCTATCCCAAGGCCCTGCACATCCTCACCGCTCCGTTCAACTTTCTGCTGCAGGACCTGCGGCCCAAAGGCAGGCTGGACCGCCTGGATGTGGAAGGGGCCTTTGAGCGGGAGGAAAGCCTGGGAGCGGACACCCTGGCCGACCTCTCGCGCAAGGACCTCCTGGATACGGCCAGCTGTACCGAGTGCGGGCGCTGCACGCTCAACTGCCCAGCCAACATCGCCGGCAAGGTCCTCTCGCCGCGCCAAATCGTAAACCATCTGCGCGATCAGAGCCTGCGAGAATTACCCGCCCTGGCCAAGCCGGAGGAGCGGCAAGGCATCATGGAGGCCGGGCTCATACCCGCGGAAGCGATCGAGGCCTGTACCACCTGCATGGCCTGCGTGGAGGCCTGCCCGGTGTACATCGATCCTTTGAACAAGATCCTGGAGCTGCGCCGCAACCAGGTCATGATGCAGGACCGCTATCCCGAGACCTTCGCCGAGGTCTTCGCCGGAATAGAGAAGCGGGGCAATCCGTGGAACGAGCATCCTTCCGCCAGGCTGGACTGGGCCCGGGGCCTGGAGATCCAGACCATGGCTCAGCTGGTCGAGGGGGAAAAAGTGGAATACCTCTTCTGGGTGGGCTGTTCTGCGGCCTTTGATCCGCGCAACCAGAAGATCGCCCGCAGCCTGGTCCGGATCCTGCAACGGGCTGGCGTCTCCTTCGCCGTGCTCGGCGAGGAGGAGCGCTGCACCGGGGACCCAGCCCGGCGCATGGGGCATGAATACCTCTTTCAGATGCAAGTGGAATCCAACCTGGAAACGCTTTCCTCCTATGCCGATTCATTCGGCTCCATCCTGACGCTTTGCCCGCATTGCTACAACACCCTGCACCGGGAGTACCCGGATTTCGGAGCCGAGTATCCGGTCATCCACCATACGGATCTTCTTCAGAGGCTGCTGGAGACGGGAAGAATCTCCTGCAGCCAAGAGGTGGACGCAGTGGCCGCCTATCACGATTCCTGCTATCTGGGGCGCCACAACAGGATCTTCGACGCGCCGCGGCGCATTCTGGAAAGAATTCCGGGGATGAGGCTGGTGGAGATGGAACGCAGCCGGGAGTATGGAATGTGTTGCGGAGCAGGCGGAGGTCTTACCTGGATCGAGGAGGACCGGGAGCATCGGGTGAACGACCGCCGGGTGGCCCAGGCTGAGGAGGCCATCCTTGCGGCCCGCCCCGGGAATGTTTCCCTCATAGCCACGGCCTGCCCCTTTTGCATGACCATGCTCGAGGACGGGCTGGCGGCCAAGGAATCCCGGCTTCTGGACAGGGACATCGCCGAGATTGTGGCCCGGTCCATGGGGCTTGAGACCTAAAAAAACAAAGCGCCAAGCAGGCGGCATTGCCGGCCGGCACTCAAGGCCGGACGGATCTGCCGTCCGGCCTTGCAGAGCTGCGGCTCGTTCGCTGAACCTCCTCGGGCCGGAGCCATCAGAAGTTGAACACCTTGGCCTCGGACGCCATGTCGATGAGATGGGGTCCGCCGTCGAGCTTCATGTTGCTGAAGAAGCCGGCCTCGTCCATCTTCCGGTTGTTGGCGCAAGGGGTGCAGACCCCGGTCTGGACCTCGTTTTCCACCAGATAGGGCAGATAGTCGTTCGGGCAGTCGCCTGTGGTTGTCTTGCGGTTCAGATCCCTGTTTTTGTCCGCCCAGGCCACGCCGTCGTCGATAAAGAAGAGATCCACGTGGTGCCCTTTGGAATGAGCGATCTTGGCGAACTGAAAACACCGGGTAGCCGCCTCGTTGTCGTCCTTGCTCAGGACAAATAGAAAGTTGGCCATAATCCATCACCTCCTTTTTGCCTTTTCGATTAGCAAATCAAAGCCGCCGTTTTCAATCCCGAGCTGGAAATCTCATTCCATCTGCTCCACTCCCTGGCCGGTCATGGGAACGAACCTTACCGGAATCACCTCTCTCGTTCGAAGCCGGCCGCCTTTCTTGCTCACCACTCTAAGCTCCTGCCACAGCTCCCCGACCGGAATAACCAGCCGTCCACCCTCCCCTAGCTGCTCCAGGAGCGGGGGCGGGATCTCCGGTGGAGCGCAGGTGACGATAATGGCATCAAAAGGGGCCTGCTCCTCCCATCCTTGGAACCCGTCGCCGCAACGCACCGAAACGTTTGTATAGCCCAATTGTTCCAGCCTCTGTCTCGCCTCCCGCGCCAGAGGCTCCACGATCTCCACGCTGTAGACCGCCCGGCAAAGCTCAGCCAGAACCGCCGCCTGATAGCCCGATCCGGTGCCTATCTCCAGCACCTTGTCTTGGGGGCTGATCTCGGCCAGCTCGGTCATCAGGGCAACGATGTAGGGCTGGGAGATGGTCTGGTCATGCCCGATGGGCAGCGGCCGGTCGGCATAGGACAGATCTCTGAGATGCCGGGGTACAAAGAGATGCCGCTCCACGCTCCGCATGGCTTGCAGCACTCTTTGATCCTGTATTCCACGGGACTTGAGCTGCTCTTGCACCATCTTCTGCCGGGCCGCTTTGTAGGACCCCGCCTCAGCCGGAGCGGGCAACAGGAGGAAGAACCCCAGCAGCCATACCGCTGTGCAGGCACAGGCTGCGCTTATCCCTGAATTATCCACCATATCTCCCCTTGGTCTTCAGGATTCGATTGAGCATGCTGCTAGAGTAGCCTCAAATCTGAAAAGAAAAAACCCCTCTCTCGAGCCAAGGAGGTATTTCATGTCTGCACGCATCGGCTGGGAAACACGGATGGACTCGGCGCTCTCAAGAGCGGAAAAGGAAAACAAGCTCGTTTTTCTGGATTTCTTCAACCCGGAGTGAATCGGCTGCCAACAGATGGATGCGGTGACGTATCCAAACGACAAGCTGGCCGGCTACGTCAACGAGGCTGTGGTTCCTCTGCGCATCGACTCCCACGAGCAGCCCTACGCCCACGACTTCAAGGTCAAATGGACCCCGCTCCTCTTCATCCTTGATCCCAAAGGGACCTCCCACCATTGTGGCATGGGCTTCTTTCCGTTCCAGGAGCTCCTCCCCTTTATCGAGCTGGGACAGGCCAAGTTTCTGTTCCATACTAACGAGTTGGAGGAGGCCGCACTCAAGCTCGACCGGCTCCTGGAGGCCTCCCCCTGGTCCGGCAGCGCGCCGGAAGCCGTCTATCTGCGCGGAGTCTCCCGGTTCAAGGCCACAGAGGACGCGAGCCACCTTCGGGAAGTGCATCGCATCCTCAAGTACGACTACGGCAACACCATGTGGGCCGAGCGGGGCCTTCCCTACTGGAACCTCTGATTCCATTTTGCAACCAGGAAGATTTCTTTGCATCCTGGCAGCTATGAGAGATCTGCCTCCAGGCTGCAATCACTGTGACCGCACAATGGAATGAGGCGAAGCCCGGCGCAGGGGCTTGCTTCCCGGTGGAGGCGAGCCCTCCTGCTGCGCACGTGTGGATGTCCGGCAGAGCCTCCTGCCATCTCCGGCCAAGAGGAGGCCGCCCTCGGCTTGACAAACCGTATGAAACCCTGTTCCCTTCCTCCCATGCACTGCATATCAGGGAGGACACCATGGCAGAGAACATCGAGGACATCACCATCAGCTACGAAGAGAACGGGCAGACCCTTGTCCAGGAGCTGGACAAAGAGGTGCTCACCAAGGGCGCCTGGACGACCATCCTCTTCCGCTATCGCCAGTATGAGAGCAAGCTTGAGGGCTTCGGCCCGGAAAAGTATACCATCCGGCGCTACAAGAAGATCAACGGCCAGTTCCGTCCGCAGTCGAAGTTCAACATCTCCAGCCAAAAGCAGGCCCAGCAGATTGTGGATACGCTCAACCGTTGGATGAGCGAGCCCTAGCCCCGCTTTCTTATGCTTGCGTCCCCTCAAGGACTAAAATCGCTACTCCAACCACCCCGCCCCTCCTTGCGAAGGAGGGGAGTCAACAGGACCAAACCCATACAATCCGTTTTTCGGTCATATTCCTCGGTTCTTGGTTGCATGCAACCGGAAAATATTGAGCAGGATAGATTGGGTTTTTTCTACCACAGTTGAGCTACGGTGAATAAATGTGACGGACAAATCATCCCCCTTAACAGAGCGGCAAGCCATCATCGCAGTATTGGAAGAGGCCAGCGAACCGCTATCCATTCGGGATATTTCCAAACAAGCCGGAATCTCCGAAAAGGATATCCTTTCCCATCTGGGTCATATCAGGAGCACCCTGCAACAGCAAAGCTCGCGGCTGCGAATAATTGCGGCCCAATGCAGAGAGTGCGGCTTTCAGTTCACCAAGCGAAAGGACTTCAAAAAGCCGTCCCGCTGCCCTCGCTGCCGCAGCGAGTACTTGCAGCCGCCAAGGTTCATTGTCAGTCAAGGATAAGGAGGATCTGATGGAGGAGCTGACTGGAAAGACGGCCCTGATCACCGGGGCGAGCCGCGGGATCGGCCGGGCTGCCGCAGTTGCTCTGGCCCAAGTCGGCGCCGACATAGGAATCAACTACCTTTTGGATTCGGCTGGAGCCGAGGAAACCAAGCGGCGCGTAGAAGAGGCCTCCAGTCGGGCCGTTTTGGCCCAGGCCGATGTCTCCCGTCCCGAAGAGGTGAGAGGCATGGTGGAGCGGGTTCGCGAGGAACTCGGACCGATCGAGATCCTGGTGAACAACGCGGGCATCGTCCACCTGGACCCCATCGAGGAGCTCAGCGAGGCGGAATGGGACCGTGTGCTCGACGTGAACCTCAAGTCCGTTTTCCTGGTGACCCAGGCAGTGCTTTCGGACATGCGGGCCAAGGGGTGGGGGCGCATCATCAACCTCTCCTCCATCGCGGCCCAGACCGGGGGCATCACCGGCACGGCCTACGTAGCCTCCAAGGCCGGGATCTGGGGCCTGACCCACTCCTTCGCCTCCAGGCTGGTCAAGGAGGGCATCACGGCCAACACCGTCTCCCCGGTTCGG